>CAZPCM010000010.1:0-15518 GCA_964585085.1 uncultured Propionibacteriaceae bacterium
GCGAGAGGGATCTTCGCGTCAGAGGCACCTTACGGTGCGCGAGAGAGGAGTTGAACCTCCACGTCCTTTCGGACACACGGACCTGAACCGTGCGCGTCTGCCATTCCGCCACTCGCGCGCGACCCCCGGAGGAGCCAGCCGCACGAGAGTAGCACAGTTCAAGGGCCGACTCCGCATCGCTGCTGCGGCCGGGGACCTTGTCCGCTCCGGGCCCGGACCCCTTCCTAGCAGGGCGGGCGGGCACTCGCGGGAAAGCTCAACCACCGCCGCAGGGTCCGGGGCCGAATGCGGCACAAGTACGCTGGTATGTCAGCGGCTCGGTACTGTTGAGCGGGCGGACTGCCACGAAGGGAGGCACATGGGGGTCTTCGACCGTGTGGAGAAGAAGCTGGAGGACGTCGTCAGCGGCGCCTTCGCCCGTGCCTTCAAGGGCGATGTCCAGCCGGTCGAGATCGCCGCGCGTCTGCAGCGGGAGCTGGACACCGAAGCCAAGCTGCTGAGCCGGGACCGCAAACTGGTGCCCAACGAGTTCCACGTGGGCCTCTCGCCCCACGACTTCGACAGACTCACCCCCTACAGCAAGACGCTCAACGCTGAAATCGTGCCCCAGTTGCACGACTACGCCGCTGAGCACGGCTACATCTTCAACGGGCCGATCCTCATCGACTACACCCTCGACCAGGGCCTCCCGATCGGGCGATTCACCGTCCGCTCCGCCGCCGTCGCCGGGGTGGACGCGGCCGAGGACCCGACCCCCAGCGAGATCCGGACGGCGACCCTCGTCATCGAGGTCAACGGGATCCGGCACCCGCTCACAGCACCGGGCCTGACCATCGGACGCGGGACCGACGCCGACCTTCGGATCAACGATCCCGGTGTTTCCCGTAGCCACGCCCGCATCGAGGTGGCCGGGAGCGGGGGCCAGCAGCGGATCACCATCGAGGACCTCGGCTCCACGAACGGGATCACCGTCGATGGGCAGCGTGTCCGCCACGCCACCCTCACCGCCGGGAGCCGGATCGAGATCGGTTCGACGCGACTGTCGATCATTTCTCCGGTGTCCGATGTCTGAGCTCGTCGTCCTCGCGCTCAAGATCGGCTTCCTTGCCCTGCTGTGGCTGTTCATCCTGATCACCGGCAACGTGATCCGGACCGACCTGTTCGGACGCACCATCCGCGCGGAAGAGATCGGCCCCACGGCTGCGCCCGCCCAGACGCCGGCCAAGCCCGGAATGCGCCAGCGGAGGGCCGAGCGGAAGCTGCCGCATACGCTGCGCATCACCCAGGGACGCCAGGCCGGGCTCACTCTGCCCTTGGGGGAGGGCATCCAGATCGGCCGCTCGCCGGACTGCCAGCTGGTGCTTGAGGACGACTACGTCTCGACGCGCCACGCCAGGATCGTCCGCTCCGCCCAGGGCTTCGTGGTGGAGGACCTCGGCTCGACCAACGGCACCTACGTCAACAACCAGCGAATCTCCACCCCCACACCCTTCGGGCTGACCGACACCCTGCGGATCGGACGGACGCTGATGAGCGTGGAGAAGTGAGATGAGCCTCGCCCTGCGCTATCTCGCGCACTCCGAGATCGGCCTGGTCCGCAAGAACAACCAGGACTCCGCCTACACCTCGCCGACCATGCTCATGGTTGCCGACGGGATGGGCGGCGCGGCAGCCGGCGACCTGGCCTCGGCGGTCGCGATCAAGGAGTTGCGCGAGGCGGACGGGCGCTTCGCCGGCGACGAGATGCTGGGGGTGCTGGCCACGGCGATAGACCGCGCCAGCGCCCAGATCAGCGACCTCATCCGCACCGACCCGAGCCTGGACGGGATGGGCAGCACCGTCTGCGGGGCCATGTTCGACGGCGAACAGCTGGCGCTGGCCAACATCGGCGACTCCCGGGCCTACCGCTTCCGCGACGGCGAACTCGCCCGGCTCACGCGCGACCACTCGTGGGTGCAGACCCTGGTCGACGAGGGCCGGATCACCGAGGCCGAGGCCCTGGTCCATCCGCACCGCTCCCTCATCCTCAAGGTGATCAACGGACAGCCCCAACATCAGCCGGACCTGGAACTGGCCGATGCCCGGCTCGGGGACCGGCTCCTGTTCTGCTCCGACGGCCTGTGCGGGCTGGTCACCGATGAAGTGATCGCGCAACACCTCGCCGGCGATCCCGCCACGGTGATGGACGCGCTGGTCGCGCTGGCCTACGCCGAGGGCGGGCTGGACAACATCACGATCATCCTGGCCGACGTTGTCGAGGGCGAACCGTCCGGCGTCACGCAGGTCTACGGCGCGGCGGCCCTGCTGGACATCGACGGACCGATGGAGACGACCCTGCGACACGCGGTGGTCGCCGCGGACGGGACGCCGCCGCGGCCGGACCCGACGGCGGGCGAAGACGCCCGCTACGCTCCGACCAACCGCCGGCGTTCCCCTCGGGTGTGGGTGAAGGTGGTCCTGGCCGTCCTGTTGCCGGTTCTGGCGATCGGCGGCGGCCTGGGCCTGTGGTACGGCTACACCCAGCAGAAGTTCTTCGTCGGCCCCAACGACGCCACCGTCGCGGTGTTCCAGGGCATCCACGAAACCGTCCTGACCCTGCCGCTGTCGCACGTCGTCCAAGCCGACACCACCCGGCTGGACGACCTCCCCCCCTACTACAAGGAACTGGTCCTCAAGACCTGGGAGGTCCCCTCGCTGGAGCAGGGGCAGGTCGTGCTGGCCGAACTCCGCAAGAAGGCCGAGGAGTGCATCGCCCAACGCGCCGCCCGAGCCCAGGCCACCGCCACCCCCTCGCCCACCAACCCGGCCACGACCCCTGCCGCGACTCCCGGCGTGACACCGTCGAAGACGGCCAGCCCGTCGTCGACGTCCAAGGCGACCAAACCCGCCGCCTCGCCGTCGCCGTCAGGCACGCCGAGCACCACACCGACCGTGAGTCCCACGCCGACTGCGAGCCCAACACCGACCGGCACCGACACCCCGCCGGCCATGATGGAGTGCTGAGATGCCCGACGTCGTCGTCTACAAGAAGCGGCGGGGGGTCGAGTTGGTCATGCTCGTGCTTGCCCTGGCGCTCGGCGCCGGGGGCTACCTGCTGACGCACCTGAACCTGGACGGAAAGCTTCCGGCGGCCTGGCCCTGGGCGGTCGGCATCGTGGCCGCCCTCTCGCTGGCCGCCCATGCGGTCGTCCGGTGCCGGCTGCCGTACGCCGACCCGCTCATCCTGCCGCTGGTGATCCTGCTCAACGTCGTGGGATTGGCCATGATCCACCGGCTCGACCTGGCCTCCAGCCCGGTGATGCACAGCGCCGAACTGCAGTTGATGTGGACGGGCATCTCCATCGCGGGCTTCTGCGCGGTGGTGATCCTGCTGCGCGACCACCGAGTGCTGCAGCGCTACACCTACACCCTGTTCCTGGTCGGCATGGGCCTGCTGATGCTCCCGCTGGTCCCCGGGCTGGGTTGGGAGAACAACGGTGCCCAGATCTGGATCAAGGTGGCGGGCTACACCTTCCAGCCCGCCGAGGCGGCCAAGCTGGTGCTCTCCATCGCCTTCGCCTCCTACCTTGTCGACAAGCGGGAGGTGCTGGCCATGGCGGGCGGGCGGATCCTGGGGATCGACCTGCCGCGTCCGCGGGACCTGGGGCCGATCATGGTGATGTGGCTGGCCAGTCTGGCCGTCCTGGTCTTCCAGAAGGACCTCGGCACCTCGCTGCTGTTCTTCGGGCTGTTCGTGATGATGCTTTACGTGGCCACCGAGCGTCCCAGCTGGCCGATCCTGGGGACGACGCTGTTCGCCACCGGTGCCTACCTGGGCTACCTGCTGTTCCATCACGTCAAGGTCCGCGTGTCCTCCTGGCTGGACCCGTTCACCGACTTCGACCAGAACTACCAGGTGATTCAGGCCCAGTTCGGGATGGCGTGGGGCGGACTGTTCGGCACCGGCTGGGGGCTGGGCAGGCCCAACCTGACGCCGCTGGCCAAGACGGACTTCATCTCGGCGGCCCTCGGCGAGGAGATCGGCGTCACCGGCCTGACGGCGGTCATGCTCCTCTACGGCATCATCGTCGCTCGTGGGCTGCGGGCCGCGCTGGGGGCCCGCGAACCGTTCGGCAAGCTGCTGGCCGCCGGCCTGTCGTTCGTGTTCGCGATCCAGGTGTTCGCGATCCTTGGCGGCGTCACCCGGTTGCTGCCGCTCACCGGGCTGACCACACCGTTCATGTCCCAGGGCGGGTCGTCCCTGGTGGCGAACTGGGTCATGGTGGGCGTCCTGATGGTGATCACGCATCAGGTTCGGCGTCCTGCCGTCGAGGTCCCCTCGGACGGCCCGGTGGCGTCCCTTGCCGGTGAGACCACCCAGGTGATCAGCGCCGTGGCAACTCCGCCCGTCCCGATCGTCGACCAAGCCCGCCGGGAGCCTTCACCCGCGCCGACCCCAGGAATCGACGAGCCCACCCTGATGAGGCCCCTCGCGGGGACTGGCGAGCCGACCGGGCCCAGCGCGGGCGCTGACGAGCCCACCCAGGTCAGGCCGCTGTGAACGGCCCGATCCGCCGGGTGGCAACGGTGACGATGGTGCTGTTCACGGCCCTGATGCTCAACCTGTCCTACGCCTACATGGCGCGTCAGGACAGCCTGAACAACCATGCGCAGAACCGCCGGGTCACCGATGCGCGCTTCGCCCAGGACCGGGGTCCGATCATGGTCGGCAACACCCCGATCGCCGAGACGGAGAAGGTGAAGGACCGCTTCAAGTTCCAGCGCGGCTATCCCCAGGGCAAGCTCTACGCGCCCATCACCGGCTTCTACTCCTACCTCTTCCAGTCCACCGCGCTGGAGGCGGCCTACTCCAGCGAACTGTCGGGGGTCGACGACTCGCAGTTCCTGGAACGGATCATCAACTCCGCGGTCGGCGCCACCCCCCGAGGGGCGACGTTGGAAACCACCATCGACGCCAAGGCGCAGCGGGCAGCCTGGGACGCCCTCGCCGGGCGCAAGGGAGCCGTGGTTGCCCTCGACTCCTCCACCGGCGCGATCCTGGCCCTGGTCACCTCGCCGAGCTACGACCCCAACGACCTCGCGACACACGACATCGACGCCTCCCGTTCGGCCTGGGCCTCACTGACCAAGGACTCCGACAAGCCGATGGCCAACCGGGCCTCCAAGGAGATCTACCCGCCCGGCTCGACGTTCAAGCTGGTCACCGCCACGACGGCCCTGGAAGCCGGATACACACCGGACGACCTGATCGACGCCCCGACCTCCTACCAGCTGCCGCAATCGACGGTCACCATCGACGGGCACTGCGGGGGCACGCGAATCACGTTGTCGCACGCCCTCGAGGTCTCGTGCAATCCCGCGTTCGCGAAGCTGGGCGTCGAACTGGGCGCCGACGCGCTGCGCGCCCAGGCCGAGAAGTTCGGCTTCGGCACCAAGTACCTCACCGACGTGGGGGCCGCGGTGAGCCGCTTCCCGACCGATCCCGACCAGGCCCAGACCGCCATGAGCGCGATCGGCGAGTTCGAGGTCGCGGCGAGCCCGCTGCAAATGGCCATGGTGGCGGCGGCGGCGGACAACGAGGGCGTGGTCATGGAGCCCTACATCGTCAAGCGCATCCTCAACACCGACCTCCAGGTGATCAGCCAGACCCGTCCGCAGCAGCTCTCGCAGGCGATGAGCTCCTCCAGCGCCGAGCAGCTGCGCACGATGATGCGCGCGGTGGTGACCCAGGGCACCGGCTGGCGGGCACAGATCCCGGGTCTCGAGGTCGGCGGAAAGACCGGGACGGCCCACTCGGACAACGTCCGCCGTCCGTACGCCTGGTTCGTCGCCTACGCCCGCGAGCTGCACGTGGCGGTCGGCGTCTTCATCGAGGACGCCGAGATGGACGCCACCGACATCGCCGGGGGCATCGTCGCAGCTCCGGTCGCCAAATCGGTGATCGAGGCCCTGCGATGACCACGATCGTGCCCTGGACCCGGATTCGGCGAGAATGGACGCCACGGGCGCCACAGTGCCCCCCCGACGCGGGGATGACCGGCCGGAAAGGAATCACCCGATGACCGTTGAGCCGAGGCTACTCGGTGGCCGCTACGAGCTGGGCCCCATGCTCGGCCGCGGCGGCATGGCCGAGGTGCGCCGCGCTCGGGACATCCGGCTCGGCCGAGAGGTGGCCGTCAAGCAACTCCGGGTCGACCTGGCCACCGATCCCACCTTCCAGGCACGGTTCCGCCGTGAAGCGCAGGCCGCGGCCGGACTGAACCACCCCAACATCGTGTCGGTCTACGACACCGGCGAAGAACCCGATCCCAACTCGGGGGTCATGGTCCCGTTCATCGTCATGGAGCTGGTGGAGGGGCAGACCCTGCGCGAGATCCTCCGAGTCGGACGGCAGATCCAGCCCGCCAAGGCGCTCGAGTTCACCCAGGGCGTGCTGGACGCCCTGGAGTTCAGTCACCGGGCCGGCATCGTGCACCGTGACATCAAGCCGGCCAACGTCATGCTCACCCCGACCGGGGTCATCAAGGTGATGGACTTCGGCATCGCCCGCGCCGTCGCCGACACCTCGGCCACGATGACCCAGACGGCGGCGGTGATCGGCACGGCCCAGTACCTGTCCCCCGAGCAGGCCCGGGGCGAGACCGTGGACGCCCGCAGCGACATCTACTCGGCCGGTTGCCTGTTGTACGAGCTCCTGGTCGGTAGGCCCCCCTTCCAGGGCGACTCGCCGGTCAGCGTGGCCTACCAGCACGTCCGCGAGCAGCCCGCCCCGCCCAGCCACCTCGATCCGCTGATCACCCCGGCGATGGACGCGATCACCCTCAAGGCCCTCGCCAAGGACCCCGGCGACCGCTACCAGAGCGCGGCGGCCATGCGAGCCGACATCGGACGGCTGCTGGCCGGGCAGGCGGTCACCGCGCAGTTGACCCCGACCGTCCCGAGCACCTCACTGGAGGCGGCCGCGGGGGCAGCTACCTCCGCGACCTCACCGGTGCCCGCCGAAACCGCGACCCAGCCCGGCGTCGGCGCCCGAGCCGTGGCCGCGTCACCACGCGGAGGCTGGGGGCTGCGGACGTTCCTGATCATCCTGTTGGGCGTGGGCCTGGGGCTCGGGGCGTGGTTCCTGTTCAATCCCGACGCCCGGGTCCAACTGGTGAGCGTCCCCTACGTCATCGACCGCAAGCAGGCCGAGGCCGTGCAGATGCTCGCCTCGGCGAAACTGGTCGCCAAGGTGGTGGAGGAGACCGGACCCGACGACACCACCGTGGGCCGGGTCACCAGCCAGAACCCCTTCGCCGACAATCGCGTGCCGGTCGGCAGCGAGGTCGTGATCAAGGTGAACATGGGCCCGGCCAAGGCGACCATCCCTGCCGGGCTGTCCGGACAGAAGGTCAACGACGTCGTCGACCAACTCACCGCGCTCGGCTTCACCAGCGTGTCCAAGCGGCCGGATCCCAACGAGCCGCTCAGCGCCAAGTCCAATGAAGTCACCGGGATCAGCCCGGCAGAGGGCGCGACCGTCCCACTGGACACCCAGATCGTGGTCTACTACGCCCTTGGCGAAGCGACCGTCCCCAACTTCCGGACCCTGACCAAGCAGGAGGCCATCAACACCGCCAAGGCCGCCGGGTTCGGTACCCCTGAGTTCACCGTGAAGGAGCACCCCACCGCCGTCCCCGGCACGGTCATCGAACAGTCGCCTGCGGTTGGTCAAGTGGTCAAGCGCACCGCGGTGATCCAGTTGGTGCTGGCGAAGGCGCCTTCGACGCCGAGTCCTGAGCCGACACCCACGGACACCACGGCCACGTCCGCTCCCCCCAGCCCCTCGCCCACGACGACCGAGCCCTAGGAGCCCGGCTCCTAGCCGACTGTCAGCGAACCGCCATCAGCGGGGTGAGCCCTTCCGCCCGCGCCGGTGCGTCGGGGTCGCCGCAGGCGACCAGCCAGTTGGCCAGCATCTGATAACCGCCCTCGGTCAACACCGACTCGGGGTGGAACTGCACGCTCTCCACAGGCAGAGTCCGGTGCCGGATCGCCATGATGACCCCGGAGTCGGTGCGCGCGCTGACCTCCAACACCTCCGGGACGGTGTCCGGGTCGAGCGCCAGCGAGTGGTAGCGCGTGGCCGTGAGCGGGCTGGGAAGGCCGGCGAAGACGCCCCGTCCGTCGTGGTGGACCACCGAGGTCTTGCCGTGCAGCAGTTCGGGAGCCCGGTCCACGACGCCGCCGTAGGCCACCGCGATCGACTGCAGCCCAAGGCAGACCCCGAAGATCGGCACCCGGCCCCCGAGCGTCCGCACCACGTCGATGCACACTCCGGCCTCCTCGGGCGTGCCCGGCCCCGGGGAAAGCAGGACGCCGTCGAAGCCGTCAGACCAGGCGGGATCGGCGAAGCGCGGGTCGTCATTGCGCCAGACCTCGACCTCCGCGCCGATCTGGGCCAGGTACTGGACCAGGTTGTAGACGAAGGAGTCGTAGTTGTCGATCACCAGGATGCGGACCATGGCCCCATTGTTCCTCATCGCTTCGGACGGGCATCCGGCAGGTCCAGCGCCCCCTTGTAGCCGGGCAGCCTGACCTCGGCGAGCCGGGACTGGGCGTAGCCCAGCCCGTAGGCGTCCACGTACTGGCGGTAGATGGCCAGGTAACCCGATTTTGCCAGGGCAGCCTCCATCGCGGCGGGATCGCCGATCGCGGTGATCACGTACGGCGGCGCGTACGGGACGCCGTGCAGGACGACGGTGTTGCCCACGCACTTGATCCCGGTGAGGGCCGTGACGCGTTGCTCTTGGACGGTCATCGCCTCGGCCCCACCGGACCACAGGACGTTGACCACGGCCTGGATGTCCTGTTGGTGGACGATCAGGAGGTCCTCGGCCACCCCGGCCGGCCGGACATCGATGGGAGCGTCGTCGAGAACCACCTGGACGGCCGGGCCCTTCACGTCGGTCATGCCCGTCAGCTGGGCCGCCGCTGCCACCCGATCGGCCAGGGGGTCGTCGACCGAAGCCGCCTCGGTCAGGGCGTCGACCTCCTTGCGCAGCGCCGCCACGCGCTGGACCAACTGGGCGTTGTGAGCGGCCTCCGCTCGGACGAGGTCGATCAGGTCGGTGTTGCGGTCCGGACGCAGGTCCCCGCCGCCTCGGGTTGCGAGGGCGCCGGTGGTGATCATCAACCCCGCGACGATGCACGTGAGCATGGTCAACAGACGACCGGTCGTCGGTACGCCGAGCCGACGGCGCCCGGCGCGGCGGATCGCCGTGAGGGCTCGCTGCCACCGGTTCCGCACAGCGCCACCCTACGTCACCTTGAGGGAGGCTCTGCCGACGGGGTTATCCTTGCCGGAGACCGCAGGGGGAATCGTCAAGGAGTCCGGGTGCCCGAATCAAAGATCCGCAAGGCCGCAGCCGAGAAGAAGAAGCAGGCCAAGCTGGCAACGCTCGCCGAGAAGCGTGCCGAGGGCCGGCAGGTGGCCGCCCCCGGGAGCCGGCAGTGGGTCGTGCCGGCGTTCGTCACCGTGGGCCTGGTCGGCGTGCTGTGGCTGGTGGTGTACTACATCACCGCGTCCGCGCAGATCTCGGTTCCCCTCATGACAGCCCTCGGTGGCTGGAACATCATGATCGGGATGGGCTGCATGGCCGCGTCATTCGGTCTGGCCACGCTCTGGAAGTAGCCTCCGGACGGTAGCGCTCGGTCAGCGCCGTCCGATCCCGGCCGACCCACGACCGAACCGGTTCGAGTGGCTCAGCCGGCGTGGGACGGCTTCAGCAGCGGGAACAGGATCGTCTCGCGAATCCCGGCGCCGGTGAGCAGCATCATCAGCCGATCGACGCCCAGGCCCATGCCACCCATCGGCGGGGCGCCGAACTCCAGCGCGGCCAGGAAGTCCTCGTCCAGCTGCATCGCCTCGACGTCGCCGTCGGCGGCCTGCAGCGACTGGGCGACCAGCCGCTCGCGCTGGATCACCGGGTCGATGAGCTCGGAGAAGCCCGTCCCCCGCTCCACGCCGCCGATGATGAGATCCCACGCCTCGATCAGGTTCGGGTCGCTGCGATGCGTCCGGGCCAGCGGCTGGGCGATCGGCGGGTAGTCGCACACGAACGTCGGCTGGATCAGCGTCGGTTCGACGATCTCCCCGAACAGCTCCATCACCATCTTCTGTGCTCCCCAGGCAGGGTTGTGCTCGATGTCGCGCGCCTCGGCGATCGCGCGCAGCACCGAGGCGTCGGTGGCCGGGGTCACCTCCTGGCCCAGAGCCTCCGACAAGGTCGGATACACCGGCTTCCAGGGCCATTCCCCGTCCAGGTCGATCGCGCCGTGCGGCGTGTCGAGAACCCTGGAGCCGACCGCGTCGGCGGCGTTCTGGATCAGCCGTTGGGTCATCAGGGCGATCGAGGTCTGGTCCCCCCAGGCCTGGTAGGCCTCGAGCATGGTGAACTCGGCGGAGTGGGAGGAGTCGATGCCTTCGTTGCGGAAGATCCGTCCGATCTCGTAGACCCGGTCGGCACCGCCCACCATCGCCCGCTTGAGGAACAACTCCAGCGCGATGCGCATGGTCATCGGGATGTCGAACGCGTTGAGGTGGGTGTGGAACGGGCGCGCGGTGGCCCCGCCGTGGATCAACTGCAACACGGGGGTCTCGATCTCGATGTAGCCCTCGGAGTGCAGGCTCTCCCGCAGGCTCCGGGTGACCGCCGCCCGAGCCCGCACCATGTCCCGCGCCTCGGGCCGCACCACCAGGTCGGCGTAGCGCTGACGCACCCGGGTCTCTTCGCCGAGTTCCTTGTGCAGGGTCGGCAGCGGACGCAGCGCCTTGGACGCCAACCGCCAGTCGCCGGCCAGGATCGACAACTCGCCCCGTTTGGAGGAGATCACCCGCCCGGTCACGCTGACGAAATCGCCGAGATCGACCTCGGCCTTCCACTCCGCCAGCCGCTGCTCGCCCACCTCGGCCAGGGACAGCATCGCCTGGAGTCGGGCCCCGGAGTCGGTGAGCGTGAAGCCGTCCTGGAGGGTGGCGAAGCACAGCTTCCCGGTGTTGCGGATGAAGACCACCCGACCGGTCACGCAGACCACCTCGTCGGTCTCCTCGCCCGCCTCCAGGTGCCCCCAATGGGTGTGCACCTCGGACGCGCTGTGGGTGCGCGGGACGCTGATCGGGTAGGGCTCGCTCCCCTCGGCCAGGAGCCGCGCGCGCTTGTCGTGGCGCACCTGTTCCTGCTCGGACATCGAAGGGGCCATCGGAGCCGGATCATTCACCGGACAAGGGTAGCGAGTGGCCGCTCCCGCCTGGCTCAGGCGAGACGGGCGCCACCGGACGGCGGCCGTTCCCGCCGGAACTCACGCCAAGGCGCCCAGCGTCCCGGTGGGCTCAGATGCGAAAGGGACGGCAAGCCTCCCGCGGCACGCACCCCGTCAGTTGCTGAGTGAGCACTCACTCATTATGCTGAACCGGTGACCCGTGCAACCCCGATGGCCCCCGACGAGCGCCGTCGCGCCATCATCGAGGCCACCGTCCCCCTGCTGTTGGAACACGGGACGGCGTTGAGCACCCGGAGAATCGCTCAAGCGGCCTGCGTCGCCGAGGGCACCATCTTCCGCGCCTTTGAAACCAAGCAGGAACTCATCAACGAGACCATCCTGCACGCCCTGGCCGTGGACCAACCGGTGGCCCTGCTGCACGCGATCGAACCCGATCGACCCTTGGCCGACGTCGTCGCCGACCTGATCACGGTGCTGCAGGGCGAGATCGGTCGCACAAGGGCGCTGACGTCGCTGCTCTCCCATCCCCCGCTCACCACCGGCGGCCCCAGATGCCCGGCCATCGACCCGCACCAGCGAAGGGCCGCGCTGCGCTCCGCGGTGGCCGACGTGCTCCGGCCGCACACCGAGCGCCTCGCGGTCGACCTGGACACCGCGGCGTCGGTCCTGATGGCCATGGCCTTCGCCACCACCCACGAACTCGCCGGGACGGCCAGCCTGGCCACCCCCCATGACATCGCCGGCGTCGTGCTGCACGGCCTGGCCCGAGGAGACACATGATTCGACTGCTGGCAACGTATCTGCGTCCGTATCGCTGGCACCTTGCGGCTGTGGTCGCCCTCCAGCTGACCCAGTCGGCCGCCTCGCTGTTCCTACCCAGCATCAACGCGTCCATCATCGACAAGGGCGTGGCAACCGGGGACACCGGCCACATCTGGTCGATGGGCGCGCTCATGCTGCTCGTGACCGTGGCCCAGATCGCCGCCCAGGTGGGCGCGACCTGGTTCGGCGCGCGCACCGCGATGGCCTTCGGACGCGACCTCCGCGGCGCGATCTTCGCTCGGACGCTGTCGTTCTCCTCCCGCGAGGTGAGTCGATTCGGCGCACCCAGCCTGATCACCCGCAACACCAACGACGTGCAACAGGTCCAGATGCTGGTCCTGATGACGGCGATCATGATCGTCAGCGCGCCGCTGACCATGGTCGGCGGAGTGTTCATGGCCCTGCGCGAGGATGTCGGGCTGTCCTGGCTGATCGTGGCGGCCGTCGTGCTCCTGGGCACGATCATCGGCGCTCTGGTGACCCAGATGACACCGCTGTTCCGGACCATGCAGGTGCGGATCGACACCCTCAACCGGGTGCTCCGCGAGCAGATCTCCGGCCTGCGCGTCATCCGCGCCTTCGTGCGGGAACCCCTGGAGGCGGAGCGCTTCGACCGGGCCAACAGCGACCTCACCGACAACGCGATCCGCGTGGGTCGCCGGATGATGACGATGTTCCCCTCGGTGATGTTCGTGATGAACCTGTCCTCGGTGGCCGTGCTGTGGTTCGGCGCCTTCCGAGTGGCCGAGGGGCACCTGCAGGTGGGCCAACTCACCGCCTACCTGGCCTACCTCATGCAGATCCTGATGAGCGTGATGATGGCCACGATGATGCTCATGATCGCGCCCCGGGCCGCGGTCTCGGCCGGACGCATCGCCGAGGTGCTGGGCACCGAGTCCAGCGTCCGTCCGCCGGAACACCCGGTGACCGCGGTGCGCCGGCACGGCGAGGTGAGCTTCGACAGCGTCAGCTTCGCCTATCCCGGGGCTGAGCATGCCGTCCTGAGCGACGTCAGTTTCGCCGTCCGCCCTGGTCGGACCACGGCCATCATCGGGTCGACCGGCGCTGGCAAGACCACCCTGATCAACCTGATCCCACGGCTGTTCGACGCCTCCGCAGGCTCGGTCTCGGTCGACGGGGTCGACGTACGCGATCTGGACCCGGACCTGCTGTGGAACAGAATCGGACTGGTGCCGCAGAAGCCGTACCTGTTCAGCGGCACGGTGGCCTCCAACCTGCGCTACGGCAACCCCGCCGCCTCTGATGAGGAACTCTGGGCCGCCCTGGAGGTCGCCCAGGCCCGCGACTTCGTGGAGAAGATGCCGGGCAGGCTCGAAGCGGCCATCGCCCAAGGCGGCACCAACGTCTCCGGCGGGCAGCGCCAACGGCTTGCCATCGCCCGCGCCCTGGTGAAGAAGCCCGAGATCTACGTCTTCGACGACTCGTTCTCGGCCCTGGACGTGGCGACCGACGCCGCCCTGCGGGCAGCCCTGGCCGCCGAGACCGCTGAGGCGGCCGTGGTGATCGTGGCGCAGCGCGTGTCCACCATCCGCAACGCCGACCAGATCGTCGTCCTCGACGACGGGGCGATCGAGGGGATCGGCACCCACGAGCACCTGCTCGCCACCTGCCCGACCTACGTCGAGATCGTGGAGAGCCAGTTCCAGGCCACGGAGGTCGCAGCATGAGCCAGCCCACCAGGACCGCCAACGAGCGGCCCCAGTACGGCCCCGCGCGCGGCATGCGCGGCGGCCCGATGGGCCACGGAACCGGAACCGGCGAGAAGGCGGTCAGTTTCGGACCGTCGCTGCGGCGCCTGCTCAGCATGCTGCGTCCCGAGCTGCCGCTGATCTGGGCGGTGGTCGCGATGGCCCTGGTCGCGACCGCGTTCAGTTCGGTCGGCCCGGCGATCCTGGGCCGGGCGACCGACCTGATCTTCACCGGCCACGTCATCGACCGGACGGGCATCGACTTCACCGCGCTCGGCGAGGTACTGCTGCTGGCACTGGGCCTCTATCTCGCCTCCGGCGTCATGATGTGGGCCACCGGCTTCCTGATCAACGGCATCGTCCAGCGCTCGGTGTACCGGATGCGTACCGGGGTCGCCGACAAGCTGACCCGCCTGCCACTGAGCTACTTCGACCGCCAACCACGCGGTGAGCTGCTCAGCCGGGTGACCAACGACGTCGACAACATCGCGCAATCGCTGCAGCAGACGCTCTCCCAGGTGCTGACCAACCTGTTCACGCTGATCGGCGTGCTCATCATGATGTTCTGGGTCTCACCGCTGCTGGCCGTGATCGCCCTGGTCACCATCCCGGTGGCGATGGGGGTGACGATGGCGATCGGCAAGCGGTCGCAGAAGCTGTTCGCCACCACGTGGAAGGCCACCGGGGAACTCAACAGCCAGGTCGAGGAGGCCTACACCGGCCACGACCTCGTCAAGGTGTTCGGTCGCCAGCGCGAGGTGGCGGCCCGGTTCGACCAGAAGAACGCCGAACTGTTCGATGCCGCCTTCGGAGCCCAGTTCATCAGCGGCATCATCATGCCGGTCATGTTCTTCATCGGGAACCTGAATTACGTTGTCATCGCAGTGGTCGGCGGGCTGCAGGTGGCCGCCGGCACGCTCGGCCTGGGCGCGGTCCAGGCGTTCATCCAGTACTCGCGGATGTTCACCCAGCCGATCACCCAGCTGGCGTCGATGGCCAACCTGCTGCAGTCCGGCGTGGCGTCGGCCGAGCGGGTCTTCGAGGTGCTGGACGCCGACGAAGAGGCCCCTGACGGGGACGGCACTCTCCGTCCGACCCAGGGCCGGGTGGAGTTCGAGCACGTCTCGTTCAGCTACGACCCTGCGAAGCCCCTGATCAGCGACCTGTCACTGGTCGCCGAGCCGGGCGCCACGGTGGCCATCGTCGGTCCGACCGGGGCGGGGAAGACCACCCTGGTGAACCTGATCATGCGCTTCTACGAACTCCAGGGCGGACGGATCACCCTGGACGGGGTGGACATCGCCTCCGTTCCTCGCCGAGCGCTGCGCGGCAATATCGGCATGGTGCTGCAGGACACCTGGCTCTTCGGCGGCACGATCCGCGACAACATCGCCTACGGCCGCGAGGGCGCCACCGAGGCTCAGATCCGGGCCGCCGCGCAGGCCACCTACGTGGACCGGTTCGTCCACTCGCTTCCGGAGGGTTACGACACGGTGATCAATGAGGAAGCGTCGAACCTGTCCGCCGGGGAGAAGCAGTTGATCACCATCGCACGGGCGTTTCTGGCCGACCCGGCCCTGCTGATCCTCGACGAGGCCACCTCATCGGTGGACACCCGGACCGAGGTCCTGCTGCAGAGGGCGATGCGTGCACTACGGGCCGACCGGACCTCGTTCGTGATCGCGCACCGGCTGTCCACGATCCGCGATGCCGACGTCATCCTGG
>CAZPCM010000010.1:15528-47887 GCA_964585085.1 uncultured Propionibacteriaceae bacterium
GATGGACGACGGCGCGATCGTCGAGCAGGGCGACCACGGTTCGCTGCTGTCCGCTCGCGGGCACTACCACCGGCTCTACCAGGCGCAGTTCGCCGCCGCGACGGCCGAAGAGGACGCCGCGGCCTGACCGTCCGAAAGTGCCGGACGGTCAGACCAGCAGTCCCCTGACCTCCTCGGTAGCGTCAGCGCTGGGCCAGGTGCACAGCCGCGATCATGCAGCGAACCGAACCGCCGGACAGTTCGATGGTCGGGATCGGGACGCTCAGGAGCCGCGCCGAGCGTTCGATGACCTCGAGCTGGTCCTCGCGCAGGGCCGCGGCCGCGCGGGCCGACAGGGCCAGCACCCGTCCCTGCGTCCCAGTGAGTTCCAGGGCGTTCCCGGCGAACTCGTGCAGCTGGTCTCGGGAGAGGTCGATGACCACCCGGCCGGCCTCGCGCAACCTGGAAGCGACCTCGTCGCGCCGGCGCGAGTCGGCCAGCGCCTCCAGACAGACCAGGGCGTACTCGGTGGCCACGCACATCAGGACGTTGGTGTGGTAGATCACGCGTCCGTCGGCGTCCGCGGCATCGAAGACCAGTGGCTCGTAACCGAACGAGGTGCAGAACCGTTCCAGGATGATCGGGTCGGCCCGCTCGGAGCGTGCCACGTAGGCCACCCGGTCGAGGTGGTCGAGGACCATCGCCCCCGTCCCCTCCAGGAACAGCCCGTCATACTCCAGGCCTGAGTAGTCGACCACCTCCTGAACCCGGTACCGCTCCTTGAGGAACTCGATCACGTCCTGGCGGCGCTCACGCCGCCGATTGGGCGCCAGCATCGGGAAGACGGCGATCCGTCCGCCGTGATGGGTGGAGAACCAGTTGTTGGGGAACACCGCGTCCGGAGTGTCCCGTTCGGCGATCTCGTCGAACACATGGACGCGCACGCCGGCCCCGATCAGAGCGTCGGCGACGGCGTCGAACTCGGCCTTCGCCCGTTCCGACAGCGCCTCCGGCGGCGCCACCGGCGCCCCGGCCTGGAAGACGTTGTCACCGGCGGTCTCCGGATTGATCGCGAACCGGGCCGGCCGGATCATCACCGCCGCCGGAGCTGCCTGCACGTGCTGCATGGTCATCGAGTATGGCCCGGAGTCTCACTTCGCGGCGATCAACGCCTTGAGTTCAGCGACCGCGGCAGCCAGATCGTCCCTGGTCACCGAGCGTTCGCCCGGCTTGAGCCGGATCACGATGTCACCTCCCGGCTCGAGGGTCGCGGCATCCACTTCGGATGGGTCGTCCGCGCCGAGCCGTCGCAATGCCAGGCCGAGCTGGATGTCGCTGATTCCGAGACGGGAGAGCGCCGCCCGTTCGGGCCGTCCGCCGACGATCACAGGCGTCGGGGTCCCTTCCAGGAACCGCCGGGCAGCGGGGCTGTGCTGGGTGAGCAGGTCGAGCCCCCAGTCGACGCCGACGAGCACCACCGCCCCGATCAGGCCGCCGAGGACGGAGTTGTCCGGGCCGATGATCGCGTTCTGCACCACGTTGCTGAGAAGCAGCACGACGACCAGGTCGAGTGAGTTCATCTGGGCCATCAGCCGTTTGCCGGCCACCCGGATCAGCAGCGCGACACCGAGGTAGACCACCACCGTCCTGGCCACCTTGTCGAACAGATCGGTGTCGAGCGTGATGAACGGGCTGTACCACTCCAGCGGGACCATGCGCCCACC
Source organism: uncultured Propionibacteriaceae bacterium (assembly GCA_964585085.1). Taxonomy (GTDB): domain Bacteria; phylum Actinomycetota; class Actinomycetes; order Propionibacteriales; family Propionibacteriaceae; genus Propionicimonas. Next base: position 17,232 of record CAZPCM010000010.1, read on the forward strand.
GTAGGGCCGGCGCGGGCGCCGGGGCAGCCGCCGACACGCGGAGGTGACGGCGGCGTCAGCGGCGGCCGAGGCCCGGTTCAGGACGCCAGTGCAGGCCCGCCTCCGGATCCACCAGCATTTCCTGGGCCGCAGCGATCCCGTCCACGACGAACGGGGCGTCCGGCGACACCGTCCGCTTGACCAGCGCCAGGGCGATCGGGCCAAGCTCGTGGTGGCGCTCGGACGTCCCCACCCGGCCGACCGCGATCCCGTCGGCCAGCACCGCCGCGCCGACGGCCGGGAGCCGCTCGGCGCTGCCGTCCAGGTGAAGAAGCGTCAGCCGCCGGGGCGGCCGTCCGAGGTTGTAGATGCGCGCGACCGTTTCCTGGCCGGGGTAGCAGCCCTTCTTGAGGTGGACGGCCTCGCCCAAGTGCACACCGTCGGGGTTGGCCAGCTCGTTGGGGATGGTCCGCTCGTCGGTGTCGAGGAATACCCGCGGGACGCCGGCCGCGATCCGCAGGGCCTCGGCCGCCCACAAGCCGGCACGATCATCGCCCAGCCTGGCGTCCAGTTCGCTTCGAGGTACGATCCGCGGGACCACGCCGTGGCCCGGGTCTGCGTCCAGGATCAACGCCGCCTCGGCGGAGCGATCGGCGAGTTCGACGCGGCTGGCGAACACCATCCGGTTCAAGTGCGCCAGCAGTGCGTCGAGCCGGCCCGGCTCGGTGTGTCCCCAGAAGGTGGCGCCGTCGTCCGCCCCGCCGAGCACGTGGCTGATATGCCCCTGCGGGTCCAGGAGGTAAGCCGTCACCGGCGTTCCCGGGCCCAGGCCGGCGAAATCCTGCGAGGTCAGCGCATGCAGCCAGGACAGGCGGTCCCGACCACCGATCGAGAACACCGGGCGATGCGACAGGTCCACGCACGCCTCCCCGGCCGCCAGGCGCCGCTGCTCGCGCATCGGGTCGCCATAGTGCCAGGGGGCGCCCTCGTCGGGCCCCGACAGGTAGCGGACGATCATCGACGCTCCAGGGTGGCCCACATGTAGGGCTGCAGGGCCTCTTCGGTGGTGGCGCGCTCGAAGGAGAACATCAGCCGACCCTCCACCGTCCCGTAGAGGCGACGGCCGGCGGTGTAGGCGACTTTGGCGTCCCTCGTGCGTGCTACCGCGTCGGTGACCAGGTCGAGCCGGCCGGGCCGAAGCCGCCCGAACCAGATCTCCGCGAACCCGTCCGGGCTGCACATCATCACATCCACGGTCCCGTCGGGCAGCAGACGCCAGAAGCCGGTCTCCATGTCCAGCGGTTCCACGGGTCGTCCGGCGTCGTCGGCCAGGAAGGTCTGGCACAGGTAATGCAGGTAGTCGCCGCCATTGTCGGCGAAGTCGATCTGCGCTGCGAAGCGGATCTTCTCCTGACCAGGCCACTGGCGGTAGCCCGTCCCCTCCCAGCGGCCGCGGAGCCAGGCCAACCCGACCAGGGACGGGTTGAGCTCAGTGGGGATCTCAAAGGCCATGTCACTCCTCATCGGCGGCGAATCAGGGCGACGATCCCGGCCACGGCGAGCAGGGCCACCACGACGCTGGCGGAAACCATCACCACCACGGTGGCCGAGACCAGGGGAACCAGGAGTGTCGCCACGGGGGAAGGATACCCGGCGGTCGTGCCGGCAGCCGCCCCGCGAGCCCGGACAGCAGCGGTCGCCGAGTAATTCACGGCCCGGCGTCGAGCCGGCCGCGGTGGCGAGCGCGAGGGCGACGCTCGAGCGTCGCGAATTACTCGCGACCCTCCCCGGCCCCGCCGATAGGCTCCCCTGGTGCGAGCGGTGGTCCAGCGAGTGAGTTCGGCGTCGGTGCGAGTGGAGGGGGCCGTGGCCGGCGCCATCGGACCCGGCTTGGTCGTGCTCCTCGGCGTCACCCACAGCGACTCCGAGTCGACCGCTGATCGACTGGCAGAGAAGATCTGGCAGTTGCGGATCCTCCCCGGCGAGCGCAGCTGCGCCGACGTCGGCGCTCCGCTGCTGGTGGTCAGCCAGTTCACCCTCTACGCCGACACCCGCAAGGGGCGCCGGCCCTCCTGGAACGGCGCTGCGCCCCGGGAGGTGAGCGAACCTCTGGTCGCGGAGTTCGTCGAGGCGCTGCGCCGACGCGGCGCGAACGTCGAGACCGGTGTCTTCGGAGCCATGATGAGTGTGGCGCTGGTGAACGAGGGACCGGTCACTCTCATCCTCGACGTCGACGAGTCACTATCCTGACCACTGAGTCGAGGAGGCGCCATGGCACAGCTGCTGGTCGTCAGCAACGCGTTCGCTCAGGGCACCCCCGCCGAGCGGTCCCTCCCCGTGCTGGCCCTGCTGTCGCACGAGATTCGCGGCGCGGCCGCGGACACCCAGGCGCTCACCGAGTCGGCCCGCGCCGACCTGGTGGTACTGGACGGACGCGCCGACCTCGCCGGGGCACGCACGATGGCCCGGCTGTTCAACGCCAGCGGTAGCACCGTGCCGCTGCTGCTGGTCGTAACCGAGGGCGGCTTCGCGGCGCTGACCGCCGATTGGGGTATCTCCGACGTCGTGGTCGATACCGCCGGTCCGGCCGAGTTCGAAGCCCGGATCCGGCTGCTGGTCACGGCCGCCGCCCACGATGGGCTCATTTCGGCCGGGGGCATCGTGATCGACGACGCCGCCTACTCCGCTGTGCTGGACGGCGAACCGCTCGACCTCACCTACACCGAGTTCGAATTGCTGAAGTACTTGGTGCAACACCCGGGGCGGGTCTTCAGCCGGGAACACCTGCTGGCGGACGTGTGGGGCTACGACTACTTCGGTGGCACCCGCACCGTCGACGTGCACATCCGGCGGCTGCGGGCCAAGCTCGGCGCCGAACACGAGTCGCTGATCGGCACGGTGCGCAACGTGGGATACCGGTTCTCGCCGGAAAGCGGCCACCGGCCGCTGGTGCGGACGCCACCAGGCGGGTCGACCGCGCGGGGTTAGCCTGGACGGGTGTGGTTGTCCCAGCTGGACGAAATCCAACGCCGTGCGGTCCTCGACCTCGCCGCTCGCGCCCAAGCCGCCGACCGCGCCGACCCGCTGAACGAGGAAGCACGCCTGTCGGTGTCCGGTGAAGGCGCCGAACACCTGGTGGCCTCCGAGTCGTCCGCGACGGTGGGTTATCTGAACTGGCATCCGGTGCACCGGACGGCGCAGGTCGTGGTCGACCCGGCCCACCGGCGTCGCGGAATCGGTCGCGCCCTGGTCACGGCCCTGGCCGAGCGGACGGGGACGGTCCGGCTCTGGTCGTTCGGCGACCCCCCCGAGGCGCGGGGCTTCGCGTCCGCCCTCGGTCTGCGGCCGGTCCGGGAACTCCTGATCATGGAGCGGACGTTGGAGGCCGCAGCGGCCATGCCCGACCGAGCCTTGCAAGGGGTCCGGCTGACCGCCTTCGACGCGGCGACCGACACCGGGGCGGTACTGGCGCTGAACGCGGAGGCCTTCGCCGACCACCCCGAACAGGGAGGGCTCACCCTGGCCGGCTTCCAGGCCCGCACTGCCGAGCCCTGGTTCGACCCGGACGGCCTGATCCTGGCGTTCGACGCCGAGGGACTGGCCGGCTTCCACTGGACCAAGCGCCACGATGCGCACACCGGGGAGGTCTATGTGATCGCGGTCGCCCCCCGAGCCCAGGGTCTCGGCGTCGGTTGGACGCTGCTCGAGGCGGGTCTGGCCCGGATGGCGGCAATCGGGTGTCGGCGTGCCGTCCTGTACGTCGACAGCGCCGAGGCACGGGCGGTAAGAATGTATCGGCGGGCAGGATTCGCCGTCGCTCACAGACACGTCCTGTATGCGTCCGATCCCGAGGAGACATCATGACCGTCGTTGACAACCCCGACGACCTCGACGAGTTGGACGACGAATTCGATGAGCCGGCGGAACTGCCCGCCGACCGGTTCTCCGACCGCGAGTTGTCCTGGCTCGCCTTCAACACCCGGGTTCTCGACCTGGCCAAGGACGCGCGGCGGGTGCCGCTGCTGGAGCGGGCGCGGTTCCTGGCCATCTTCTCCTCCAACCTCGACGAGTTCTTCATGGTGCGGGTCGCCGGCCTGCGGCGGCGGATCGCGGCCGGTGTCGCGGTCCCCAGCAACTCCGGGATGCTCCCACGGGACCTCCACGACGCCCTCCTGGGCCGGACCCGCGAGCTGGTCGCCGAGGTGTCGGCGGTGTTCGCCGACGACATCCGTCCGGCCCTGGCCGGGCACGGGATCGAGATCCTGCGCTGGGACGAACTGAACGCTGACGAGCGGGAACTCATGACCGCGCTGTTCTCCGAACGGATCTTCCCGGTGCTCACCCCACTCGCGGTCGACCCGTCCCATCCCTTCCCCTACATCTCCGGACTGTCGCTCAACCTGGCCATCATGCTGCGCAACCCGTTCACCGGCGCCCGCCAGTTCGCCCGGGTCAAGGTGCCAACCCTCCTGAGCCGGTTCGTCCCGCTCGGAGGAGGCCGGTTCGTCCCGCTCGAGGACGTGATCGCGCGACACCTGGACCAGCTGTTCACCGGCATGCAGATCCTGGGACACAGCACCTTCCGGGTCACCCGGAACGAGGATGTCGAAGTCGAGGAGGACGACGCCGAGAACCTGCTCTTCGCTCTGGAGAAGGAACTGCTGCGGCGCAAGATCGGCCAGCCGCCCGTCCGCCTCGAAGTCGAGGACACCATCGACGACAAGATGCTCGAACTCCTGATCGGCGAGCTCGACATCACCGAGAAGGAGGTCTTCAAGCTGCCTGCCCCGCTCGACCTGCGCGGCCTATTCTCGTTGGCCGACCTCGACCGGGAGGTGCTGAAGTACCCCGCGTTCCTGCCCAAGACGCACCCGGAACTGGCCGAGGTCGAGACTGCCCAGCCGGCCGACATGTTCGGGGCGTTGAAGAATCGCGACGTGCTGCTGCACCATCCCTACGACTCCTTCGCCACCAGCGTCCAGCGCTTCATCGAGCAGGCAGCCGCCGATCCTGCCGTTCTGGCGATCAAACAGACCCTGTACCGCACCTCCGGCGACTCGCCGATCATCGACGCCCTGATCGAAGCCTCCCTGGCGGGCAAGCAGGTGCTCGTACTGGTGGAGATCAAGGCCCGCTTCGACGAGCAGGCCAACATCGCCTGGGCCCGGAAGCTGGAGAAGTCAGGCTGCCACGTCGTCTACGGGATGCTCGGCCTGAAGACGCACTGCAAGCTGTCCCTGGTGGTCCGGGACGAACCGGAGGGGCTGCGCCGCTACGTGCACATCGGCACAGGCAACTACAACCCCAAGACCGCCCGGCTGTACGAGGACCTGGGCCTGCTGACCTCGAACACGGTGATCACGGAGGACGTCGCGAAACTGTTCAACCACCTCTCCGGGATGTCCCAGGAGACCCGGTATCGCCGGCTGCTCGTCGCCCCCCACGGCGTCCGCCGCGGGCTGCTGGAGAACATCGACACCGAGATCCTCAATCACAAGCGCGGGTTGCCGGCCGGGGTCCGGATCAAGGTCAACTCCATCGTGGACGAGGCGATCGCCGATGCCCTGTACCGGGCCTCTCACGCCGGCGTGCCGGTGGACCTGTGGGTGCGTGGCATCTGCAACGTCCGTCCGGGCGTTCCCGGACTAAGCGAGAACGTCCGGGTGCGCAGCATCCTCGGCAGGTTCCTGGAGCATTCCCGGATCTTCTGGTTCGCCAATGGCGGTGAGCCCCGCGTCGGTATCGGCTCCAGCGACCTGATGCACCGCAACCTCGACCGCCGGGTCGAAGTGCTCGTGGCGCTGACCAACCCGCGCCACGTCGCGCAGGTCGAGAGCCTCTTCGACCTAGCGTTCAGCGACAGCACCGCCTCGTGGTGGCTGGACGGTGACACCTGGACCCAGCGCACGCTTGACGCGAACGGAGAGCCCCTGTTGGACCTCCAGGAACACCTCATCGCGGCAGTAAGCCAGCGCCGCGCTGAACGCTCCGAGACCCGCTAGACCATGACCGTACCGAACCGAACCGAGAAGCAGATCACCGCGGCTGGTGCCGTGGTCCTCCGAGATGGTGACACGGATGAGCCGGACGTGCTGCTGGTACACCGCCCGCGTTACAACGATTGGAGCCTGCCCAAAGGCAAGCTCAACCCCGACGAGTACCTGGCCGGCTGTGCCGTCCGGGAGACGCGGGAGGAGACGGCGGTCTCGATCCGGCTGGGCATCCCGGTCGATCGGATCAGCTACCCGGTCGGCGGGGGCACCAAGACCGTGTCGTACTGGCGCGCCCGGATGGTCGGGGAAGCGCCTCACAACCCGAATTCAGAAATCGACGACATCGCCTGGTTGCCGGCGTCCGAGGCGGTGCGCAAGGTCACCTACGCCGACGAGGGGCCCTTGATCATGCAGGGAGTGGGCCTCCCCGAAACGACCCCCCTGGTGATCGTCCGGCACGGCAAGGCCATGCTCCGCACGAACTGGAGTGGCCGCGACCAGGCCCGGCCACTGGACGAACGCGGCCGTCGCCAGAGCCGTCTGCTCGTGCCCCTCCTGGAGGCGTTCGGGGTGACCCGGCTGGCGTCGTCCACCTCCACCCGGTGCATGAAGACCCTGACGCCCTTCGCCAAGACCCACCGCATCGAAGTCGAGGGTTGGACGACGCTCAGCGAAGAACAGGCCGAGCGGAACCTGAAGGCCGTGGACACCCTGATGCGTCGGCTGGTGAAACAGACCATCGAGTCCGGAGCGCCGTTGGCGGTGTGCGGGCATCGGCCCGTGCTACCCGCGATGCTCCGAGCGCTGGGGATCCCCGAACGCTCTCTGCTTCCGGGCGCTGCGATCGTGGCCCACCTGGGACGCAAGGGCGAGACCCTCGCGGTGGAACACCACCGTCCCCGCGTCTGAGTCGGTCGGAGGCGGACGGGGCGGAGCCCCAGGGCCTGCCGTGGTTCGGTCGCCCAGCCGGCAGCCCGCCGCTCAACGCGACGCCGGTGGCGCCGTGCTGCCTCGGATGATCAACTCGGGCTGCAGGATCTGGAACTCCGGCACCTCCGTGCCTTCGATCATGGCCACCAGCAGTTCGACGCTGCGGCGTCCGATCTCGCCGAAGTCCTGACGCACCGTGGTGAGTCCCGGACTGAAATAGGCCGCCTCGGGGATGTCATCGAAGCCGACCAGGCTGATCGGGTCGGGGCAGCCGATGCCGCGTTCGTGCATGGCGTGCATGAGGCCCAGGGCCATCTGGTCGTTGGCCACGAAGACCGCCGTGACGCCCGACTCCTTGAGCAGGTCCTGCGCGGCGGCGTACCCAGACGCGGCCGACCAGTCGCCGCGCAGCATCCTGGGTTCCTCCACGCCTGCGGCGGCGAGCGCCTCACGCCACCCGGCCACCCGCTCCAGGCCCTCGTACCAGTCCTGCGGCCCGGCGATGTGCCACACCGTGCGATGCCCCAGGGACAGCAGGTACTCCGTCGCCATCCGGGCACCCCCGCGCTGGTCCACCGAAATCATCGGGTAGTCCCCGGGGGCGCCGCCATGGACCGCCACCATCGGTGGCGTGTCCCTCGGGAATTCCTCGGGTGACTCGTCGGAGATCATGGGTTGGACCACGATCACTCCGTCGGTCGAGCGCGAGCGGAGCAGGTTCGCCGCCTCGACCACAGCCGTCCGATCCGGGTCGTTCAGCGTCGTGATGGTCACCGAGTAGCCACGGTCCCGAGCCGCTAATTCCACACCCCGCAGAGCCGCACGCGGCCCGTACAGGGTGGTGTCGATGGTGAGGACCCCGATCGACCGCGAGCGGCCGCTGGCCAGCCCCCGGGCGAGGAGATTCGGCTGGTAGTCCAGGCTCTCCATCGCGGCCAGGACCTTGACCCGGGTGTCCGGGGCCACTTTCGCCAGGCCGTTGATCACCCGCGACACGGTCATCGTGGAGACACCCGCCAGGCGGGCTACATCCGACAGCGTCGCCGCACGGCGGGGGGTGTTCCCGGCAGGCTCCTGTGCCCTCATGGTGTTAGCGTATAACACACAGGTCCTGCTGTGGGTATCGCCACCTCCGCCGCGCTGCGCGATCCCCGAGCAGGTCGGGTGATCCCGCCCGCCGAACCGCCGGCTGGGAGCCGCGGCGTCAGGCGACCCGGCCCAGGCTCCCCTCGTCGGGCTCAGGGGGCGCGGCTAAGATCGGCGCGTGAGCAGCGCAGGCTGGTACCCGGACCCCGCCGGTCAACCCGGCATGTACCGCTACTGGACGGGCACGTCGTGGACGGCTGCGATCACTCCCAACCCGCAGACGACCCCACCGCCCGGTCTTGGCCAGGGGCCGACGTCGGCCGGCGGTTTCACGTCCGGCAGCGGGACGGGCGGAGGGCAGCCAGCACCGCAACGATCGACAGCATGGTGGGTTGGCGCAGCAGCGATCCTGGTGGCGATCGCAGTGATCGTGTGGCTGGTCATCACCGGGTTCAACCGCGTGATCTCCGGCGAGGACCCGTTCGGAGGCCAGCCCACCAGTGGAAGCAACCCTTCCCAGGACATCTGCCCGAAGAACTCCGACACCTCGACGGCCGTCCCCGTCCAGCGCAACGACGGACGCGTCCACGGCGGGAAGATCTCTTACCCCATGCTCGGCTCCCCCTGGGGGGAGGTGAGGGGCGACAACCGCGTGCCGTTCGGCCGGGAGGTCGCCGAGCAGATCGTGATGGTGGAGGAGAACTACGACGGCGAGGGCAACGACTGGGTGGCCTCCATCCTGGTCGGTGAACTCGTGGCCGGCGACGGGTTCTTCAGCCCCCAGCAGGGCTCGGAGATCGTGATGAAGTGCGTGGTCGGCGAGTTCTACGCCGATGCCGTGGTCGCCCGAGACGATCGCGTCTCGAAGGCCACCACCGTGGACGGGCACGATGCCTGGCTGGTCGAATCGCACCTCAGCTTCAACATCAGCGGGCTGCAGACCACAGGGGAGCTGGCCATCGTGGTGATAGTCGACACCGGAGCGGACTCCTCCTCGCTGTACTACGCGTCCATTCCCGACACCGTGCCGGATCTGGTGGACGACGCCCGCAAGGTCATGTCCGAACTGACCGTGGACGCCTGACAGCCCGCCTCAGCGACAGGCACCCAGCCCGAGGTCGGCCTTGAGCGCCAGAACCCGGGCGGCCGACTCGGCGACCCGGCCCGCGAACCCCTTGTCAGCCTTGGCTCTGGCGATCAGTCCGGCAGCCATGGCCGAGGTCAGCGCCGGGTCGGCATTGATGGCCAAGTCGCCGCCGGCGGCGATGAACCTGACCGCGCGGTCCCGGGCCGGCACCGGACGCAGCGCCGCCGCCGCCCCGAGGTCATCGCTGATGACCACGCCGTCGAAACCCCAGCCCCGGACGATGCCGATCACTTCCGCCGAGAACACGGCGATGTGGTCGGGATCGATCCGACGGTAGGTTGCCGAGGCGATCATGACCGCATCCACCCCATCCGTCACAGCGTCACGGAACGGACGCAGGCCGGCCCCCGAGGACCGGGTCACCGTGTCGACCACTGTGGAAGTGACGTCGGTGTTCCCCGTCACCTCACCCAGTCCCGGGAAGTGCTTCACGGTCGCGCCGACTCCGCCGGCGTGCATCCCGCCCACGAAGGCGCGCACCGAGGCTGACACGGCGGTCGGATCGGCGCCGTAGCCGCGTCCGAGCCGCCCGATGGGCTGGTTGGTCGTGCGTTTGGCCGCCGGCACCACATCGGCCACCGGCGCAAGGTTCAATCGCACCCCGGCCGAATGGAGTTGCCGGGCCCATCGGGTGGCCTGCCTGGTCAGTTCTGCAGGATCGAGTTTGGCCTGTTGCGCGGCCGAGGGAATGGTGTCGAAGCCGCGGCCGGCCAGGCGCTGGACGCGTCCGCCCTCCTGATCGACCGCGACCAGCAGCGGACTCTCGGTCAGGTGCGCAAGTCCGGACGTGAGTGTTCGGGTTCCGGAGACCCCGGCGGTGGAATTCCCCAGCAGCAGAGCCGACCCGACCAAGTTCTTGCTGATCGCGTCGCGCTCGGCGGCATCGAGCCCACCCGACACGCCGACCATGAGGAGCTGGCCGACCTGCTGCTTCAGGTTCAGGGCTGCAGCCTCCGCACTGCACCGCGCCGGGATTGCGGTCGGCGAGGGCGAGGACGGGGGGGTGCCGGCCGACGCCGTCGCCGTGGCGGGTCCGGGGGGCGCCGTCGCCGTCACCGCGCTGTTTGCCGGCGATGACGGCGCGACGGGAGCTGGGGCACCGCAGCCGGCGACCAGCAGCGCCAGTGCGCCGGCCACGACCGCGCCAAGCCTCACGAGTCGCGCCGAACGGCGAGGAGAGCGTTCTCCACCACCTCGCTCAGCGCGGGATGGATCCAGTACTGGCCCCGAGCCATGGAGGTGACATCCAGCCCGAAAGTCATCGCCTGGACCAGTGGCTGCAGGAGGTTCGCTGCGTCCGGGCCGATGATGTGGGCCCCCAGCAGCTGTCCGGAGGTCGGGTCGGCCAGCACCTTGGCGAAGTGGGTCGTGTCCTCCATCGCCCACCCGTAGGCCACGGAGCCGTAATCGCGCACTCCGACGGCATAGCGGACGCCGCGTTCGAGGGCCTCCTGCTCGGTGAGCCCGACCCAGGCCACCTGAGGGCCGCCGAAGACGGCCTGCGGGATGAACCGGTGATCGCTGGCGATCATCGCGTCGGGATGCAACAGGTTGTGCCGCACCACGCGCATGTCGTGGTTCGCCACGTGTTTGAGCTGCTTGGCGCTGGACACATCCCCGAGGGCGAAAATGCCTTCGGCCGTGGTCCGCTGGTACTGGTCCACGACCACCCGGCCCGTGTCGTCCAGGTCGACGCCGGTGCGGGCCAGGTCGAGAGTGTCACTGTTGGGGACGCGGCCGGCGGCAATGAGCACCTGCTCGCCTTCGAAGTGGTATTCGATACCGTCGGGGTCGACAGTCCCGACCAGGACCGTCCCAGTGCCGGAGGGTTCGAACGAGACCAGGGTCTGGAGCAACCGCAGGTTGACCCGCTCGCTGGTGAGTTCGGTGAATCGCTGCGAGACTGCCTCGTCGGCGACACGCAGCAGCCGTTCACCGCGATGCACCAGGGTGACCCGGGTTCCGAACGCAGCGAAGACGTGGGCGAACTCGGCGGCCACCATCCCTCCGCCGACGATCACCAGCGACTTCGGCAGTTCCGGCAGGCGCATGATGGTCTCGGAGGTGTGCAGGCGGTCGGCCAACTCGGGGGCGTCGACGCCGGGAACCTTCGGGATCCGGGGTCGCGAGCCGGCCGCCAGCACGAACCGCTCGGCGGTGAGTTGCTCCTCCCCCACCGAAAGCACTTTGTGACCCACGAAACGCCCCTCGCCTCGCAGCAGCGTGGTGTGGCCACCGCTCCGGCGGTATTCCTCGCCGGAGGCCGACAGGGTGTCGATTCGCTCGAACACCCTCGATCTCAGGTCGCTCCAGCGAACCGACACCGGCCCGACGTCCAGTCCCAAGCGCCCGGCACCCCGGACGAGTTCGGCCACGTCGGCGGGATAGCTGAACATCTTGGTCGGGATACAGCCCGCGTTCAGGCACGTGCCGCCGAATCGCTCGGCCCGTTCCACCAGCGCCACGCGCAGGCCGGCGAGGCGCCGATCGATGAGTCGGTTGCCGGTGCCCGAGCCGATCACACAAACGTCGAAGTGCTGCATGGGTCAATACTCGCACTCGGGGCCGACAGTCCCCGCTCAGCGCTCGGCTCAGATCCCGGCGTAGGAGTGCAGGCCGGAGACCAACAGGTTGATCCCGACGAAGTTGAACCAGAAGGAGCCGAGCCCGACCAGCGCCACGACGGCCGCCCGGCGGCCCTTCCAGCCGGCGGTGGCACGGGCGTGCAGGTAGCCGGCGTAGACGATCCAGGTGACCAACGACCAGGTCTCCTTGGGGTCCCAGCCCCAGAACCGGCCCCAGGCGTACTGCGCCCAGATCGCGCCCGCGGCGATGGTGAAGGTCCACAGCGGGAAGGCGAAGGCGTGGAACCGGTAGCTGAGCGCGTCGATCCGGGCCGGCGACGGCAGCCCGGCCAGGTAGCCCCTCACCGCGCCTCGCCGGTCGGCACGCTCGCGCAACAGGTAGAGCAGGGCGGCCAGGCCACCGACGTTGAAGGCGGCTCCGGCCAGGACCGCCGCGATGATGTGGATCACGAACCACACCGAGTGCAGGGCAGGGACCAGGGGGGCTACGGCGACGTAGAGAACGGTCACCGCCAGTCCCTGCCCGATCGCTGCGAGCAGGGTCACCGGCAATCCCAGCCAACGCACCCTGAACCGGATCGCCAGCACGAGGTAGATCAGCACGGCCATCGCCAGCGTGGAGGTGACGAACTCGTACATGTTCCCCCACGGCGCACGCTGGGCAGCGACGCCCCGCAGCACCACCCCGAGCACGTGGGTGGCCGCGGCGACCACGGTGATCGCCAGGCCGACCCGGCCGAACAGGTCGATCCGGCGCCGCACGATCGCGTCGGACCCGTCGGACACGCGTGCGGTGGCCCACTCCGCGGCATGGGCCATCATCGCCACCAGGTAAAGGACCGCCGCGGTGACCATGGCCAGACTGGAGTATTCGGCGATCACTGCGTCTCCTCACCCTCGGGGCCGGCGGTGGCCGACACTGTAGCGCCCAGGCCACACGCTTCGGCCAGGGCTTGGACCTCGGCTGGCAACCCGGCCCGCCCGTCGACGCGGTCCAGCCCGGCCACCTCGACCCGGCACCCTGCGCCGTCCTCGACCGCCCGGACGAACAGACGACGGGGTTTGACGCTCAGCGAGACCGCCATCCCGGCTACGGCGGTGAACACCGAGAGCAGGATCAGCCACGATCCGGGGGTCGTGGACACCTGCAACTTCGTCCAACGCTTCCAGCCGTCGAAGCTGATCGAGCCGCGGCCGTCCGGCAGGTCGTAGCTGTCGCCGACCGCCATCCCCACCCGCACCGGATCGCCGTTCGCCTTGGTGAGCTGGGTGAGGCCGGTGCGCTCCAGGACGTAGACGCTCTCAGGACGCCCCGTCTCGGGCTTCGGGGGACCGGTCCAGATGTTGAGCAACAGTTCGGGATTGAGTGCGTCCGGGAACACCGAGACGACGCCCTCGACGGGATCGACGACCGCGCTGGGCAGGAACACGCCCTCGAAGGCCAACCGCTCGGGGCGGGCGTCTGGAGCCTTGACCACCCCGACGGAACGGAAGTTGCCGTCCTGCGGCACGAAGACCACCGGCCCGGAGAACGCGATGTCGCCATGGCCGTCGCGCACGGTGACCACCGGCGCATAGCCATGCCCGAGCAGATGCACCGAGGTTCCGTCGATCGACAGCGGGCCGTTAACCTCCAGCACCTCCGCGGCGGGCGGCGTGGCGGACCTCGTGACGGTCACCTCGGCGGTGAACTGCCGGGCGGCGCCGCGTTGGATGGGGCCCGTCTCGAACCGGACGGTGAAACGGTCCACCGCTACCGAGAATGCGGTGAGTTGATCGGGACGGAACGCCGCCCCGGAGCCGAACTCGTCGTACTGGGTGAGGGTGTTGGAGAAGGCCTGCCCCTCCACCACGATCGCGGTGCCCTTGTAACCCCACAATGACGCCCAGGCCAGCCCGATCAGGACGACGACCAGGCTGATGTGGAACAACAGATTGCCGGCCTCGCGGCTGTAGCCCCGTTCGGCGGCGATCGCGACACCCTCGCGGTGCACTCGAAAACGCCTTCCGGCCAGGTGTTTCGCCGCCGCGTCGAGGACGGCACCAGGGGCGGACGCAACCTGGCCCGCGACGTGCCGGGGCAGCCGTGAGAGCCGGGACGGAGCTGGCGTGGGAGGCTGCCACAACGCCGAGGAGTAGCTGGAGATCCGGGGGATGATGCAGCCGATCAACGAGACGAACAGCAGCAGGTAGATCGCGGCGAACCAGGCCGACCCGAAGACGTCGAAGAACCCGAGCCGGTCCAGCCAGGGCGCCCAGCCGGGATTGGCTTTGACGTAGTCGCTGACCGCGACCGGGTTGCTGGGACGCTGCGGCAGCAGCGACCCGGGGATCGCCGCGACGCCGAGGATGAGCAGCAGGATCAACGCGGTCCGCATCGAGGTGAGGGTGGTCCACGCCCAGCGCAAGGTGGAGACCAGCGGGCCGCTACGGACGGGCCGCGCCGCGGTCGTTCTCTGGCCAGGTGCGGGGCTCGACCCTTCGTCAGGCCCAGGGACCGATCCTCCGCCGGGCCCACCGGCTGCGCACGGCACCGGGACGAAGGCTGACCCTGACGAAGCCACCTCCCCCGTCACGTAGGCCGCCCCTCCGCCGGGCTCAGGGACCGACCCTTCGTCAAGCTCAGGGATCGGACGGCCGCGGCGTCCGGGGTCCTCGGCCATCAGACCACTACCTCGAACGTGGACGCCCATTGGCGCAGGCCGGAGATCGCCGTGTCCCACCAACCGGTGACCAGCAGGAGTCCGACCAGAAACATCAACGCGCCGCCGACGCGCTGGACGGCCACCTGGTAGCGGCGCACCCACGCCAGGGGGCCGACGAAGCGGGCGAAAGCCATCCCGGCGAGCACGAACGGCAGCCCGAGGCCCAGGGCGTAGGCCAGGGCGAGGATGCCGCCGCGCAACGCCGTCCCTTCGTTCAACGCCAGCGACAGCACCACCGACAGCGTCGGGCCGATGCACGGCGTCCAGCCCAGGCCGAAGACGATCCCGAGTAGCGGGGACGCCGCGACCCCCATCCGCGGCACGGCGTGGACACGCCACGTCCCCCGGCCCAGCGGCACCAGTCCAGCGAAGACCAGACCCAGGAGCATGGTCAGGAGCCCCACCGCGATCGAAATGGGCCGCTGCCAGGCCAGCAGCAAGCTGCCCAGCGAACCGAGCAGAACCCCTGATGAGACGAAGACCAGCGCGAAACCCGCCACGAAGCCCAGGGTCCCCGCGAGCACCCGCCGGCGGCGGACGCTGCCTTCGGCGATCTCGGCCGCGCCGAGGCCGGTGGCATAGGAGAGGTAGCCGGGCAGGAGCGGCAGCACGCAGGGAGAGAAGAACGAGGCCAGCCCCGCGAGCGCGGCCACCGGGACGGCCAGCAGCATCGAGCCGCCGACCGCCTCGCGCATCCAGTCGCCCACCTCCAGCGGCACCATCTATCTGCCCTCGGCGATGTCGGTGACCAGGCCCACCAGAGTGGACTCGGTGGTCTCGCCGACAATCCGAGCGGCCACACGACCCTCGCGATCCACGACCAGGGTGCTCGGGATGGCGCTTGCCGGCAGGCGGCCGGCGAAGGCGAGCAGGAGCCGTCCATCCGGGTCGAACAGGTTGACGTAAGGCACCTCGAACGCGCGAACGAAGGCCTGTGGTGCGGCCTGGTCCAGATCGCGGGTGTTGAGACCGACGAAGACCGCGACATCGGCGGTGCGCCTTGCCGCGGCCACCAGGGCCGGCGCCTCGGCGCGGCAGGGAGCACACCACGAGCCCCACACGTTGTAGACGATGACCTTGTCAGCGACCGATTCACTGGTCCAGTCCGAACCGGTCAGGGTGCGACCTGAGATCGCCGGGGCGGGGGTGCGCTGTGCGGGGGCCACCACGCTGAGCGATCCGTCCCCGCCCACGAACCCGTCAGCCCCGGCCGGCCCGGATGAACACGCGCTGAGCAGGGCGACCGCGACGACCGCGGCGCCCACCGCCACCAGCGCGCGCCGTCCCATCAGGCCCCGGGGCGGAACTTCTTCGACTTCTTCGGCGGCACCAGGTCCGCGCACGGCTCGGCGTAGTCGACGCGCACCAGCCGTCCCTGGAGGAACGTGAACGAGGTCACGCTGGCCAGCCGCGCCTCCCGGCGCCGGGGATCGTGCACCAGCGGGCGGCCGATCGCGGCCGAGCGGGCCATCCAGATGGGCAGTTCGTGGGAGACGATCACCGCTTCGGCGCCCACGCTGCGGGCGGCGGCCTCGGAGATGGCCGCCTGCATCCGGCTCAGGATCGAGACGTACGGCTCCCCCCAGGACGGGCGCAACGGGTTGCGGAGCGCCCACCAACTCGAGGGCCGGAAGAGGATCTCGTTGTTGGCCCCGAACGACTTGCCCTCGAAGAAGTTGGCGGCCTCGATGACCCGCTCGTCGATGGTCACCTCAAGGTGGGGATGCGCAGCGGCGATCGGCGCCATCGTCTCCTGTGCCCGCTGCAGCGGCGAGCTGACCAAGTGGACCAGGTCAGCCTCGGCGAAGTGCTCGCCGAGCCGCTGCGCCATCCGTTGGCCCACCTCGGACAGGCCGAAGCCCTCCAAGCGTCCATAGAGCACGCCGGTCGGGTTGTGCACCTGACCGTGACGCACGACATGGACGACGCTCTGCTCCATTGGACTCCTCGACTCGGGGCTGTCGCTCGCCTCAACAATACGTGCGGTCCCGGACATTCCTCGCCTCAAGTCAGCGCGGCCCGCAGGAGGGCGGCGTCGACGAACCAACGGGCGTGTTCGCGTCCGTCGACGAACGTCACCGGGACATGGTCGGTCCACGCAGCGCGCAAGCGGGGATCCGTGTCGAGATCGCGGACGGCCCATCGCACCATGAGTTCACTACAGACAGTCTCAACGATCGCCACCGCGTCGACGCACAGGTGGCAGCCGTCCCGGACCAGAACGAGCACCCGGGCGTCCGGCGCACCGGACGCTTCTGCCAAGGTCAGCGGCCGGCGCGGCGACGCTGGATGCGCGTGCGCTTCAGCAGCTTGCGGTGCTTCTTCTTCGCCATCCTCTTGCGACGCTTCTTGATGACCGAACCCACGCTCAGACCTCTCAGATCCCGGCCGAGCGGCCGGCGGATTGTTCCTTCGGACTGAAGGTCCAGCCCGACGGGACATGGCTGGACGCTCCAGCCAGGCACTGAATCTTAGCGAACCACCGCGGCGGCAGGAAATCAGCCGGCGCTGTAGAACGAGTCACGCAGGTAGGAGTCGACCGCCCGCTCCGGGACACGGAAGTTGCGGCCGAACCTCACAGCCTCCAACTCCCCCGCGTGGATGAGCCGGTAGACCGACATCCTCGACACCCTCAGCAGCGCAGCCACTTCGGACACCTTGAGGAACTTCACAGAACCGAGCGAGGTCACCGCGTCGTTCATGTCCCTTCCTTCCCGCGCACTGGCCAAGCCTAGTCGCCGCGACCGTCCCTGGCGAAGAATCCTTGTGACGCTGTCAACACGACACGCCGTACGCCGGAGTTTTCCACAACCTCGGCTTACGGGGTTGCGCGGCGACCAGGTGGAGGGGACGGTTGGACGCATGCGGATCGATCTCAACGCCGACCTCGGCGAGTCGTTCGGCGCTTGGCGGATGGGCGACGACGCGGCGATGCTGGAGGTTGTCACCAGCGCGAACATCGCGTGCGGGTTCCACGCCGGCGACCCGGCCACAGTGCGGCGAACCGTGGCGCTCGCCACCGAGCGCCACGTGGTGATCGGGGCCCATGTCGGCTACCGCGACCTGGCCGGATTCGGCCGCCGCTTCATCGACGTTCCTCCGGAGGAACTGGCCGCCGACGTTCTCTTCCAGATCGGCGCGCTCGAGGCGTTCTGCCGAGCCGCGGGGAACCGCGTGGCGTATGTGAAGCCCCACGGCGCCCTGTACAACGCGATCGGGCATCACCGCGCGCAGGCGTCCGCGGTGGTCGAGGCCATCACGGCCTACGACCCGACGCTGCCGCTGCTCGGCCTGTCCGGCGGCGTCGCCGAGTCGATCGCCCGCGAATCCGGCCTGCGGACGGTGGTCGAGGCGTTCGCCGACCGCGGCTACACAGCAGCGGGGACGTTGATCCCCCGCGGCTCGCCGGGCGCGTTGCTCACCGAACCGGACGAGGTGGCCGACCGGATGGCCCGTCTGGCCACGACCGGCGAACTCACCGCCGCCGACGGCTCAATCGTCCGAATCAGGGCCGACTCCATCTGCGTTCACGGTGACAGCCCCGGTGCGGTTGCGATGGCACGAGCCATCCGTGCCGCCCTGGAGGCGGCCGGCGTCGGTCTCGAGCCGTTCGCCCCATGAACGGACGGCTGCTGCCGTGCGGCGAAACAGCGCTGCTGGTCGAGGTGGAGACCAGTGAGGCGGTGGCCGCGTTGGTGTCGGCAGTGAACGCCGCCGGCTGGCCGGGCGTCATCGACGTCGTTCCGGCAGCCCGGACGCTGCTGATCGAAGGGGACTCACCCTCCCGACTGGCCACCATTCGTGCACAGCTGGGTCTGCTGCTGCAGGCCACAGCGCCCACCCCGCCGGTCGTAGACGCCGCACGCACTGTCGAGATCCTCGTGGTGTACGACGGGCCCGATCTCGACGAGGTGTCCCAGCTCACGGGACTCGGCCGGGCTGAACTGATCGCGGCACACACGGGGACGCCGTGGCGGGTCGCGTTCGGTGGTTTCGCCCCGGGGTTCGCCTACCTGACCGGCGGTGACCCTCGCCTGGCCGTCCCCCGTCGGAGCACCCCGCGAGCCGCTGTTCCGGCCGGTGCGGTCGGGCTGGCCGGGGAGTTCTCCGGGGTGTATCCGCGCTCGTCGCCGGGGGGCTGGCAGTTGATCGGGCACACCGACACCGCGATCTTCGATACCGACCGCGATCCGCCGGCGCTGCTGCGTCCCGGCTGGTCGGTGCGTTTCCTTCAGGCACCGCCATGAGCGGGCGCGCGCTGGAGGTGATCCGTCCCGGCCCGCTGGCCCTGATCGAGGACCTGGGCCGCCCTGGGCTGGCCGCACTGGGGGTCACCGGCTCGGGGGCCGCCGATCGGGGGGCCTTCGTCCTCGGCGCTGCGCTGGTCGCCAACGACCCAGCCCGCGACGCCGCTGTCGAGGTCACTCTCGGCGGGCTGAGCGTGCGGGCGCACGGGACGCTGATACTGGCCCTGACCGGTGCGGACGCGCAGGCCAGGGTGGGCGAGCGGCGGATCGTCCCCAATTCGGTGTTCTACCTGCGTGCCGACCAGGTGCTGACCCTGGGCATGCCGCGGCGCGGACTGCGCACCTACCTGTCAGCGCACGGGGGGATCGCTGCTCCCTCGGTCCTGGGCTCGCGCTCGACCGACATCTTGTCGGGGCTGGGGCCGGCCCCCCTGCGGGCGGGCGATCAACTGCCGATCGGCACCTCATCCGGCGAGCATCCCCAGGTGGACCATGTTCCCCTGGACGACGCTGCCGAACTGCGTCTGGAGGTGCTGCCCGGACCGCGTCTGGACTGGCTGGCCGAGGTTGCCCGGCTGGCCGGACCGTGGCGGATCTCACCGGCCAGCAACCGGGTGGGGGTTCGGCTCGAAGGCCCGCCGCTTGCTTGGACGCCGTCCCGGCAAGGCAGTGAACTGCCTAGTGAACCGACTGTTCGGGGTGCGATCCAAGTCCCGCCGTCGGGGATGCCAGTGATCTTCGGGCCGGACCACCCGGTCACCGGCGGCTACCCGGTGGTCGGCGTCCTCACCAGGACGGCGTCCGACCGCCTGGCCCAGGGGCGCCCCGGGGAGGAGGTCACCCTGCTGCTACGCCCAGCCTGACGCAGCGCGGAGCCTCGGGTCGCGCCACCAAGCCTCGGCGTCTGCGATCGCCACCCGCTGCGCCGCCACAGCAACCGCTCCCCGCAGCGCCTCGACCCGCGGCAGCCCGGCGGCCAGCGCGTAGGCGTACGCGCCGTGGAGCACGTCCCCGGCACCCAGGGTGTCCACGGCCTTGACCGCCGGGACAGGGACCACGCCGTGGCCATCGGCCGTCCACCACTCCACCGGATCGGGGCCGTGGCTCACCGCCACCAACATGCGACCGCCGCCCACCATCCCCGAGGCGGCGGAGCCGTCGGGCGTGCGATAGATGGCCGAGCAGATCAGGTCGCTCGCCAGACCGATGAGCTCCTCGTAGACCGGCTTGGGTGAGCTGAGGTCAAGGACCAGCGGCCGTCCCAGCGCACGGGCCGCCCGCGCGTACGGCAGGGCCAGGTTGGGATGGTGGCCATCGGCGAGCACCACGTCGGTGGCAGCCACCAGGTGTTCGACCTCTGGCACGACCACCTCGGGTCGCCGCCCCGAGCCGATGACCGACCGTTCGCCGGTGGAATCCACGACGAACGCGCTCACCGGAGCCAGTTCGAATCCGGGCGGAGCGGCGTCCACGACACGCACCGCAGCGCAGGCGAGCTCAGCGCGCACCGCCTCGGCGGCGAAGCCAGCACCGAGGGCGGTCACGAGGGTGGGGCGGCCACCCAGCGCGGCGAAGGCCAGGGCTGCATTGGTAGCCGGCCCGCCGGCCACCACCTGGGTGGCAAGCGCTGTGATCTTCGCGTTCGGCCCGGGCGCGGCGGTCACGCGATGAATGACGTCCAGGGTGGCGAGGCCGACGAAAAGCCCGGCGACACCGACGTCCATTCCGCGCCTGCGCCGGGCTTCAGCCCGCAGTCTCGGCCAGGGCGCGGCTGCGGTCCCGAGCGGCCTCCATCGCCGTGATGAACGCGGCCTTGACCCGGTGGTCCTCCAACTGCCGCAAAGCGGCAGCGGTCGTGCCGCCCGGGGAAGTGACCCGTTCCCGGAGTACGGTGGGGTGCTCCCCACTCTCGGCCAGCAGCTTCGCCGAGCCGAACATGGTCTGAACCACCAACGTCGTCGCCGTGTCCCGCGGCAGGCCGAGCATGACCCCGGCGTCGATCATCGCCTCGACCACGAAGAACAGGTACGCCGGGCCCGAGCCGGAGATGGCGGTGACCGCGTCCTGGTACTTCTCCGGGACGGTGATCACCTTGCCGACCGCCGACAGGATGTCGGTGACATGGTCGAGGTCGGCCGCCGAAGCGTGTGTGCCCGGCGAGATGGCCGCCATGCCCTCGTCGACCTGCGCCGGAGTGTTCGGCATCACCCTGACCACCGGTGTCCCCTCCGGCAGGCCGCGTTCGATCCGGGCCGTGGTGACGCCCGCGCAGAGCGAGACGACTAGGGTTCCGGGACGGATCGCGTCGCGAATCTCGGGGAGGACTTCGGCGAGATCCTGTGGCTTCACCACGATGATCACCGTGTCGGCGTCAGCCGCCGCGTCCCGGTTGGACGCGACGCGGACGCCGTGCGCCTTCTGCATCTCGAGCCGACGGAACTCCCGCCGGTCTGCCGCGATGATGTCCGCCGGGCTGCGTCCCGCGCGCAACAGGCCGGCGACCAGAGTCTCCCCCATCACCCCCGAGCCGATGACAGCCAGCCGCGACATCAGGCACCCGTCCGACGGGCCACCAATTCGGCGACCTGCACGGCGTTCAACGCCGCGCCCTTGCGCAGGTTGTCGCTGACCACGAACATCACCAGGCCGCGCCCGCCGGGTACAGACTGGTCGAGGCGGATCCGGCCGACGTAGGACGGGTCCTTCCCGGCCGCGAAGCGAGGGTTCGGGACATCGGTGACGACCACGCCCGGAGCGGTGGCCAGCAGACCGGTGGCCCGATGGACGCTGATCTCCTCGGCGAATTCGGCGTGGATCGCCAGTGAATGTCCGCTGAACACCGGAACCCGGACGCACGTGCCCGCCACCGCCAAGTCGGGGATATGCAGGATCTTGCGGGACTCGTGGCGGAGCTTCTGCTCCTCGTCGGTCTCGCCGCTGCCGTCGTCGACCAGGCTGCCGGCCACGGGGATGACGTTGAACGCGATCGGGGCTAGGTAGGGAGCGGTGTCGCCGGCCGGGATCGCCTCGCCGTCCAGCGCGAGCCGGGCGGGATCCGCGGCCGCAGCGATCTGGGTCGCCAGCGCCCGCACCCCGGCGAGCCCGGAGCCGGACACGGCCTGGTAGGTGGCGACATTGAGCCGGATCAGCCCGGCGGCATCGTGGAGCGGCTTGAGCACCGGCATCGCCGCCATGGTGGTGCAGTTCGGGTTGGCGATGATTCCCTTCGCCGGGTTGATCGCGTCCTCCGGGTTGACCTCACTGACCACCAGCGGCACGTCCGGATCCTTGCGCCAGGCCGAGGAGTTGTCGATCACGATCGCGCCTGCTGCGGCCACCTTGGGCGCGAACTCACGCGACATCGAGGCGCCGGCCGAGAACAGGGCCAGATCGAGTCCGGCGAAGTCGGCCGTCGCGGTGTCCTCGACCGCGACCTCGCCGCCGGCCCAGGGCAGCTTCTGGCCTGCAGACCGCGCAGAAGAGAAGAACCGTAGGTCATCGACCGGGAACTGGCGCTCGGCCAGGAGGGTCCGCATCACGCCGCCGACCTGTCCGGTCGCTCCAAAGACTCCAACACGCATGGGCCACAGCCTATCCGCGCCAGGGTGGCCGACGAATGATCCCACCGCGCCGTGGCCCGCATGCCGGGCGGATGGGTCGGCTGCCGCGTTCCTCAGCGGCGACGTACCTCGTCTCTCAGCGCAGGATCTCCCGGGCGAAGCCGAGGTAGCGGGAGCCCTTCATGGAGACAGTGCCCCGGTCGCCGACGACCAGCAGGCCGTACTCACCGGCCGGCACCTCGAGTTCGAAACGCTCTCCGCCGGGCTGCTCGAAGGAGATGAAGTGATTCTGGACGACCAACCGCTCGCCCCCTCCGGAAGTGGCGATCCGCTTGTCCACGACGGCGGCCCGGGCGCTCACCTCGGGGGCGGAATCGTCGCGTGCCCGCTGCGAGGCACGCTTGACGATCGTCGCCACGAAGCCAGCGATCACCACCGCCAACACGACGTAGAAGATCGTCTGGAACAGCACGAACCCCGCCTCGAAGCCTCCCATCGGATCCATGCCGTTCAGCCTAGGGCGTGTCCTGTGATGCGGGGCGCGGGCGAGGAGGTGCCCGGCGCGTGGGGATCGGAACCCGCACGGCGCGGACGTCACGTCCCGACGGTCACAGCCAGTCGACGAGCGGGGCGACCAGCGAGTAACCGACGAAGGCGACCAGGTCCAGCAGCCCGTGCGCGACCACCAGCGGCCCGACCCGCTTCCATCGCAGGTAGGCCAGCCCGAAGACCAGGCCCATCACCGTGTTCCCGAGGAACCCTCCGAATCCCTGGTACAGGTGGTACGAACCCCGGATCACGGCGCTGACCACGACGATCACCCACGGGGCCCAGGCCAGAGCTCGCGCCCGGGTGAAGAAGAAGCCGAGCATCACGACTTCCTCCAGGATCGCGTTCATCGCCGCGGCGCCGACCAGGACCGGGATGGTCCACCACGTCTGGGCCAGGTTCGCCGGAGCCACGTTGGTGTTGAGCCCGAGCGCCCGCGCGGCGGCGTACAGCCCCAGGCCGGGGATGCCGATGGCCGCCGCCATGGCCGTCCCGCGCACCAGGTCGAGGCGCGGCCGCCGCAGGTCGAAGCCGATCGACGCGCGATCCCCGGTGAGCCGCAAGAGGTACAGGGCCACCAGCGCCGGGACCAAGGGGAAGACGATGCCTGCCACCTGGTAGGCCAGGTCGAGCCACGGACGGTCCGGGGTCACCGGGTTGTTCATCGACGTGGTCTGCTGATTCAGCGGGACCGCCCGGGTGAGCTTCTCGATGATCGAGAGGATCGAGTAGACCGCCGATTGGCCGAGGGAGATGCCGAGGACCAGCAGGATCTCCGCCCCGGCACGCGAGCGTACGCCGACGGCCACCGGAGCATCAGGATCGGTCGGCAGCCTCACTGCGACACCTCGCGCACCGGGGTGCCCAGGTGCTCGCGGGCGAAGGCCAGAGCCTGGCCGAGCTGGGCCTCGAGGTGATGGCGGCTTTCCGAGCGCCGCGTGTTGACCTCGACCACGACGTGGCCGCAGTAACCCTGGCCCGCCAGGACCCGCAGCACGTCCGCGGCCTTCTGGTCGCCCACGCCGGGCAGGAGGTGTTCGTCGGTCGTCGACCCCGTCCCGTCTGTGAGATGGACGTGCCGCAGGCGTTCACCCCAGTCATGCACGAGGTCGAGGGAGTGGAGCCGCGCAGTGGAGGCGTGGGAGAGGTCCAAGGTGAGGTGGTCGTAGTCGAGATCGCTGGGATCCCAACCCGGCGAGTAGGCGCGGAGCTCACCGCCGCCCGGCCCACGCCAGGGATACATGTTCTCCACGGTGAACGTGATCCCCGTCGACTGGGTGAGCGCCCGGATCCCATCGATGAATTCGGCTGCGTAGCCGCGCTGCCACCGGAACGGCGGGTGCACCACGACCACGTCCGCGCCCAAACGGACGGCAGCGCGCGCCGAGCGCTCCAGCTTCTGCCACGGGTCCGGGCCCCAGACGCGCTGGGTGACCAGCAGCGTGGGGGCGTGGATCGCGAGGACCGGCACCTCGTGGTAGTCACGAAGGCGTTCCACGGCGTCGACGTCGGCCGAACTGGGATCGATGCCGACCATCAGTTCGACGCCGTCGTACCCGGCCCGGCGGGCCATCTCGAACGCGGTCGCCGTCGTCTCGGGATAGACCGACGACGTCGAGAGGGCGACCTGCGGTCGCGGGCGATCGGTCGGCACCTGTCCAGTCTAGGCAGCACACCGCGAGCGGGGCCGCTCTCGAGTGGGTCCTCCCCCTTGTCGCCGCCGATTCGCGCTCCGGCACTCCGATGGACACAATGGGTGGCATGCATGTCGATCATCTGACCTTCGCGGTGGGTTCGGCGGGGCTCAAGGCAGAGTCCGAACGGCTGGGAGACCTGCTCGGCGCCAAATTCCGTGACGGCGGTTTCCACCCTCGATTCGGCACCCGGAACCACATCCTCCCGCTGGCTGATGATCGTTACATCGAGGTCGTCGAGGTTCTGGAGCACCCAGCCGCTGAGAAGGCCCCTTTCGGGCAGGCGGTCCGCGCCCGGTCAGAGACCGGCGGGGGCTGGCTCGGCTGGGTCATCTCGGTCGACGACATCAGCCCCTTCGAGGAGCGTCTGGGACGCGATGCCGTGCACGGGTCACGCCACTTTCCGGACGGGCGGCTGCTGGAATGGCAGCAAATAGGAGTCAAGGGGCTGCTGTCCGACCCGCAACTCCCCTATTTCATCAGGTGGCTGTCCGACGCCGCGGTCCTGCCGAGCGCGCTGAAGGGCACGATCCAGCTGAAGGAGATCGAGATCGCCGGCACCCGCTCCCGTGTGGAGGAGTGGCTCGGTGTGGTCCTGGGCGACCAGTTCGACGGGGTGAGGCTGAAGTTCACCTCGCCCCACGGCCAGCCCGGCCTCCAGGCGGCCACGTTCCAGACCGCGAAAGGCCTCGTCCGCATCTGAGCCGCGGGACGGGACCCCGCGACCGCGAAGAACTGTCAGACCCGGCGCCTAGCGTCGGGGCATGGCCAAGAGCACATCCTCTTTTCGATGCACCCAGTGCGGGTGGTCCACCGCCCGCTGGGTCGGTCGCTGTGGCGAATGCCAGACCTGGGGCAGCGTCAGTGAGGCAGGGACGCCGTTCCTCCCGGTGAAGCCGGCAACCCCCGCACGTCTCGCCCAGCCGATCTCCCAGGTCGACGCCGCCGCAGCACGCGGCACACCGACCGGGATTGGTGAGTTGGACCGCGTCCTGGGGCACGGACTCACCGCCGGTGGTGTCGTCCTGCTGGCCGGCGAGCCGGGCGTGGGCAAGTCGACGCTGTTGCTCGAAGTGGCCGCGCAGTGGGCCCGGGCCGGACGCCGAACCCTGTATGTGTCGGCCGAGGAGTCCGCCGCGCAGGTACGGGTGCGCGCCGAACGGACCGGAGCCATCAGCGACGACCTCTACCTTGCCGCCGAGTCCGACTTGGCGACGGTCCTTGGGCACGTCGACCAGGTCGCCCCGGACCTGCTCGTCCTCGACTCGGTGCAGACCGTGACATCATCCTCGGTCGACGGCGTGGCGGGCGGCGTGGCTCAGGTGAAGGAGGTCACCGCAGCCCTGGTGCGGCTGGCCAAGCAGCGCGCCCTGTCGGTGGTGATCGTGGGCCACGTCACCAAGGAAGGGACCGTCGCGGGACCGCGCACCCTGGAGCACCTGGTCGACGTGGTGCTGTCGTTCGAGGGCGAGGGTCACAGCGGGTTCCGGATGATCCGGGCGATGAAGAACCGCTTCGGGCCCGCCGACGAGGTCGGCTGCTTCGAAATGGTCGAACGCGGCATCAGGGAGGTCGCCGATCCGGCAGGCCTGTTCACCTCCGGGCGTGACGAGCCCGCCGCCGGCACGTGCCTGACCATCGCCCTGGCCGGGCGCCGTCCGCTGGTGACCGAACTCCAGGCGCTGGTCGCCCCGACCACCGGCCCCTCTCCGAAGCGGGTCACCCACGGTGTCGAATCCGGCAGGGTCTCGATGATCCTCGCGGTCCTGCAACGCAAGGCTGGACTCCGATTGCACACCCGCGAGGTGTACGTCTCCACCGTCGGAGGGGCACGGGTGAGCGATCCGGCGAGCGACCTGGCCGTCGCGGTCGCCGTCGCCTCCGCAGCATCGGAACAGGCATCCTCCGCCCCGGTGATCGCCCTGGGCGAGGTGGGGCTCTCCGGGGAGTTGCGGCGGGTTCCCGGGCTGGAACGCCGGCTGGGTGAGGCCTCCCGACTCGGGTTCTCACTGGCCCTGGTGCCCCGTGGCTCGGGAACGACTGTTCCGGGGATGCGGGTCGTGGAGGTCGGGACGGTGGCCGAGGCCCTCAGCGTGCTGCAGTTGCGCACCCGCGCGAAGCACTTGGCCACCGCCCTCGATCCGGGCCGGCATCGTGCCACCGCCTGAGCCGCCTAGGATGGGTCCTCAGCACCGACCAGCGATGAGACTGCCGTGGACGACCCGTACCGTGCCCAACTGCGCGCCAACCTGGCCCTGATCGCGCCCGGCACCGCGCTGCGCGACGGGTTGGAACGCATCGTGCACGGACGCACCGGCGCGTTGATCGTGCTGGGCCACAGCCCTGCACTGGCAGCCATCAGCACCGGCGGGTTCGCCATCGACGTCGCACTCAGCGCCACGGCCCTTCGGGAGCTGGCCAAGATGGACGGCGCCATTCTGCTCAACAGCACCCTCGACCGCATCGTCCACGCCGGCGTGCACCTGATGCCCGACGCCCTGGTTCCCACCGACGAGGCCGGAACCCGCCACCGGACGGCCGACCGGGTGTCCCGGCTCACCGGCATCCCCGTCCTCACCGTTTCGGCGTCCATGTCGTCGATCGCCCTGTTCGTCAACGGGCGCCGGCACGTGGTCGCGCGTCCGGAGCATTCGCTGGTCAGGGCGGACCAGGCCCTCTCCACCTTGTCGCGCTATCGCGACCGGTTGGAGGAGGCGGCCACGCGGCTGACGGTCTCGGAGATCCAGGACACCGTCACCGTCCGCGATGTTGCCCTGCTGGCCCAGAGACTGGAGATGGTGCGCCGACTCCAGTCCGAGGTCGATGACCACGTGCTTGAACTCGGCGTGGACGGACGCCTCATCAAGCTCCAACTGCAGGAGTTGATTGCCGGCCTGGGTGCCCTTACCGTAACGCTGGAGCGTGACTATGCCCGCGACGGCAAGCCGCTGGATCTGGCCGCACTCGGCGAAACCGACCCAGATCGGCTGCTCGACCCCGCCCTTGTCGCCGAACAGATCGGGCTTGCCCCCTTCTCCTCGCTCGACGAACGCCTCCAGGCCCGTGGGTACCGCCAGCTGGCTCGGATCGGGCGGCTGCCCGTCCGTACGGTCGAGCGGCTGGTCGAGCGTTTCGGCACACTGCAGGGGCTGTTCGGCGCCAGCACGGCGGAGCTGGTCGACGTGGACGCGGTCGACCTCGCGACCGCACTGTCGATCCGCGAGAGTCTGGCCCGGCTGTCGGAGTCGGCCTTCGAGGCGCGATCTGGCCTGCCTACTTCGTGACCTGCATCACCTGACGAGCCGTGGCCGTGTCGCGGTACTGGGCTGTCGCGACGTACGTGCCCGGACGGACGGTCGCCTTGGACGTGCCGCATCCCGCCGATGAACGCACCATCGGCCAAGTGATCGTGAACTCGTGCGCCTTCTGCGGCGCGAGCGTCAGCGTCTTGGACGGGAGCCACTTCGCGCAGTGCGCGGTGGTCCAGATCTGGTCGCTGCCGGAGGCGACCGACAACTGGAAGGTCGATGGACGAACGTCGAGGATGCAGGACGATGGCCCGCCGTTGAGCACCGAGACGGTGAACACCTGCCGCGAGCTCGCCTTGACCTCCTTGAACCCCGCCACGCTCACCTGCGTAGCCGTCGGATCACAGTCGACCGGCCCCGTCGGCGTCGGGCTCGCCGTGATCGACGGGGTGGCGGACACAGCGACGCTGGTCGCGAGCGGAGTGACGGCCGGAGCCGACGCAGGCTCGCCGCCGGCCTGCTGCGTCGACGGCCGGGGCCACATCGCCCATGCCAGAACGAACACCACCAGGGCCGCGGCCACCAGCACCACGACCCGGCGTCTCCAGTAGACCCTTGCGCCGGCGGGCCCGACCGGATGCATCAGTGAACCCATGGGCTCAGGCTAGGTAACCCGCGTCCCGACCCGAGGGCACCACGCCGTCGGGTTCGGCTACCGTGGCCCGGTGGACCGAGCCGAGGTGATCCAGCAGGTCATCGGTTGGTACGCAGCCCATGCCCGCGACCTGCCCTGGCGAGGCACCGGGGTGACACCCTGGGGGATCCTGGTCAGCGAGTTCATGCTGCAGCAGACACCCGTGTCCCGGGTCATCGCGCCCTGGCACGCCTGGATGGACCGCTGGCCCACCCCGGCCTCCTTGGCCGCGGAGGACAGCGGCGAGGCCGTCCGGGCCTGGGGCCGTCTCGGCTATCCGCGCCGCGCCCTACGGCTGCACGAGGCGGCCGGGCGCATCGTCGCCGACCACGCCGGTGAGGTGCCGAGCGACATCGAGGCGTTGCGGGCGTTGCCCGGTGTCGGCGACTACACCGCATCAGCCGTCGCGTCCTTCGCCTTCGGGCAGGCGCACGTCGTCCTCGACACCAACGTCCGCAGAGTCCTGGCCAGGCTGGACGCCGGCCAGGCCCAGCCCGCGGCCACGCTCACAGCTGCCGAGCGGGCCCGCGCGGAGTCCTGGATCACTGATGAACCGTCCCACGCCCCGCGCTGGGCAGTTGCGTCGATGGAGTTGGGCGCCCAGGTCTGCCAAGCCGTGGCACCGCGCTGCCCCGAATGCCCGGTGGCGCAGGCATGTCGCTGGCGCGCGGCCGGCCATCCGGCCTGGGCCGGTGCCCCCCGCCGCGTCCAGCCGTACGCCGGCACGGATCGACAGTGCCGCGGCGCTCTGCTGGCCGTCCTGCGGACCCGGGACGCCGCCGACCGGCTCCTTCTGCTTCAGGCCTGGCCGTCCGACGTGGACCAGGCCGAGCGCGCCCTAGCATCTCTCGAAGCCGACGGGCTCGTGACGCACGACGCGGACGGTCGGTACCGTCTGTGAGCCGAACGGCTACCTTTGAGGGGAACGTTGACTTGACGAGGATGAGATGAGCAATACGCAGGGCTACCCGACGCAACCGAACCCGTGGACCGGCCAGCAGGCCGGCCAACCGGCTGCCGAGTACTCCAACCCCTCCTTCGGCCCCGACTACCAGAACTACGGCTACACCCCGACTCCCGCGCGGCCGGCCTCCGGGGGATACGCGGAGCCTGCGGGCTATCCGGCGCCGGACTACTCAGTCAGTCCCTACGCCGCCTCAGGTCCGACGGTTGCCCCCTGGCAGGGCACCGGCGGGTATCCCTACCCGGGGACATTCGTGCAGCCCGAGCACCCGCGGTCGACCCTGGTTATGGTCCTGGGCATTCTGGGATTCGTCACCTCGGGGCTCACCTGCCCGTTCGCGTGGGCGATCGGGAGCTCGGCGCGGCGGGAGATGCGCGACTACCCCGGGCGCTGGAGCCAGAGCAGCTCACTCACTCTGGGCTGGGTCCTCGGCATCATCGGGAGCGTGCTGTGGATGCTGGTGATCGGGATGGTCGTACTCGGCCTCGCGCTCTTCAGCATCGCGGGTTCCTAGCCTGACGAAGCCCACGCTGCGGGCACGTCCTCGCCCGCAGCCCGGAAGACGGCACGCCCCAGGACACGACAAGGTTCGGCCCCGGTACCTCAGCGGTACCGGGGCCGAACCTTCTCTCAGGCCTGGTGACCCAACTCGGCCGGAGGCGAATCCGGCAGCGGGGCCTTCGGGACGCCGATGAAGGTGAACGGGAGCTCGGCTCCCTCCCCCGCGACGTCGACGACCACGATCTCGCCAGGGTGGATGTCCCCGAAGAGGATCTTCTCGGCGAGGATGTCCTCGATGTCCCGCTGGATCGCCCGGCGCAACGGACGGGCACCCAGCACCGGGTCGAAGCCCCGGCGAGCGATCAGCGACTTGGCCGCAGGAGTGAGCTCGATGCCCATGTCCTTGTCCTTCAGCCGCACCTCGATCTGGGAGACCATCAGGTCGACAATGCGTTCGATGTCCTGGGTGGACAACTGGTGGAACACCACAATCTCGTCCACCCGGTTCAGGAACTCAGGACGGAAGTGCTGCTTGAGCTCGTCGGAGACCTTGGCCTTCATCTTCTCGTAGCTGCCCGCAGTGTCCTGCATCTGACTGAACCCGAGGTTGACCGACTTGGAGATGTCGCGAGTGCCCAGGTTGGTGGTCATCACGATGACAGTGTTCTTGAAGTCGACCACACGGCCCTGGGCATCGGTGAGCCGACCCTCGTCGAGGATCTGCAGCAACGAGTTGTAGATGTCCGGGTGGGCCTTCTCGATCTCGTCGAACAG
>CAZPCM010000011.1:0-46863 GCA_964585085.1 uncultured Propionibacteriaceae bacterium
AGATCGAGCGATTCGTGGTGCCTCACACTCAAGTCCCCGCGAAACCTGGGCGATTTTGGCCGCTCTGCGGCCCGCTGGTAAAGTCGGGCCTCGCGTCCGCGCCAGGACGCCTCCCCGAACACCCAAGTCGAAGGTCGAGCCCTGTGGCAAACATCAAGTCCCAGATGAAGCGGATCCGGACCAACGAGAAGTCCCGCTTGCGCAACAAGGCTGTGAAGTCGGCCCTGCGCACCCACGTTCGCAAGTTCCGGGAGGCCGCCGCTGCCGGTGACACCGACAAGGCGCAGGAGTTGGCACGCGTCGCCACGCGGGCGCTGGACAAGGCCGCCTCCAAGGGCGTCATCCACGCCAACCAGGCGGCGAATCGCAAGTCCGCCATCGCTGCCCAGGCCGCCGCTCTCTGACGTCCGGCGCAGACGCCGCCCCGCTGCCGGGGCGGCGTTTTCGCGTGTCCTGACGGCGCCGCTTCCGGCCGAGGGCCTTCCTCCGGGAGCGGTGGAGCGCCGGAACTCGCCCGACGCTCACTGTGTCACTGACGGACTCAGCGGCGCTGCGTGGGGCCTGTTCCCGCCCGGCGACGATGGCCGATCACGACAAGCAGCATCTGCTCCAAGGCGAATCCCGCGTCGCTGGCTGCTCCCTTGATCTGGGCATCCGCCACGGCCACCGCCTGGATGGCGGCCGCGACCGAGACGGGTTGCCAGTCTCGGCTCTGCGCGGCGAGGTCCTTGAGCTTCCACGGTGGCACCCCCACCGTGCGTGCGATGTCCGCGTCTCGCATCCGGGCGTCGCGGACGTCGAGGTATTTGCCCAGGCCGCGCAGGCTGCTGGCGAGCGCGCTGGTCACCAGCACCGGGGCCACACCGGTGGCCAGCGCCCAGCGCAACTTGCCCAGCGCAGCGTCCACCCGACCGGACAGGATGTCGTCGGCCACAGCGAAACTGGTCACGTCGGCTCGTCCGCCGAAGTAGCGCCGCACCGCTGCCTCGCTGATCACCCTGTCAGGGCTGTCGTCAAGCAGTTGGCGAATCGCCGCCACCACCGTCCGGGGGTCGTTGCCGACCGCTTCGACCAGGATGGTCGCGGTCGGCACGTCCAGTCGGCCCTGCTGCCGTCGGGCCTCGGCAGCGGCGAACTGGGGCATCTCCCACGGCTTGATGGCGGGGCAGTCGATGGTGTCCACCCTCGCCTTGCGCAGCCGGTCCAGCAACCCCTTGCCCTTGAGGCCCCCAGGATGGACCAGCACCAGAGCCAGATCGCCGGGAGGGTGGCCGGCCATCGACGCCAGGCCGTCGTTCAGGTCGGCGGGCAGGTCCGACAGGCCGGCCACCACGACGACGGTCGAGGAGGCGAACAGTGAACCCCCCGTCGCCTCGGCGAGCGATCCGGCGTCCAGGTGAACCGCGTCCAGTCGGATCACCTCCGCGTCCGGTCTCTCGCGCAGCGCCTGAGCAACCAGTTCGGTCACCGCTCGCTCGGCCAGCAGCGATTCCGGCCCGCTGACCAGGAGCACGCGTCCGAAGGGGCTGGGCTTGTCCACGCGCCCAAGCATGCCAGTCATCACCGACAGGCCCGGCCAGCGCCTCCGCGCCGCTCATGGTCGACGCTGGACGGTGACCACGGCGAAACCGGCGGGGTCTCGGACTACGGCGACCGACCCGTTCTGATCAGTCCGGTAGACCACGGCGCCGGCGGCTTGGACATCACGCACGACGCCTGCGGCCGGATGTCCGTACTCGTTTCCCTCGCCCACGCTGATCACCGCAACGCGCGGCCCGCAGGCGGGCAGGAATCCAGGGTTCTGCCGGGACGAGCCGTGATGGGGCACGAGCAGGACATCGGAGTGGAGCTCGGGCGCGCTCGCCAAGGCGTTGGCTTGGCCGGATTCCTCGACGTCCCCGGCGATCAACACCGTCAAGCCCGAGGTTCGGGCCCGGATCACCACGGAACCGTCGTTCTCATCGCTGGACTCCCCCTCACCCTGACCGCTGGTGGAGGTGAAGGGACGAACGGCCAGGACCTCGACCGATGCGCTTCCGAGCGTGAGGGTCAGACCCGGGGTTGCGGTCAGGTGGGGCACTGGGGCAAGGACGCCCTCGACCGCCGTCCACCCCGACGCCGGCACCCGGACACCGGAGGTGAGCAGCCTGCCGACTTGTCGGCCGGCGACGATGCCGGCCAGTCCGCCGATGTGGTCGGCGTGCAGGTGGGTCAGCACGAGCAACGGGATCATGGACACCCCGAGGTCATCCAGGCAGCGGTTGACCGCCTTCGGCTCCGGCCCGGAGTCGACCACGATCGCCTGCCCCGGCGCGACCCGCACGACCGAAGCATCACCCTGCCCGACGTCGCAGACGACGAACTGCCACCCTGTCGGCGGCCATCCCGGTTGCGGAACTGGACGCAGCAGGGCGGCCAGCAGAGCCACCGCCAGGACGAACACCAGCCAGCGCCGCCTCAGGGCCTGGGTCAGCACCACCGGGAGAACCAGGCACCCGAACGTCATCACGGCCAGAGCGGCGGGCGTCACCGGCCAGCGGACCGCGGCGCCCGGGAACGCTGTCCCGAGCAGCGCGATCCAGCACAGGCCCTGGGCACACCAGCCCGCCAACCACCCCGCCACCGCCGCCGCCGGGGGAACCACGAGGGACAGCCCGGCCGCCAGGAACCCGAAGACCGTGCCCGGCCCGACCAGGGGGCCGGCGACGACGTTCGCCAGGATCCCGACCACGCTCAACTGGCCGGAGACGGCAGTCACGATGGGCTGGGTCGCCAACTGCGCCGCTACCGGCACCGCGACGGCTTCGGCAAGCCAGACCGGCATCCAGCCCGCCAGGATGCGCGTCCAGCCGGCCGACCACCAGATGATCCCCGCGGTGGCGAACGTCGACAGGGTGAACCCGATCGACCTGCTGAGCCACGGATCGGCAAGGAGGAGACCGACCACGGCCCACGACAGGTATCTCAACCCCTGGCGCTTTCCCCCCCAGCCCAGCGCGACCAATCCGAGCGTGCCCATCGCGGCCGCCCGGAGAACGCTGGGCTCCCCCCTGCACAGGACGACGAACGCCAGCACTCCGAGCGCAGCGCTGATGCGCAGCCACCACCCCCTTAGGCCCAACCGGCTCGCTGCCCACAGCAGGGAACTCAGCAACAGCGTGAGGTTGGCTCCGGACACCGCGGTCAGGTGCGTCAGGCCCGTGGCGCGGAACCGATCCACCAGGTCCCCGGTCATGTCCGAGGTGTCGCCGACCACCAGCGCCGGAACGAGCGCCCGCGGTTCGGGAGGGAGCGTCGCCACGGCGTCTCGCAAGCCCCGGTGCACCCGTTCGACCGCGAGATCGATCCAGGCCGGAGGAGTCAGCAGGACCGGGGGTTCGCGAGCCCGGGCGATGGCCGACAGGGCACCCACCTCGTCGGGCAACTCCAGCCGGGCGATGGTGCGAATCGTTGAACCTGGGGCCACAAGCACCCAGGACGACACCGAATCACCGCCTGCGGTCAGTCGGATGAGGGCGCCACCCTTCCACGTCCGGCCACGAGCCTGGATGCTCTCCACGTGGGCGACGCCCTGCCACAGTGTTCCCCCGAATCTCTCCTCGGTGAGGGTGCCCGCGCGGAGCAGTCGTGCCTGGACCGTGACCACCGCACCCTCGTCGGCCAACGCGTGCACCGGACCGGACTGGTCCATCCAGACCCGGACTCCGCCGGCAAGCACGCAAGCCAGTAGCGCTGACCCGAGCGCGGCCAGCAGCCAGGCTTTCCGAGGCCACGCCCAGGCGAGCCCGACCAGACCGATGAGCCCCACGGCGAACTGCGCCGCGGCCAGACCCGAGGTCACCAGCCACATGCCGGCCCAGAGCACAGCGGCCAACAGCGGGCCGCGGGGGTCGAGCGCGCGGTCAGACGCGGACACGGGAGGAGAGGTCCGCGTAGCTCTTGGGCCCGATGCCGTCGACTTCCTGGAGTTCTTCGATGGTGGAGAACCGGCCGTGGGCATCGCGCCAATCGATGATCTTCTGCGCTGTGACCGGCCCCACTCCAGGCAGAGTGTCGAGTTGGGCGAGCGTGGCAGTGTTCAGGTTCACTCGGACCTCGCCGGCGGCAGACCCTCCCCCTGTGCGCACTTCACCCAGAGGCTTCCTCCGTGTTCCGATGACGATCTGCGAGCCGTCAACGACGATGGCGGCCAGATTGAGTTCACCAGGGTCGGCCCCCTCAGCCAGTCCCCCGGCTGCCTCGAGGGCATCCGCCACCCGTGAGCCCTCCGCGACGGTCACCACGCCGGGGTGGGCGACGGCCCCGAGCAGATGCACCTTGACCACCGGTGTGGGGGACGGTGTCGGCGTCGGAGAACCGACCACCGTGGGCACTGCCAGCGCGACCGGCACGGAGGACGCCTGGAGCACGCTGTAACCCGCCCACAGGCATCCGGTCAGCAGGATCACCGCAACGGCTGCCAGGTGCTCGCGGGTGAAGGACCACACGTCGGCGAGGGCCTGCTGCACAGACGACGATTCCCCAGCACCCGCTGGTCGAGCCGGCTCGGGGCGGGACCCGCCTTCAACGGCGGCGTCGTCGTCGGGATCTGCCTCGACCTGGAAGTAGTCCTCTGGCTCGGCCACGGCCCGGCGCGCCGGGATCTCGGCCAGCAGCACGGCGAGGCGCTGCCGTACGACATCGCTCATCACCGGCTCAGGTGCGGTTCGACCGGTCTTCATGTCCGGAACTGTGGGCCGCGCGACCGGACTCCAGTCACCCTCGTCACGCTCGTGTGGACAAGTCGGCCGCGAATCGTGGCTATCCACAGGCGTTTGGCCCACCCCTCCCCCGTCGGTACCCTAGGGGGGTACCCGAGATGGAGGAGCGAGATGCGTTCGAATCTGGAACTGGTGACAGCGAGCAGCCGCATAGGCGGGTGCGGCTGCGGGTGTTCGGGCGAGGAGACCCCCGAATTGGAGGTGACGTCCCTTCCGAAGATCATCCGTCACGGCGCGGTGATCGGCGGACTGACCAGCATGAAGAGCGGGCAGAGGCTGATCCTGGTGGCGCCACACGATCCCAGGCCCCTACTCACCCAGCTGAGTCGGGTCGCGCCCGACGCCTTCGGGATCGAGTACCTCCAGGAGGGCCCGCAGGACTGGCGCATCGAGGTGACCAGGCACTGAGCCGGGTTCGCTCGACACGAGGTGGCGTGCCGAGCGAACCGACAATCGCTCGTCGGACAGGCGGGTCCGCGGCTCAGACCGGGACGATACTGACCAGCTTGGGTGCGCGCACGATGACCTGCCGCACCTCGCGCCCGTCCAGAGCGCGGATCACCGCCGGCTCGGCCAGAGCCGCCCGGGTCAACTCGGCCTCACTCGCCGACGGTGACACCTGCAACTTGGCCCTGACCTTGCCTTGGACCTGCACCACACAGACGACTGATTCAGTGACCAGCAGCGCCGGGTCCACAGTGGGCCAGGCGGCGTTGGCCACCGACGGCGTGTGGCCGAGGATCTCCCACATCTCTTCGGTGACGTAGGGCGCGATCGTGCTGAGTGCGATGGTCACCGCTTCGACCGCCTCGCGCGCCGCTGGGTCGGCGGCGCCGGCGCCGGTGTCGATGCTCTTCCGCGTCGCGTTCACCAATTCCATGATCCGGGCCACCGCGACATTGAAGCGGTGCGTGTCCAAGGCCTCAGTGATCTCGGCGAGCGCCCTGTGCGTTGCCTGCCGCAGCGTGGTGTCTCCGGCAGCCGGGTCACAGCCGGGGGCGCTGGTCACGTCAAGGGCCAGTCGGTAGGCGCGCTGCAGGAACTTCAGCGTCGAGCCGGGCGACACGTCGTCCCAGTCGATGTCGTCCTCCGGCGGCCCGGCGAAGACGACCGTGGTCCGAATCGCGTCCACGCCAAAGCGGTCGATCTGCTCGCCGAGGTCGACGCCGTTGCCCAACGACTTGCTCATCGCCTTGCCCTTGTTGATCACCTGACCCTGGTTCATCAGCCGCAGGAAAGGCTCGGTGAAGTCGACCATGCCCAGATCGTGCAGCACCTTGGTGAAGAACCGCGCGTACAGCAGATGCATCGTGGCGTGCTCGACACCGCCGACGTACTGCGCGGTCGGCATCCACCGGGCCACGTCCTCGGGGTCGAAGGGGCCCTCGGCGTATCCGGGCGAGCAGTACCGGAAGAAATACCACGAGGAATCCACGAAGGTGTCCATCGTGTCGGCATCCCGTTCGGCCGGGCCGCCGCAGCTCGGGCAACTGACGTGCAGCCACTTCGTCGCCGACGCGAGCGGGGAGACCCCCTTGGGGGCCAGCGCGGCCCCACGCAGGTCAGGCAGTTCGACCGGCAGCTGGTCGTCAGGGACGGGCACCTCCCCGCACGTGGCGCAATGCACGATCGGGATCGGGCAGCCCCAGAACCGCTGCCGGCTCAGCAACCAGTCCCGCAGCCGATAGGTGACCGCGACGCGGCCCCTGCCTTCGCCTTCGAGCTGGGCGTTGATCCGGGCCACCCCGGACGCCTTGTCGGTGAGTCCGTTCAGAGGGCCCGAGTTGACGTACACCCCGTCACCGGGCGTCGCCCTGCCGGATTCGGCAGGGTCTGGGGCGCCGGTGTCGATGACCATCCGCACCGGCAGTCCATAGGCACGGGCGAAGTCCAGGTCGCGCTGGTCGTGGGCCGGCACCGCCATGATCGCGCCCGTCCCGTAGTCGCTCAGCACGTAGTCGGCCGCCCACACCGGCAGCAGCTCGGAATTGACCGGATTGATCGCGTGACGGCCCAGGAAGACCCCGGTCTTGGCCCGTTCCGTGGACTGCCGCTCGATCTCGGAGACCTTCTTGGTCTGCTCCAGGTAGGCCTCGAAAGCCTCCCGCTGCTCCGGCGCACACAACTCCTCGGCGATGGCCGCGTCCGGGGCGACAACGAAGAACGTCGCGCCGAACAGCGTGTCGGGCCGAGTGGTGAACACGGTGATGGGTTCGTCGCGGCCCTCGATCTCGAAGTCGACGTAGGCGCCCTCGGAGCGACCGATCCAGTTGCGCTGCATCGCCAACACCCTCTCGGGCCACCCACCCTCGATGATCGCCATGTCATCGAGCAGGCGCTGCGCGTAGTCGGTGATCCTGAAATACCACTGAGTCAGCTTGCGCTTGGTGACCACCGACGAACACCGATCGCACAGGCCGTCCTTGACCTGCTCGTTGGCCAGCACCGTCTGGTCGACCGGACACCAGTTCACGTAGGAGTCCTTGCGGTAGGCCAGGCCCCTCTCGTAGAAGCGCAGGAACAGCCACTGGGTCCAGCGGTAGTACTCCGGGTCCGAGGTGTGCAGGCGCCGTGACCAGTCCAGGCTCAGCGCATAGCGCTTGAACGAGTTCGCCTGGGTCTCGATGTTGGCGTAGGTCCAGTCGGCCGGATGCGCGTCACGGGCGATGGCGGCGTTCTCCGCCGGTAGACCGAAGGAGTCCCAGCCGATCGGGTGCAGGACGTCGTACCCCTTCAGGCGCCAGTACCGGGCCACCACGTCGCCCATGACGAACGCCTCGGCGTGCCCCATGTGCAGGTCCCCGGAGGGGTAGGGGAACATGTCGAGGACGTAGCGGCGCTCCAAGGTGTCGTCGTCGCGCGGCGCGAAGGTCTTCTCGGTCTCCCAGAACCTCTGCCAGCGTTCCTGCGCGGCGGCGGCGTTGTAGGCGGGTCGGACGCGATCGGTGCTCACTGCGTGTCTCTCCTTGTCTGACGCCTGGTGCTGCGTGGCATGAAAAAGCCCCCGCAAGCCCAGTGGGCTCGCCAGGGGCCGCCGCGACTCGGTCGGAGCCGCGGCTAAGGAAGCAGCAAGTCGGCAGTCTGCACGGGCGCGAGTGTAGCCGATGGCGAAGCCGACCGTCACGGCAGCCCCGCCGCAGGCCTCCAGATACCCCCTAAGGTATGGCTTCCCTTGCTTGCGGTGTCGTTAGTTCGGGTCCAAGGTGAACCCCATGGCGATCGACACACCGACGGAAGCCGCTCGGGGCGCGTCCCTGTCATCCAAGCTCAACTGGCTCCGCGCGGGCGTGCTTGGCGCGAACGATGGCATCGTCTCCACCGCGGGGCTCGTGTTCGGCGTCGCCGGAGCGACGACGGATTCTGTCGCCCTGCTCATCGCAGGCCTCGCCGGAGTCGTCGCAGGAGCGTTGTCGATGGCCGGCGGCGAATACGTGTCGGTCAGCAGCCAGCGGGACACCGAACTGGCAGCCCTCATCAACGAACGGCGCGAACTCGATGCCGACCCGCAGGGCAAGCTCCGGCAGCTCGCCGACTTCTACGCCGCCCGGGGGATGTCGGACCATCTCGCCCTGCAGGTAGCCCAGGAGCTCACCGAACACAACGCCTTGGAGGCGCACGCCCTGACCAACCTCGGGATCGACTCCGAGGAGCAGACCAGTCCCTGGCATGCCGCGTGGGCGTCGATGATCGCCTTCACCGCGGGCGCCCTGATCCCCCTGCTGGCCATCGTGCTGACTCCGGCAGCCATCCGCCTCCCGTTCACGGTGGGCGCCGTGCTGGGGGCACTGATGCTCACCGGGATCATCAGTGCTCGGTTGGGGGGCAGCTCACCGGTCCGGCCCATGGCCCGCAATGTGATCGTCGGCTCGCTGGCGATGAGCCTCACCTACCTCGTCGGGCTGTTCGTCGGCACCCAGATCTGACGTCGGTTCGCAACTGGGCCAGCAGCTTCGGTCGCAGCGACTCCCACGCACTGGGTGGCACCACATTCTCGTTGATGAGGCCGAGGATCCGGACGAGACCGGCGTCCGCCTCGAGCTTCTCGGCCCTTTCCAGGCAGACCACTTGGAGAGCCCCGTTGCCGGTCAACCACGCCGCCAGGCCCATCAGGCCGAGCGGGTAGACCTGATAGCCGGCCAGGCAGCGACTGGTGACCCTGGTCCACAAGGCCAGATGGCCTTCCGCGGTCCCTCGGGTGATCGCCACCAGAGCCCGGTCGCGAGCGTTCGGGTCGGAGGCCATCACCGCCAGGCGAGCGCACTGGTCGTCGTCCAGTCGCGCGGGCGCTGCCAGTGAGGCCAGCACCGCCTTGCGCATGAGTCGCGGCCAGGTCTCGGCCGGCCGTGAACCGAGCTGGTCCTCCGCCGCCTCGAAAGCCTCGATGAGGGCTGCCACATCGTCGTCGGGGGGCCCACCCACGAGGGTGGACAACTCGCTGCGTGATGGACGGGCCGGAAGACCGAGCAGTGTCGCCTCGGCGGCCAGGACGCTGGCGCGCGGATCGTGTCGGCCGGGCTCGGCCTGGGGCGAGTCGCACCAGAACGTGTCCCCGTCGACGTGCATGACCCGACGGCGCACGGCGGGGCTCAGGAGATCGTGGCATCTGTCCAGCACCTGCCAGGCGGCCGCCTGGTCGGCGGTATAGGCGATGAACCAGGCGTCGGCGAGCGGAAACCTGCCCCAGAGGCGGCCCAGCAGCAGTTCCAACTGGCCCGACTCGGCCAGCGGCTTCAGGTCGGTCCGGGCGGTCAGTTCGACCAGTCCGTCCTGAACCATCAGCACGACCAGCGACTCATGAGGATGGAACCCGAGGAGGTGCGGGACGATGCCGAGGGAGTCCTCGACGGAACGTATGGACAGGTGCGGCAGTTCGGAGGTGGTCACACCCGGGAGTGTCGACCGCCCGGCCCCTCCGACGTCTCTTTCCACAGGTTGTGCGCCCCCGGGTCGCCCTGTCCACAGGCAAACGGGAAGACGCGCCTCGACGGGTACCCTAGTGGCGATGAGTCAAGGCCCTGTGTACCCGGGACGGCCAGCGGGTGAGCAGCCCCCGTGGCCGTCCCAGCCACGCCCCCAGGGTGCCCCGCCCCCGGGCTGGACGCCGCCATCGCTGGGCGGCCAGGGCATCCCTGGCGACGGGGGGCGCCGTCCGACCGACCCGTTCGGACGCCCGGCTCTCCAACCGGTGAACATCGAGGAATTCGCCCCGCCCCGTTCGCGGCTGCCCCTTGTTCTCACCGCCCTGGTGCTGGTCGTCCTGGCGGTCGTCGTGCTCAGCGGCGTCTTCCGCACCATGATCCCTGCCGTGACACCGACACTCACACCCTCCCCGTCAGCATCGGCTACTTCGGCGCGGCCCGGGCTGCCCTTCACCACACCCGACGAGAGGTACTGGGGGCGCTGGGAGATTCTGGACCACCGCTGGACACGCTCGGGCCTCATGGTCGAGATCCGGATCCACGTCGACAACGGTCCGCTCGGCTACTCCTTCATGGCCTTCGAGAACCAGGGCGCCGAGGTCATCAACCCCAGCCCTGGGGCGGACTCCCCTCCGCTCACCGGTGCCAGCATTCCCACCGGCGGCATTGAAACCGGATGGGTGTACTTCGTGATGGACCGCGGCGACTCCACGATCATCCTGGCCGACGAGGACGGCAAGCAGATGTCCGCCCTTGTCATCAAGGGCTG
This sequence comes from uncultured Propionibacteriaceae bacterium, assembly GCA_964585085.1. GTDB lineage: Bacteria > Actinomycetota > Actinomycetes > Propionibacteriales > Propionibacteriaceae > Propionicimonas. Next base: position 10,449 of record CAZPCM010000011.1, read on the forward strand.
ATCGAACCGGAGGACGCTCCCGCGCTGCCCGGTAAGGTGATCCGGTGGCGTCCTCCTCCCCCGGTCCGTTGCGGGTCGGCATCTTCACCGATGACTTCTACCCCGAATCGGGGGGCGTCGGCCGCTCCATCGAACGGCAGGTCGCCGAGCTGACCGCGCTCGGCCACGAGGTGACACTGTTCGCCCCGCGACTTCACTTCACCCCGCCGAGAGGGGCCGGGTGGGAGGCCCTCGACGTGTGGCACCTGCCACGAACACCCAGCTTCCTGTGCTCGCTGCGCGTGGGACGCGGCTTGGCCCGGCGGATCGTGGCGAAGCACCACCTTGACGTCGTGCACAGCCAGAACGAACGCGGGTCGATGTTCCTGGCCGCCCAGGTGGCAGGCGAGTCGGGCGTTCCGCACGTGCACACCTTCCACTCCAACTACGTCGGCACGCACCGCACCACGCCGCTGGCCTCGGGCTTGAACTCGCTGACGTATCTGCCCTTGTCGGGTCGCCTGATGGGCGCAGTCAGCCCGGCCGGGCGGGCCATTCGCGTGGGTCTCCCCTCCGTCCCCGGAGCAACCGATGATCCCATCTTCGCCGGTCGGGACTGGCGCAGCCTGGCCCGCCTGGCCCGGCACTTCGACGCGTTCACCTCACCGGCCAGATTCATGGTGGACTCCATCGTCGACGCCGGCCGCGGCGCGCTGGCGGACCGTGGCCACGTCGTTGAGAGCGGGGTCTCCGAGGCCTTCGTGTCGGCCGAACGTCGACGACCGCGAGGCGACATCGTCCGCTTCATCAGCTGCGGACGACTCGGCGTGGAGAAGCGAGTGGATGCGATCATCAACGCCTTCGCCGAGCTGGACGCCGGGACGGCCGAACTGGCGATCATAGGATCGGGCCCGGCCGAGGCCGCTCTGCGCCAGCTCGCGAGCCAGGTGAAGCACGGGGCGGTTACCTTCCTTGGCCACTACGACGACGTGACCCGGCTCGCCCAGGAGATCGCCGATGCGGACGTGTTCGTGCTGGCCTCGTACCACTTCGACACCCAGGGGATGGTTCTCGCCGAGGCGGCGGCAGCGGGAACGCCGGTGCTGTATTGCGACGAGCGACTCCACGTGGGGGTGGGGCCGGACAACGCCCTGCTCGCCGACCACAGCGTGAGCGGACTGGCACAGGCGATGCGCGACCTGCTCTCCGACCGCCGGCGGTTGCTGGCGATGTCGGCGGCATCAAAGGCGATCGGGCGGTCGCTGACCGCGAACCGCATGGCCGAGAAGTACGTCGAGGTGTATCGGAAGGCGATCGCGCGTCGCTGATCAGCCGATCTCGGCGGGCTTCGGGTCGGTCAGCGACTCAGGGTGGAAGCGGGAGAGCACCACCACACCGGCCACCGCAACCCCACCGCTGAGCAACATCCCGACCGCGTCCCCGAGTCCGACCCGGACCCCCTCGCCCAGCACGGCCATTCCGAACGTGACCGCGACGATCGGGTCTGTGGTCGTCATCGAGCCGACGACGATCTCCGCCGGACCGTTGGCGTACCCCTGCTGCACCATCCAGCCACCAAGCAGGTAGCACCCGACCAGGAAGGCCAGTGCCACCCAGAACAACGGACGCTGCAGGAACCCGCCCTCGCGGACCAGTTCGGTGATGGTCTTGATCAGGGCCGATGAGAGCCCGTAGAAGAAGGATCCGCCGGAGGCCCACATGATGCAGCGTCGTGACGCGCTGCCGTGCATGCCCAGGAAGCCGAGCAGACCGCCCATCGCGTACACGACGACACAAGCGATGATGATCGCCGTGGCCGGCAGTTCGGTCTGGTGCGCCGCGGTCGAGGCCGAAATCAGGGTGAACCCGACGATCCCGACCACGGTCATCGCCACCGCTCCCCAGATCTGCCGGGTCGGGGCGAAACCGTGGATCCTGGCCGCCAGGAGCACCGACCAAGGCACCGCCAGGATCCCCACCGGCTGGACCACAGTCACCGGAGCCATCATCAGTCCCACGATGTGGGCGGTCGCCCCGATGCCGACCAGGGTCAACCCCAACAGCCATCGCCGGTTGGTCAGCAGGCTCCAGACCTGCTTGAGGTCCATCGATCGGTTCTCGGCCTCCGCGTCCACCGTGTGCCCCACCGCCAGGTGCTGGATCGTCGCCCCGCCCGCGAAGAGGAAGGAGGCGAGGACCACGATCAGGATCGCCAAGGGGATGTTCTGCTCGAAGATCGAGAACCCGGGCGCGAACATCGGTACGTGAAGCGGCATGTCGTCCTCTGTTGGCGGCGGAAATTCCTCGCCAGCCTAGCGGCTCCGCCTTGGGCCGCCACCGACCGCCCGCCGCATCCATCATTCGGTGGACCCGGCGGCCGCACCCGGTCAGGTCCGGCTGGGGGGCCTGCCATGCTGGGAGCATGACCACCCCCCAACGGATGGGATCGGCCGCTCAGGCCATCCAGTGGGGTCAGCACGCGCTGCTCGCCTTCATGATGCTGAGCGCTGTACTGAGCGCGTCCGTGCGCCAGGAGTGGTCTGCGGGCCTGGCCGTGGTCGTGACGGGATTCGTGGTCTGGTACGTGGCAGGCATCCTCCTGGCTAGGCGACACGAGTCGGTCGCGTCTGGATCGTCGCGTGTCTCCTGGCAGGGGATCAGCTGGCTGGCGGGGCTCATCGCCTTGTGGGTGGTCCTGGTCGTTGCGTCCCGATCGTTCATCTGGCTGTCGTTCAGCGTGTTCCTGCTCTGCCTTCACCTCTTGCCGCTGTGGGCGGCTCTGGCCTGCGTGGCCGCGCTGACCGTCTTCGTGAGCTGGACCCAGTGGTGGGTCAGCCCACCGGCTGACCCGATGAATGCGATCGCCGGTCCCGCCATGGGGGGTCTGGTCGCGCTCGGAATCGCGTGGGGGTACCGGGTCATCGTCCGGGAATCAAGCGAGCGCGCCCGGCTCATCACGCAACTCACCGAGGCGCGCGACGATCTGGTCGCGGTCCAGGAGAGCCTGGCCCGCAGCCAACGCGAGGCGGGTGTGTCGAGCGAGCGTGCACGACTGGCCCGCGACATCCATGACACCCTGGCCCAGGGCTTCTCCTCCATCCTCCTGCTTGCTCGGGCAGGATTCTCCGCCGAGCCGCCGGCCGACGCTCTGTTGGAGCAGATCGCCCACACCGCCCAGGAGAACCTCGACGAGGCACGACGGGTGGTGCTGGCTCTCACCCCCGGTCCCTTGTCCGAGGGCGGACTCCCGGCGGCCATCAGCCGCCAACTGGATCGACTGCGCACCCAGACCGGGATCGACGCCAGCCTGCGGACGGATGGGACTCCGGCCACCCTGTCGACAACGGTGGAGGTCGCGCTGCTCCGCTTCGTCCAGGGAGCCCTCGCGAATGTGCGCACCCATTCGACGGCGGGGGCGGTGCACGTGACGATCACCTACGAGCCGGAGGAGGTCCGAGTGGATGTGGTGGACGACGGCAGGGGGTTCGACCCGGCCGCAACGGGGCCGCGAACAGACGGCAGCGGTTTCGGATTGCGGGCCATGCGGGAGCGGCTTGCCGATCTCGACGGCCAACTGACGGTGGAGTCAGCGCCCGGGGAAGGAACCGCACTGGTGGCGACCATTCCGTTGGGGCGCCACGCGGGGGTCATTCGATGACACCGGCGACAGGCGCGATCCGGGTGGTCCTGGTCGACGATCACCCGGTGGTCCGGGCAGGGTTGAAGGCACTGCTCGCGACGACCGGGACCATCGAGGTGGTCGACGAAGCAGGATCAGGAGCGGACGCGCTGCGGGTGGTGGCCCATGCTGACCCGGACGTGGTCCTCATGGACCTCCAACTCGGCAGCGGGATGGACGGAGTGCAGACCACTCGCGAATTGCTGGAGGACATGCCGTCACGACGGGTGCTCATCGTGACGACCTACGACACCGACGCCGACATCCTGCGCGCGATCGAAGCGGGGGCCTGCGGCTACCTGCTCAAGGACGCCGACGCGGCTCGGCTCGGCGAAGCAGTGGCCGCTGCGGCACGGGGCGAGACGGTGCTGGCACCCTTGGTCGCCGATCGGCTGGTCTCCCGTGCGAACTCCCCCCGCGACGAGCCCACCGTCCGGGAGCTTGAAGTGCTGAACCTGGCCGCGGACGGCCTGTCCAACCGCGCGATCGCTCGCCGGCTTTTCGTCAGCGAAGCCACGGTGAAGACGCACCTGGTCCACCTGTACGCCAAGCTGGACGTCGACAACCGCACGGCAGCGGTGTCCACCGCACGCGCTCGGGGACTGATCCGGTGATGAGCTGCGCCGGAACTGTCACAGCGCACGGTTACGTTGTTCGGGACAGGGACCATCGGGTCCCGGCGGGAAGGGGGCAGGAATGGGCAACGGGGACGGGCGCGGCACGGCCGCAGCAGAACTGGAGGTCAGCCACCGTCTGGTCGACTCCCCCTTCGGTCCCCTGCTGCTGGCGGGCACAGCCGCCGGACTGGTGAAGATCGGTTTCGCCGCGGACGGCGTGGAGCCGACGCTGCGAGAACTGGCCGCCCGACTTGGCGACCGGCTCGTGGCGTCCGGCCGGCTTGAGGTGGCCGGACGCCAGCTCGGGGAGTACTTCGAAGGTCGCCGTAGTCGCTTCGAACTGCCCCTCGACCTCAGCCTGGCCTCGGGATTTCGACGGACAGTACTGGGTTGCCTGGCCGAGGTGCCCTATGGACGGACGACGACGTACGCGGCGCTGGCAGCGGCGGCGGGAAGCCCACGGGCGGTGCGGGCGGTGGGATCGGCCTGCGCGGCGAATCCGCTGCCACTGGTGATCGGCTGCCATCGTGTGCTGCGCAGCGACGGCGGGCTGGGCGGCTACGCCGGTGGGCTCGCAGCCAAGACGTGGCTGCTCGACCTTGAACGGTCCAACCGGAGCGGATAGACCGCCGACCGGGACTACGCACCTCCGGAGAACCGGACTGCGGCCCGCACCTGCGCGGCGACGGTCGACCCCATGCTCAGCGGCCAGCGATGCATGACGTAGTCGATGGCCTCGTCAAGTTTGAGCAGACGGGTGGAGTTGCCCGTGCGCACCCACAATTCCGGCCCGCCACCTTTCCCGGCCCGAACGAACACCGGTCGTGGCGACGCCGGGCAGCTGAGCCGGCACAGGTAGGTGTCGACGCCGTCCACCTCGACGGGTGCGAAGTCGACCACCGGCAGCGTGGCGGCGTTGGGACCCAGCGTGGTGGTCAGGAAGTCCCGCAGCCAGAGTTCGTAGCGGTCCGGGTCGGGCAGCTTGACGGTGGAGAAGTCGTCGGCGAGGCCCAGCACCCGTCCATCGTCGCTGACCCCGATCAAGAGAGTCCCGCCCTCAGCGTTGAGGAAGCCCGCCACGGTCTTCGCGACGATCTGCTCCATGCGATCGTCGCGAGCCTTGGTATGCAGGTTCCACCGGGCCGACGACTTGAACTCGACGCGCTCCGACTCGCCGAGCCGGATCACCTCGGCGATCGGGACCGGCTCGATCCGGGGTTGGAAGTGGGCCGCGACAACGGCGAACAGAATGAGGCCGAGGACCGTTAGCCCCAGGGCGAACGCCAGGGACAGCAGACTCCACGGCGCGGTCGACGGAATCAGCGACCCTGCCAGCAGCAGGCCGACGGAGATGCCCAGCACCGAGATCACGATCAGTGGGGAAACCCCGATCCGGACCCGTCCGCGCAGGAGCCACTGGGCCAGCGAGCCGATGAGAAAGGCACCCAGCAGGATCACCGGAAGCGCCAGCCCCACGAGAACCGCAGGAGGGAGGTTGGAATTCATCACGACACTGTGCCACGTCGTGGGGCACCGTCCGCACGCGAGTCGGCGATTCCCGAGCCACGAAGGCTCACCGCGTCGCACCGGAGGCGGCGGGACGCTCGTGGCGGGCGAGGGCGAGGGCGGCAGCGATCGCGATCGCTGCACCGGCAGCGGTCGCGGCGACCCGTTCCGCGGCGATCGCCAGGACCCCTCCTCCGGGTGCACCCAGCAGCACGATGAGCGGAGTCATGCAGGTGACCTGCTTGGCGTAGTCACCAAGAATCGAGTAGCACACCATGAGCACGAACATCATCGAGGCCACGGCCAATGCCGCCCAATTCGGCAGGACCACCACCAAGCACAGGGCCAACACCGCCCCTGCCACCGTCCCGAGGACCCGCTGGCGCGCCACCACCTTCGTCTCGGCGCCGAAGGGCCGCAGGACCGCACTCAGCGTCACCGCGGCCCAGTAGCCGTGATCGATGTCGAAGGCAGCCACGATGAACACCGTGACGCCGACCAGCACCGCCATGGTCGCCGCGTGCATCCAGGCCGTCCTCAGGCTGATCCCTCGCGGCGGCGCGGGTCGGCGCAACCTCGCGGCCACCGCGACGGCGATCGCGCCGCCGGCCAGCATCCAGCCGCCCACCTGGACCGGGTCCACCCTCACGGGCACCGACACGAACACGGCTGCGGCGGTCGGGATGCCCGCGACAAGCCTGTCCTGGAGCACGTTGGCCGGGGCGGCCAACAGGCACACCAGGGCGACGAAGCATGCCGCAGCGACGGTGGTGCCGTTGAGTGCCGCGGCGACCACGCCGGCCATCGCGGCGGGGACGGACACCGCCAGCGCGGACCGTGCCGGGAGCTTCAGCGCCGGGAACAGACAGGCCACATACCCCATGCCCAGCGACAGTGCGGGTGCAACGCCGGCGAGCTGGAAGACGACCACCAAGGGCGCCAGGAGCAGCAGGGACACGAGCACGGCGACGCCCAGCACCCGGCGCGGGATCGCCCAACCCGCCCCCGAGGAGACGGGCAGGTCACCAGCCGCCGCCACCGCCGCCGCCGAACCCGCCACCGCCGGAGAAGCCGGATCCTCCGCTGCTGGCCGCCGTGGCCGACTGCATCGCGCTCGACATCGTGCTGGCGAGGCGGTCCAGCGAGGACGCGAACGCCGCGCCGGGGAACGTGCCCCCCACCGGACCTCCGTACCAGGAGGTGTCGGGGTTATAGCGGCCCTCGGCCGCGAGTTGTTCGAAGATCTTCACCCAGCGCTCGGCGACGCCGAAGACGATGGCGTAGGGCAGATACCGGGAGAAGACGTCGATGCCCTCCTCGAAACGGATCTGGTCCGCCTCCGCGGTAGTCAGGTACAACTCGAAGCCCTTGGTCTGTGCCAGCATGGCCGACCCGTTCGCCGTCCGTCGTCCGAACTTCCCATTCATCGCGATGACGGCGAGCCCCGTGAGAACCCCAGCCAACCCGATGAGGCCCAGACCGAGTAGACCGAGGACATACCCCAGGCCCCCGCCCAGAAGGATCAGGCCGACCCCGGCCCCGACCGCGCCCGCCCGCACCAGAGACGGATTCGCCTTGAACCAGCGCAGCTCGGTGGTGACCCGCTGGTAGAGACGCTCGCGGGTACCGGTCACCAGGCCCGCGTACGACTTGTTCTTCAGGTCGTCGGTGGTGACGGTGTCCCCGTCCTTGAACAACGTGTTCAGCAAGTGACTCTCGTAGCCGGTGAGCGACTCGGGGTTGCGCAGCCGTTGGAACTCCCAGTCCTTCTTGTCGAGCGGGATGATCCTCAGGTGCCCGCGAACCGCGAGGTCGGTCAGGCTGGCGGTGATGTCGACGTTGTTGGCGGTCGCGTCCATGAGTGTGCCCAGTTCGCCCGGCCGGGCGCCGCGCGGCGGAGTGAACTGCACCGCGACGGGCGCCTCCACGGTGGCTGGTCCGATCGTGGCCGCGGCACCCGGCGCGGGCAGCACCCCGGGGGTGAGCCCGAGGTACACCTCGTCGCGGGCGCTGCGACGGGTGCGCCGGAACACCGTCCACAGGCCGAGGGCGGTAAGCGCAGCGGTGACGCCTCCCGTGACCGGGGTCAGCGGGAACATGTTTTCGAAGGTGAGGCGCCGGGTGAGACGCGGTTCGGCGCCGACGAACGTACCGGCCGGGAAGCCGGCGACGATCTGCAGTCCCTCACCACGAGTCAACGCGCCTTGACTGAACGTGGCTGTGGGCCCGTCCGAGCTCGCCTCGTCGCAGGGGTCGGTGAAGCCGCTGCCCGTGAAGCAGGCCGTCCGGGTGACCGGGACCGGGCCGGTCACCTGGGCCGTCACCTGGTTCAGCGGCACCTCCCAGAACGGGCCGACGACGTTCCAGTTGAACTCGTCGAGCCCGCTGGAGGCCTGCTTCGGCGCGATCAGCCCACGGATGGTGTAGCTGACGAGATAGCGCTGACGTCCGGTGAACGTCCGGTTCTCGCTTCCGATCCGGATCAGCAGATTCCCGTTCTCCTCCTTGGTGAGCGTTTCGGCGCTGGCACCGCTGGGACTGGTCACCTGACCCACCGTGACGTCGAGCATCCGCCAATGGTCGGGGTCACCGCCGATCTCCTGCTGCAGGGGCAGGGTGAGGTAGGGGCCGTGTCCTGGATCACTGCCGAAGTCGAAGTCGAAGTCGAGGTTCACCGCGGTGGTCCCGTCACCGGAAACCGTGGCGACCACGTCGTAGCGCGGGATCCGCCAGGACGACGGCGTGTCGGCGCGCGCGGCCACCGGCACGAGGGCCCAGGCGAGGAGAGCCGCCAGTGGGATCAACAGGGCGATGACACGTCGCTTCACCCACACGAGGGTAACAAGTCAACCGCCACCCAGGGACACCACGCGGTCCCTACGATCGAACCAGGACAAGGAGGCCATCATGCTGCAGAAGTGGGTCCACAGTCTGGTCGTGACCCTCGCCACCGTCGCCCTGACCGCCTGCACCCCGGTGGTGACCCCGACGACGAGCGCCTCACCGAGCGGGCCTCTTCCCGGCGATCAGATGGTGTTCCGGGTCATCACGGCCGGTGGGCTGGTCCCCCCGGTGTACTACCTGCTCGAATCGCCCAGTCTCGTCATGTACGGGGACGGACGGGTGCTCGCCCAGGCCGCCGACTCCGGCCATGGCTGGAAGCCGGCGCGTTTCGAGGTCTCCCGGGTCGACCCGATGACCATCGCGCGCTTCGCGGCCAAGGTCGAAGCCAGCCGCTTGATCTCCAAGCAGACCGACTTCGGCCAGTCGCGGGTCACCGACCAGGCCTCCACCCGGGTTCTTCTCCATGGCGCGGGCGAACCGATCGAAGTGGGCGTCTACGCGCTCTCGGAGACCTTCGATTCGGGCCTGTCGTGGGGGCAGCGGCAGGCGCGCTCGGCACTGCGTGCTCTCATCGAGCAGGGGCACGCGCTGGCCGGGGATGCCCCGCGGACGGCCTACGAACCTGAGGAGGTGACCGTGTTCGAAATCGCCGCCCAGTACGCGCCGTCTCCTGATCCTGCCACAGTGACCTGGCCCGGCCCCGACCCGGACTCCTTCCTCAAGCCCGCCTCCGGACGGGCCATCGCGTGCGGTCACCTGGTCGGCGAACCGGCGCAGGCCGCCTACCGGGCGGCGCTGGCCAATCCGGGGGCGCATTGGATCGTGGCCGGGAAGGAACGGGTTCTCGCGGTCAATCCGATGCCGGCCTTCGCCGAGTGCTGACCGGGCGTCGATATCCTGAGCTGGTCCCCACCGCAGGAGCACCATGAGCCCAGAGGCGATCCAGGCTGAACTGCTGGCCGTGGTCGTCGCCATGGTCGACGCCGAGCCGTGCGTGTTGGCCCTCGGCGCGCTGCCGCGGTTGCCGTCGGGCCCGCTGCTGCCAGGGCACCGGTCCCTCCAGGCCGCCACCCGCCGGTGGGTCGAGGAGCAGACCGGACGCCACCTGGGCTTCCTGGAGCAGCTCTACACCTTCGTCGACCTCGATCGCGAGAGCGCGTCAGGGCGCACCATCTCGATCTCCTACCTGGGCCTGACCACCCCGAACGCCGACACCGGCATCGGCGGCTGGCGTCGTTGGTACTCGCTCCTGCCGTGGGAGGACACCCGCACCGACACCGTGCTGCTGAGCGATCGGATCACTCCACGGCTGCGCCACTGGGCCGCTCGTGAGCCGGCGCTGGCCGGCGAACGCCGGCAGCGATGCGCCATCACGTTCGGTCTGGACGGGCACGCCTGGCAGCCTGACCTGGTCCTGCAGCGCTACGAACTCCTCTACGAGGTGGGCCTGGTTCCCGAATCCCCCGCGGCCTGGAGGCACCCGGACGACGAACTCGTCCCGGGCGACCGCATGGTCGGCGACCACCGGCGAGTTCTGGCCACCGGGTTGGCACGCCTGCGGGCCAAGATCGGATACCGACCGGTGGTGTTCGAACTGATGGCCCCTGAGTTCACGCTGCGCCAACTCCAGGAGTGCGTCGAGGCGCTGGCCGGACGCGCGGTGCACACCCAGAACTTCCGGCGGCTGATCGAACAGCAGGCCCTGGTCGAGGAGACCGGCCAGATGCTTGCCGACACCGGCGGACGCCCGGCCCGGCTCTACCGGTTCCGGCGCGAGGTCCTCCTGGAGCGACAGGCCGCAGGCACCAAGCTGCCGACCACGCGGGCACGCTGACCACGCAGGTGCCGCTGACGGCCCGGTTTGCACGGCGCTTATGCTCAGATGTAGCATAAGGGTGCGATCGAGCAATCCCTATTGGAGGACGCCATGGCAATCGCCCCGATCACCACCGCCGACGACCTGTATCCCAAGGTCGCGCACGTCATCCCCGCCGTCGAGTGGGCGACCATGGCCGACGACGTCGACGCGATCCTGCGCCTCAAGCGAGAGCGCAACGCGGTCATCCTCGGTCACAACTACATGACCCCGGAGATCTACCACGGCGTGTCCGACATCGTCGGCGACTCCCTCGCCCTGGCCCGGGAAGCCACCGCGGTCGAGGCCGACGTGATCGTCCTGGCCGGCGTCCACTTCATGGCGGAGACGGCGAAGCTACTCAACCCGTCCAAGACCGTCCTCATCCCGGACCTCCGCTCCGGCTGCTCGCTGGCGGAGTCGATCACACCGGAGGACGTCCGGGAACTGCGCCGGCAGCATCCCGGCGTCCCGGTCGTCACCTATGTGAACACCTCAGCGGCGGTGAAGGCCGAATCCGACATCTGCTGCACCTCCGGCAATGCCGTTGCCGTGATCGAGAGCCTGGGCGTTCCGCGGGTGATCATGATCCCCGACCAGTACCTGGCCCGGAACATCGCCCGTCAGACCGGCGTGGAGGTGATCACCCACCCCGGCGCGTGCGAAGTTCACGAGCGCTTCACCGCCGGCGACATCCGGCAGGTCCGCCTCGATTACCCCGGGGTCACCGTCCTGGCGCATCCGGAGTGCCCGCCAGAGGTCGTGGACGAGGCCGACTTCGCCGGCTCGACCGCGCAGATGCAGCGGTTCGTCGAGACCCGGCGCCCCAGCAGAGTGGCTCTGGTCACCGAGTGCTCGATGAGCGACAACATCGCAGCGTCGAACCCGGACCTGGAGTTCGTCCGAGCCTGCAACCTGTGCCCTCACATGAAGCGCAACACGCTGGCGAAGATCCGTCACTGTCTGGAAACCCTCACCCACGAGGTGACCATCGATCCTGAGGTCGCCGAGCGCGCCCGCCTCGCCGTCGACCGCATGCTCGAGGTAGGGCGTCCGGCCCGATGAGCACCGACGCGCCCCTCACCGTGGTCGACGCGGGCTGCCCGGTCATCATCGGCGCAGGGCTGGCCGGCCTCAGTGCCGCCATCGAGTTGTCGCCGCGGCCCTGCGTCGTGCTCAGCGCGGGCGCCGTCAGCACCGGGACCTCCACTGGCTGGGCTCAAGGCGGCGTGGCGGCCGCGGTCGGGCCGGACGACAACGCCGAGTTGCACACCGGCGACACGCTGGCCGCAGGAGCCGGCCTGTGCGATCCCGACGTCGTCCGCGCCATCACCGCCGCCGCCGGCGTCGCGATCGACTGGCTGGCCGCGCTCGGCGCCCGGTTCGACCGTAACCCGGACGGCGGCCTGCGACTCGGTCTGGAAGGGGCTCACAGCCGCAGGCGGATCGTCCACGCCCAGGGCGATCAGACCGGCGCGGAACTCCTGCGGACGGTGGTCGACGCCGCACGCGCACTTCCGTCGGTATCCCTGTGGGACCACTCACCGGCCCGCCGCGTCCTGGTTGAGGACGGACGGGTCACCGGCGTGCTCGTCGACACCCCGGACGGCCCGGTCGAGGTGCGCAGTCCCACGGTCGTCCTGGCCACCGGCGGAATCGGTGGGCTCTACACGCACACGACAAATCCACTGTCGTCGCGCGGCCAGGGCCTGGCGCTGGCGTTCCGGGCCGGCGCGGTGCTGCGCGACGTGGAAATGGTCCAGTTCCACCCGACCGCCCTGGACGTCGACGTCGACCCGATGCCGCTGGTCAGCGAGGCTGTGCGCGGCGAGGGCGCGATCCTGGTGAACGAGAACGGCGAATGGGTGCTGAAGAACCCGTTGTCGGCGCGCGATGTGGTCTCTCGCGCCGAGTGGGCGCAACTGCAGGCCGGGCACCGGGTGTTCCTGGACGCGCGCACCGAGCCGGGCGAGCGTTTCGCCGAACTGTTCCCCTCGATCAACGCCACCGCACTGGCCGCCGGACTCGACCCGACCCGCGATCTGCTTCCCGTCCGTCCGGCCGCGCATTACCACATGGGCGGCGTGCTGGTGGACAGCCACGGAGAGACCACCGTGCCGGGGCTTTTCGCCGCGGGCGAGGTGGCGTCGACGGGGCTGCACGGCGCGAACCGGCTCGCCAGCAACTCGCTGCTGGAGGCGGTGGTGTGCGGACGCTGGGTCGCCCAGTACCTGGCCGCCACGGCGGCCGGCGGCGCCTCGGTCCCCCCGCCCGCGCAGCGGAGTTGGGCCGACGCCGGGAGCAGTTGGACGGTCCCGCCCCTTGTCAACGAGATTCGTGACGTGGTCACCCAGGCCGCCGGAGTGCTGCGCGACGCCCCCGGATTGACCGCCGCACTGGAGTGGCTCCGCGACCACACCGACGACGACGCCGCCCTGGTGGGCTACCTCGTGGTCGAGTCGGCGCTGCGGCGCGAGGAATCCCGCGGCGGGCACACCCGTACCGACTTCCCCCACACCTCCGCCGAGGCCAGGCACACCCTGGTCAGCACGGCGGACCTGCCGGCAGGAGTGGTCGCATGAGGGCGTTGCCTCCCCTGGTGATCGAGCCCCTGGTCCGTGCCGCCCTCCTGGAGGACCTCGGGCGAGCCGGCGACATCACCACCGACAGCATCATCGACCCTCTCACCCGGGCCACGGTCCAGCTGGTTTCGCGCGAGCGGGGCGTGGTGGCGGGCACGGCCTGCGCGGTACTCGCCTGGCAACTGGTGGACCCGTCGATCAAGGTGTCGATCCACCTCCCCGACGGCTCCCGTGTGGAGCCGGGAAGCGTCATCGGCACCATCTCCGGACCGGCGCGCGGGCTGCTGAGCGGTGAGCGCGTCGCACTGAACTTCCTGGGACACCTGTCCGGGGTGGCCACCGGTACGGCGACGATCGCCGACGCCATCGCTCACACCAAGGCGAAGGCGTGCGACACCCGCAAGACCATCCCCGGCCTGAGGGCGCTGCAGAAGCATGCGGTCCGGGCCGGTGGTGGCGCTAACCACCGGTTCGGGCTGGACGACGCCGTGCTGATCAAGGACAACCACATCGCCGTCGCCGGCGGCGTGAGCCAGGCCGTCCGCGCAGTGCGGGCCCAGGTTGGGCACCTGGTGAAGGTCGAGGTCGAGGTCGACAACCTGGCGCAACTCCGCGAACTCGTGGAACTGCGCGCGGACGCGGTGCTGCTGGACAACATGGGGCCGGACCTGCTGCGCGAAGCGGTCGGCATCGTCGACGGCCGGATGATCACCGAAGCGTCCGGACGGATCACCCCCGCGACGGCGGTGCCCATCGCCGAGGCGGGCGTGGACCTCATCTCCGTGGGCTGGCTGACCCACAGCGCCCGCGTCCTGGACATCGGGCTGGATTACTCAGGGAGTTGAGTCCTCGGTCGGGGTGTCCGTGGACTCCGGCGACTCCGCTTCGGTCGGACTGGGCGAGGGGCTCGGGCTGGGTGATTCCGCCGGCGAGGGGGACGGGGTCGCCGAAGGCGAGTCGGTCTCGCTCGGCGTCGGCGTGGGCGTCTTCTTCGTGGTGGAAGCGCTGGCCGACGGGGTCTTGGAGGCGGACGCCGTGGCCGTCGCGCTCACTGACGGGCTTGCGGTGGTGGCAGCTCCGGTCGGCATCAGGCTGCCCACCGGTCGGGACAGGTTGGCGGTCGACTTCTGTCCCGTGAGGTAGGGCAGCGGGTCGACGTAGGAGCCGTCCACGATGACCTCGAAGTGCATGTGGCACGCCGTGGATCGCCCGGTCGAGCCGATGCGGCCCACGACGTCGCCACGGGCGACCTGCTGGCCGAGCTTGACCGTGATCGAGGAGAGGTGGTTGTAGGTGGTGGCGAACGACTTGCCGTCCCGGTCTGCGTGCTTGAGGACCACCCGGTTGCCGTACCCGCCCGCCACTCCCGCGCCGATCACCGTGCCGTCGAGAGAAGCCCAGGCCGGGTCGAGGCAGGGCTGGCCCAGGTCGACGCCGTCGTGGAATCGCGGCAGGTGCGTGAACGGATCGCTGCGGTAGCCGAAGCCGGTGGTCGGGGTGTGGACGGAGACCGGAAACCCGATCAGGTCGCCCGCTGGAGCCTCGGCCGTGGCCGTCGGCTCACTCGAGCTGGAGACTGCGGCGCGGGCCAGTCCCCGGTCCGGCACGTCGGAATAGGTGATGCGCGCGCTGGGCACGACGCTCTCGGGCGTTGCGGACGCGATGGCAACACCCGGAGCGGCCCAGGACGACATCGGACGGACCAGGACGACGACCCCCGCGGCAGACAGCAGGAGAACCGCCGCGGCGCCTGGGACCAGGGCTCTCTTCAGCAGGAGGCGGGCCTTGGCGCCGGAGGTGGACTCGACGCTGGGCAGGGCACGTCGCGCCCTGCTCCGCCGGAATAACCGCACGCTGTTCCCCCGTTCGAGACGCTCCACTCCCGCAGCGGCTCGTGCCCGTGACTCCGGGTGACAGTGTGGATGCCTTCCCCAGTGTGCCTGCCAAGGTGGCGGCACGGAAGGCCCCGGCGGCAATAGGTGGACAAGACGGGGAGACCTGCGGGGGAACCCTCAGGTCACTCTGCATGGTTGCGATGCCCGCCGCCGACCAGGAAGGGGGTTGTGTAGCCCAGGTAGGCCAGGTGGGTCATCAGGCCCTCCTGGGCGTGCGGCAGGTTGTGACAGTGGTCCATCCAGATGCCGGGGTTGTCGGCGCGGAACACCACGTCGTAGGTCTCACCATCCTCGACGTTGAGGCTGTCGGTCCACCACGGGCTGCCGGTCGCCGGCTCTCCATTGCGGGCCAGGACCAGGAGGCGATGCCCGTGGAGGTGCATCGGATGGACCTCACCGCTGACGTTGGAGATCCGGAACGCCACCACCTCACCCTCGGCGACCATGAACATCGGCACGTTCGGGAATTGGTGGCCGTTGATCGTCCACCACAGTCCCGGCATCCCGTCCAGCAGGCCGAAGGATCGCCCGATCGTGTAGTCGAACCGGCGCGACACCGTCGAGGTGTCGAATCCGACGGGCTCCGGCGTGCCGTAGTCCAGTAGATCCAGCAACGCGGAGGGGGCGCTTGCCGAGGGGGCGTCCCCCTCGCCGATCACCAGGCCGGCTCCCGCCATCGCGACTCGCACCGCACCCGAGAAGGGGACGCTCACCAGCAGGTCGGCTCGACCGCCGGCGGTCACCAGGACTGCCCGACCGGATACCGGACCAGGCTCGTGGACGTCGGTCCCGTCCACGGCGACGACCCGGTAGGTCGCCCCGGGGACCCACACCGGCATAGGGCCGTTGTCGGTGTTGATGACGCGCACCCGGACCTCGTCGCCCGGTGCGGCCGTGACGCGACTGTCGCCGGCGACCCCGTTGATCGTGCGAATCCCGTCGTAGAGGTGGACCAGCGCGGTCACGTCCGTGGTGGACCTCGATCCCTCCTTCGGCAACACGATCAGCGCTCCCAGCAGACCGCCCAGCACCTGGGGGTGTGACATCTGGTGCGAGTGGTACCAGTAGGTGCCCGGCCGATCGGCGACGAAGCGGTAGACGTACGTCTCGTCGGGGAGGATCGCGTCCTGGGTCACTCCGGCCACCCCGTCGGCGGCATTCGGCACGTCCACACCGTGCCAGTGCAGGGTCATCCCGTCGGCGACGTCCTGGTTGCGGACCTTCACCTCGACGAGTTGACCAACAACGGCGGAGACGGTGGGACCGGGACTGGTGCCGTTCAGGGTGAAGCCCTGGACCTGACGACCGTCGGCCAGGGTCACCCGGCCCTGGCGCGCCACCAGATCGACCCTCACGTCAGCTCGCCGGTTGGGGTCGGCCACCAAGGTGTCGACACCCAGCCCCGGGTGGTGGTGGCCCTCATGCCCGGCCTTCACGACGGGTCCCCCGCCATAGTCGGGGTAACCCACCTCGGTCATGGAGTAGGTCGCCGGCAGCCGACTGGTGAACCACCAGACGGCCATCGCCACCACGATGAGGGTGGCGATGGCGATGGCGGCGACGCGACGCGTCGGCTTCAGGCGTGCGGGCGGCGAGGTCAGGGTCTCCTCACGCGTCGGCATGCATCGAGGTCCGCGCACCCGTCGCGGCTACGTCCACCGTCGGCTTGGTCGTGCGGGCGGCACGGGCGGCGAACAGCGTTGCGCCGAACAGGAGCAGCGCGTTGAACCCGTGGAGCAGGGCCAGCGTCGACATCCCGTGTCCGGCCAGGCCCAGAGTGACCTGGAGGGCGACCAGCGCCAGGATCACCGCCGACCAGATCACCGCACCGCGGAATCTGGCGAACAACGACACGATGAGCAGCAGCAGAGCCACGCTGGGAATGACGAACATCCCGTTCATGCCGTGGATCATGAATCCCAGAAGTTCGGGGAACGGCAGAGTGCCGCCCGAACCCGCGGATTCCAGGAATGCCTTGTCGATCACACCGCCGCGCTCGATGAAGAGCCCCAAACCCGCTGATGACCAGGCGTGGGACGCAGCTTGGACGCCGACCAGAGCCGCAATCACCAGGGCAATCGCCCGATAGACCGTGACCATGGAATGACTCCTTTCCGGCACACCCGGCAATCGCGCACGGGCGTCGCCGATTCCAGATTCGATCAGCGAGGCTTTCCGGTCAAGTGGGCATTCTTACGACCGGCACCCGTTCAGGCCGCTGGGGTCGCGACAAGGTATTTGGTGTAGACCCAGAGCGCCTGCCCGTCCTGGGTGATCTCGCTGAACCCGTTCGCCGTCCGTCCGGTCAAGGTGACCAGGCTGCCTCTGCCGGCCACAGCCACGATCGGGAAGTCGAGGCCCGCCCCGGCGCGCACGTTGACGGTCACCGACGCCTGAGCGGTCACGGTCGAGACCGACGTCGCCGCGGAACCTGCGAGCGACGTGAAGACCTCGACGGCCGCCGGCCAGTACTTCGCGTAGTGGTTGGGATCCCGGTTGCGCTGCGTGCGATGCGCCGCCAGCGTCGGGGTCAACGCGTGGTATCCGGGCACCCGGAGCAGGGCCTTGAAGAAGTTCGCCGCGGAGACGGCCGGATTCATCCGGTCGGAGTAGCTGCCCCAAGCGCCGTTGGCTCGTTGCTGGAACAGGCCCCGACTGTCAGGACCGGCCTTGTCGCCATGGTCGACGTTCACCAGCGACGACTCCCCCATCGCCGTCATCACACCGACGGTGATCGTCCAATCGTCGAGACCCATCACTCGGCCGGCCTTGATGATCTGTCCCGCGTTGGCCAACTGGACGCCGCGGTAGCCGGCGACCGAGCCCTGCGCGGACGACGCGGCAGGAGCTCGCAGGTAGCTGCTGTGGACGTAGGCGGCCTTGCCGTTGAAGGTCACCGGAGTCCACCCACTGGCGGTCGTCGTCCCGGTGGACTCGATGGTCTGGCCGGCCAGCAGCCTCCCCAGAACGGGGTAGGACGTCCCGGGACCGGAGCGGACGTTGACCCAACTGGAAGCGGCGCACACCAGCGATGCCGCTCTCGCCACGGGCGCGGTGACCAGGTCCATCGCGGCGAAGGAGAACCCTGTGACCACGACGAGCAGACTCACCAGGCGCACGATGCTCCTGAGCTTGGGCACAGTCTGGTCCTTCCTTGGGCGCGGCGGCCTCGGCAGTTCCTGAGGACGGCGTCACAGGCGTCACAACTGTCCCGATTTCCTCCGGAATCTAGGCGGGTCGTGGGTGACCCAGCAATGCACGACGCGAGAATCGATGAATCACACCACTGTCATTGCGAGCCGCACGCGTCGCGTCCATGTCCGGCCGAGGCGGTCCGTCGTCGGTGGCCAACCACCCCCACCCGCCCCGCGAGACCTGCGTCATGCCTTGTCAGAAGTGTTTCGTTGGTCACCACCCGCTCTCGGCGCCGCGGTGCAACCACATTGCCACGATCAGTCACCGCGGCGACGATTCAGCACTGGCCGATGAATACCCACACCTCCACTCGCACTTGAGGTCCGGTGCCGGCCGGAGCAGAAGTACCCCCTCGCCGGAGCCGAGGGCGGCTCCTAGGCTTCGACCGTGCTCAAGGTCTGGAGGCTGCGCCGGCGGTTCTGGGATCGTCTCGCTGTTCTCAAGTACGCCCAGGCCCGCGTGGTCGTCATCCCCGTCCCGGGCGGCGACGAGCGGCCCCTGCGGGCAATCCCGCTCTCCCAGCGCTTCCCCGGGATCGCGATCAACAACGTGCTGGTTGCCGACCGGATCCCCTCCGACGAGTCCGAGCCCCGCTCGGAAGGCTTCTACCGGCTACTCGCCGTGCTCTTCCGGGTCTTCAACCCCAACGTCGCAGGGCTCCCCCCGATCCCGGCAGACGCCAAGGCCGCCCTCGCCGACGCCTACACTCCGGCCCACCGCCGCCTGTTCGCCGCGCCCGAACTACCTGCCGAGTACCGGTCCCCCGACCTCGGCGACCTGGCCGTGGCCGGACCGTACGAGGGGTACCTGCAAGCCACTGGCCCTGGCACGTTCGCCTGGGACCTTCGGATGCTCGCCGGCTACGAGGTGCACCCAGGACTCGTGCCGCTCGGGGTCCGAGTCGACTTCACCCTCGACCAGGGGCGGCTCCGGGCCACGTCCATCGTCAGCGCACTCGGCCATTGCACCCCCAGCGACCCCGGCTGGCAGGATTCGGTGAAGCTCGCGCTGTGCGCCGCGACGACCCACACCTCGCTGGTGCGGCACTACAACTGGGTGCATCTGGTGCCGGGCGCCGCCTTCGCCATCGCGACCCGCAACGCCCTCCCGGCCGACCACCCGGTGCAGCGCCTGCTGTGGCCGCACATCTTCCGCACCCAGTTCAGCAACTGGGTCACCACGGTGGGGCAGCTCAGCGAGGGCGGCGACTTCGAGTCGATCTTCAGCTTCTCCCGTCCGGCGCTGCTGCGGCTCTTCGACGACAGCCACGACCTGTTCGACGCCACCACGCTGGATCCCGAGCGGGACGCGCGCCGTCGCGGAGTCCTCGACCAGGGCCTGACCCTTCCGGCGCTGGCCAATTCGATGGCCCACCACGAGGTGATGTGCGCTCACGCGGCCCGCTACCTGCGCAGCTACTACCCCTCCGACGCGGCCCTCGCCAACGACCCGCACGTCGCGGCCTGGTACACCCAACTCGACCAGCTGATCCCCCACGGCATCGGCCCGCTCGGCGACGTGTCGACGATCGACTCCGCGGCCCGGCTGATCGGCTCGCTCATCCACCTGGTCTCCTACCAGCACGAGGCGCGCGGGACGCTGCTGTGGAACTACCAGCTGTGGACCGACGTCCAGCCGATCCGGATCTACGCTGACGGACGCCGCGAACCGGTCGACGTCTTCCAACGGCTGGTGAACGCCAACTTCGGCCTCAACATCCGGCGCACGCCGATGGTGCGGGACTTCTCCTACCTGGCCCTGGACGGCCGCGGACGGGCCGCCTTCCGGGCCTACCTGTGTGACCTCCTCGAACTGCAGACACACCTGGAGGCCGAACCACGCGCGCTGTGGAAGGTGTACCCCGAGATGCTTGAGGCCAACATGAACGGTTGAAGTCAGAGGTTGAGCCCACGGCTCGATCGTGACCTCACCCCACCGGACGCCAGGGCGCGAAGGCGTTCTGGACCCCTGAGAGCGCCGGCGCCAACTCCGGGTGGTGCCGCAGCAGGACGCTCCCCATCGTGTTGTTGTCGATCCAGTCCAGACCCTCGGCGGTGTAGATCTCCGGACGGTAGTCGTCGGTCAGGAACCGATCGGAGCTGATCCGGCGCGGCGCCATCAGGGCGAAGATCCGGAAGGCGGTGTCGCTGAACCCCATCCCGGGTGGCGGCGTCTCGGCGTACAGGCCCACCATCAGGTCGACCATCTCCAGGTCGTTGTCGTAGACCTTGCGGAGTTCCGCCCGCCACTGGGCGTTGGGGGTCAGGTCGTCGAAGGAGGCCGCGGGTTTGAGGTGCAGGTGCCGCCGGAACTCGTTGTAGCGCGGCACGCCGCGCTCCCTGGTGCGCAGGATGTCCACGGCGGCCAGGTCGAGGATCGTCCCGTCCGGACGTCGCAGGTGCTGCAGGAACCGGGGGTAGTTGTGCAGCGTGATCGCCCCGGGATGGGCACGGCCGAACGAGTAGAGGGCGTTGCCCGTCCCGAGGGTGTGCATCCGCTCGCGGACGTGGGTGAGGGTCAGGTCCTCGAAAGTGAGTTCGGCCAGGGTGCTGTCGTCACTCGTGGAGCGGAACGTGTACTCGTCAGGGATCAGCGGGTGCATCCGGTACACGCCGCCGAACTCCTCGGTGAGGGCGTAGGGCACCTCGAACAGGTTCTTGCGGGATCCCGGGACGCCGCTGATCAGGTCGCTGCGGCTGATCCGTCCGAATCGCCGGTGGACGCCCTCCCCCGCCAGCCCCCACCACGTGGTCCGCATGGCCCGCACGGTCGTCGGGTGCGCGATGATCCCCGGCGTCCATTCGACGGTGTGGATCTTGGCCATCAGGGCCGCGTTGATCAGCCTTGCCGTCCGGTAGAGACGGTCGTCGCCCCAGCCGGGGTTGTGCCGGCGCAGCAGGTCGCAGATGGCGTTGTGCTCACGCATGAACAGCCCGTGCAGCAGACCGAGCCCGAGCCAGAAGTTACCGGCGACGCCGGAGACGTCCAGGGTCGCGTCCAGGGTCGCCGGGGGCAGTCCGTCGGCGTCGACGACGAGCTTGCCGTGCTCCCGGGCGCGCAGCCCGTCCGCGATCCCCCAGGTGTCCCCGTAGACCTGGGAACCGTCCCACCAGTGGGTGTCCTGGTTCACCCAGGTCGTCGGGGTGCCGTCGGAGGCGCGCCAGGACGGGTCGGGCAGCGCCCGCGGCAGCCGCATCGGGCGCTCGGGCCACTCGTCATCGGGAGCGAGCGCGAGGGAATGGGCGGTCTCCCAGGACGGCTTGGGGTGGCTGAACCAGTCATGAACCTCGAACTGCAGCCACGCCGCGGCGAGCAGGTTCAGCGACGTGGCGGGCAGGAAGGTGTCCCGCGTCAGCAACTCCCGGCTGATCGTGCGCGGGTTGGGGGTCGCCAACAGGGCACCGGCTTCAGGGACGGTCGCCGACGGCGGCACGTTGCGCCCGAACCGGCAGCCCACGCTGCCCATCGCCGGATCGGCGAGATCGTTGTAGTGGCCGGTGACCGTCCGGGCCGTCAAGTAGGTTCCGTCGGCGTACTCGGGGATGTCGGGCAGCGCCGACGGGATGGCCCCGGTGTCGAACAGGTTCTCCTTGCGCAATCTGGACCGGAACCCCACCAGCATCACCAGGCCCACCGGAAGCGGCAGCCGATGCCACGGGACGCGATGGTCGATCCAGGTCACGACCCGACCGAGTAGCCAGCCCAGATGCCAGCGGACCCCGTGACGGGTCTTCCGGGGGGAGGTGTCCATGGCGCTCCTTCTCCTCGGCGTCCACTTTCGGCCAGGGACGGCCGGCCTTCAATGCGAGGAACTACGTAGCGTCGAGGCGGGGCATGATGGCTGCATGGCTCTGGCCGTGTGCCTGCTGTTCGATCCGCCCGGCGACCGCGCGGTCCGCAAGCTGTGGGCGAAGTTGGAGGGTGAGGGGATACCGACCCTGCTCACCCACACTCATCGCCGGCACCAGCCACACCTGTCCCTCGCGGTCCTGCGCACCTGGGACCTGGAGCGAGTCGGCGATGCCCTCGTGCCCCTGGCGACAGGCGGCCCCGTCGAGGTCTCCGTCCAGGGCACCGTCCTGTTTCCGCGGGGGCGGGCCGCACTGGCCGCCGCGGTCACCGCCGAGGTCGCGACCGGCCAGCAGGCGGTCGCGGCGGCCGTGCTGGCCACGGGCGCGGACCTGCACCACCACTACGCACCGGGTCGCTGGGTGCCCCACATATCGGTTGCGACACGCTGCAGCGGTGGGCAGCTCGCCATCGCGGCCACCGCGGTGAACGATGTGTTGCCCCTTGTCCTGCGAGCAACGCGGGCAGCTTTGGTGGACAGCGGCACCGGCGAATCCTGGCCGCTGCACGGCATTGCGTGATCTCGGAAAGTGGGCAGCACTGGCCGCGATCCGTCGGGGTCGCGGCCAGTGCTGGGCCAGGGGTGACTCGTGGGCTACGAGCTCAAGATGGCCTTGGCGGCCTCGTCCATGACGTCGGTGATGAACGGCACCTTCGCCTCGCGTTCGGTCTCGCGGTTGGCGGCGAAGATGTCGTCACGCGAGATCTCATCGATGCTGAACGCGCGGGCGCCGGCCATCAGCTGCTGCAGACCAGCGGCGAGTTTGTCGGTGAACGTCCACATGGCGATCGCGCCGTAGGGGATGTTCTTCATCTCGTCCGATCCAACCTTCGCCTGCACATCGAAGTAGCCGGCGAAGATCTCCTCGGCCCTGGTGCCGACCTCCTTGACCGCCGGGGCCAGTCCGTCCCAGTTGCCGTGGATGGCCGCCTTGCGCTCGGGATGCAGTGCGCCCTCGACGTTCGTGCCGAGGAAGCCCGGAATCATCACGGCCCGGCCCATGCAGACCAGCTTCGTGAACGGTGCGCCCAAAGCCAACGCCTTGAAGACGTGGTCCTCCCGCGCGAGACCGCCGCCGAACGCCAGGTCGACCACGTGCTCACCTTGGGAGGCCAGCAGGTTGGCGTACTCGTAGGTCTTGGCGTGGAGGAGCAGGGACGGCACCCCCCAGGTCTCCATCATGTTCCAAGGGCTCATACCCGTGCCGCCGCCGGAGCCGTCCACGGTGAGGAGATCGAGCCGGGCCTCGGAGGCGAACTTGATCGCCATGGCCAGAGCCTCCATGCCGTAGGAGCCGGTCTTCAGCGAGATGCGCTTGTAGCCCAGGCTGCGCAGGTAGTCCACTGAGGCCATGAAGTCCTCGCGCACGTCGTCGGCCGTGCCGAGGTTGGTGTAGCCGAGCCGGCTGTGCCGGGCGAAGGACTTCAGGCCGCCGTTGCGGTAGGCCTCCTGGACGGCCGGATCGGTGGGGTCGGGGTCGACGATGTAGCCGCGGGCCTTGAGGAAGAGCGCGTACTCGATGTCGTCGACCTGGATCTCGCCCCCGATGTCCTTGGCCCCCTGACCCCACTTGAGCTCGATGATGACCTTGTCGCCGTACTTGTCGATGACGTATTCGGCCACCCCGTTGCGGGTGTCCTCGACGTTGAGTTGGACGATGATGGCGCCGTTGCCGTCGAAGTAACGCAGGTAGGTTTCGATGCGCCGGTCCAGTTCGGGCGCCTTCTCGATGCGATTGACCGGGCTGCCCTCGTGGATGATCGCCTCACGATCGATGCCGACGACGTTCTCGCCGACCACGATCGGGATTCCGACCAGGGCGGCGCCGACGGCGAAGCCGTTCCAGTACTTGCGCGCGATCGCGGTGGAGCCCAGCGCGCCGGTCATGATCGGGACGGAGGCCTTGGTCTTGACGGCGTCCCCGAACTGGGTCGCGACGCTGACGTTGGGGAAGATGCAGTCGTCGGCGGAGGTCGACAGCCCCTGCGGGAGGCCCTTCGCGCCGTAGTTGTAGCCCTGGATACGCAGCGAGTTGTAACTCACTCCCAGGTGGGTGGTGTTGGCGCTGCCCGCAGTGATGTTGCCGAAGTCACGCGGGTAGAGGAGCTTGCGCCCCTTCAGGCTGGAGAGCCACGCCTCGCAGCGCCCCTTGCAGTCTGCGTGGCAGGACGTGCAGAGGCCTGATTCTGCGGGGACTCCCCGGTTGACCGCGCCGATTGCGTCGTTGTTCTTGGGCCATTCGATCATGATGTCTTCGCCTTTGAAGTCGTGATGCTGTGGATGCCTGGCGGCAGTGTCACGCTACAACTCGCACGCTCCCCACGAGACCGATGATCGCCTGACGTTCGCCTGGCCGGTGACAAACCGTCACCCTGGGCGTCGGGCGATACTTACCCGGTGTTGGACTCGCGGATTCCCTTCTCGTTGGACGGTGTGTCGGTGGCCGGGCACGGCGGCAAAGGCGCGAGCCTGGCGCGGCTGACCGCGGCCGGGTTCCCGGTCCCTCCGTGGTTCATCGTCTCGACGGATCACTACCGCGAGTTCGTGGAGACCAACGGGTTGGACCGCGCCATCGCCCACGTGTTGGACGGCCTGGACGGCACCGACCCCGGCGCCCTCGAGACCGCCTCGGCAACAATCCGAGAGGCGTTCATGAACGGAACCCTTCCGGAGCAGACCTGGCACGAGGTCCTCACCCAGGCCGCTGACTGGGAGTCCACGCCGCTGGCGGTTCGGTCGTCGGCGACCGCGGAGGACCTGCCGGAGGCGTCCTTCGCCGGCCAGCAGGACACCTACCTCAACGTGATCGGCCCGTCCTCGCTGCGCCGAGCGGTGGTGGCGTGCTTCGCCAGCCTGTGGACGGCCCGCGCCATCGGTTACCGGCTTCACAACGGGGTGGACCAGTCGCAAGTGGCGCTGGCGGTGGTGGTGCAGGTGATGGTCCCCGCGGAGTCCAGCGGGGTGCTGTTCACCGCGAACCCGCTGACCGGCGTGCGCACCCAAAGCATGATCGATGCCACTCGCGGGCTCGGCGAGGCCCTCGTCTCCGGGCGGGTCGACCCCGACCACTGGGTGGTCGACACCGCGAGCGGGCGGGTGGTCGAGCGCCGGAGGGGCTCCAAGCGGGTGACCACCAATGTGCTGCCCGGCGGCGGCGTGAGCCTGGCGGCGTCCGAACCTGACCAGGGCTTCTGCCTCACCGACGCTCAGGTCGCCGAGGCGGTCTCGATGGGCGCGCGCGTGGCTGAGACCTTCGGCAGCCCCCAGGACATCGAATGGGCCTTCGCCGGCGGGCGCCTGCACCTGCTGCAGTCCCGGGCGATCACCACGCTCTTCCCGCTGCCGGAATTCACCGCCACGACCCGCTCGCCGCTGGCGGTGTGGTTCTCGTTCGGTGCGGTGCAGGGCATCCTCGACCCGCTGACACCACTGGGCCAGGATGCGATCCGGCTCGCGTTCTCGGGCGCCGCCCGGCTGTTCGGACGCCACCTCGATCCTGAGGCCAACCCGTACCTGCGTCCGGCGGGCGAGCGGTTGTGGATCCGGGTTGATCTGGTGGCCCGCAGCGCGCTCGGCCGATTGGTCCTTCCGGTCGCACTGCCGATGGTCGAGCCCAGCACCGCACGGATCCTGGACGGCTTGGGCGACGACCCCAGGCTGACCCCCTTCCCGGGCAGTCCGAGAAGGGCCGTTGCGGGGCCCTTCGGCCACTTCCTGGGTCGTGTGCTGCCGCGGGTGCCGCGGAGCCTGCTCGACCCCATGGGCCAACGCCGGGCATTCGAGGCCACGGCCGAGCGCTTCCTGGCGCGCGTCCGGGACACGGAACTGCGAGCGTCCGCGATCGCGGACCCCCGTGCTCGGCTCGCTGCCCGGCTCGCCGGCCTGCGAGCCGAGATCGGCGACGCGCTGTGGGTGCTGCTGCCCCGATTCGCACCGATCATGGGCCCTGGGGTCGCGATGATGCACCGGCTGAACGAACTGGCCGCCAAGGTCGGCGAGCCCGGTCTCGGCCTGGAATGCCTGCGCGGCTTGGACGGGAACGTCACCACCGCGATGGACCTGGCCCTCTGGGAGGTGGCGCGCACGATCCGCGGGGACGATCCGTCGATGGCACGCTTCGTGCACGACGATCCGGAGTCACTGGCCACGGACTACCGCGATGGGGTTCTCCCGGACACCGCGCAGGCAGCGATCGGGTCCTTCCTGCGACGCTACGGCATGCGTGGTTTGCGGGAGTTGGACCTGGGGCGTCCCCGCTGGGACGACGATCCGACCCAGGTGATGGCCATGCTGCGCAGCTACGTGCAGATCGACAGGGCCGAACAGGCACCGGACGCGGTCTTCGCCGCCGCCCAGGATGGCTCCAAGGCGGCAACCGACCGGCTGGCCCGGCTGCTGAGCCGATCAGACGCCGCCCAGGCACGGTTCCTGGTCAGCCGAATCCGCGGCATGATGGGCGTCCGAGAGACTCCGAAATTCACCATCATCCGGGCGATGGCTATCGTCCGGGGCGGGCTACTGGCCAGCGGCGCCGATCTGGTCGAGGCGGGGGTGCTGGAGCGCGCCAACGACCTGTGCTTCCTGCGCCTGGCCGAGCTCGACCGGGTCTGGACGCGCGAGGCCCCCTCGTGGCGGCAGCTGATCGCCGAGCGGAGGGCGGTCGACGCCCGCGAGGAGCGGCGCGTCCAACTCCCCCGGGTGATCCTCTCCGACGGTCGCACGTTCTACGAAGGACTCGGCAACGCCCCTGACGGAGCGCTGACCGGATCGCCCGTCTCCCCTGGTGTCGCCGAAGGCAGGGTGCGTGTCGTGACCGACCCGGCCGCCGAGTCGCTGGCGCCCGGAGAGATCCTGGTGTGCCGAGCCACAGACCCGGCCTGGACCCCTCTGTTCCTGGCCGCCGCCGGCCTGGTCACCGAGGTCGGAGGCATGATGACCCACGGCTCCGTGGTCGCCCGCGAGTACGGCATCCCCGCCGTCGTCGGGGTACACGAGGCCACCCGGCGGCTGACCTCCGGCCAGTGCGTCCGTGTCGACGGCACCAACGGGACGATCCAATTCATCAGCCAACCAGAAGGGTGACAGGGCGGCGCCCCAGCCGGTGATCGCGCCGGCGCCCCGATCGACGGGGTGGTTCACCGCGGGTTCTTCGGGGTCCCTGTCCGCAGGGGCTGATGGGCGGGCTGCACCCGCTCCAGACCCCCACGCGAAACGACTAGCTTGCATCACAAGGTAGCTGGTGTTACCGTCATGAGCGTGCTCGCCGAGAAGGATGCCTGGGCCTCGCAGCTGCGCAAGGGCGTGCTGGACCTGGTCGTGCTGGGCTTGCTGTCGGGGGAGCCGCGCTACGGCTCCCAGTTGGTCGACGACCTGGCCGCCCACCCGGACTTGGCGATCAGCCCCGGGACGGTCTACCCGTTGCTGGCCCGACTGGCCAGGGCGGGGTTGATCCGCTCCTCGTGGCAGGAGTCGCCGGTCGGCCCCCCACGCAAGTACTACGCCTTGACCGCGGCCGGCGTCCTCGCGCTGGCCGCGATGTCCGACGCCTTCGCCTCGGTCGCAGACACCGTGACCACGATCCTGAAAGGCAAGCGATGATTCGCTCCCTTGACGAGTTGACCCCCCAGGCGCGTTCCGCCGCGGAGGGCTACCTCGCCTCTGTCTGGGCCACCATCGAAGCCGGCGTGCGGGAGCCCGTGCTGGACGATCTGCGGGCCCATCTGTTCGAGCGGCTCAGCCCGGACGCCACCGCCGAGGACGTGGCGGCCCTCGCCACGGAAGCCGGCCCGATGACCCGTGGCACGTCTGGGGCCTCGGCTCGCTGGCAGGCATTCCTCACCGGCATGCGACCCGGCGGCGCGGGCGCCCGGATCGCCGGCACGTGGTGGAACCCGGCGGAGGAGCGGCTGTTCCTCCCCCGCGCCCTGGGCTGGGGCTGGGACCTCAACTTCGGCGCGCTGGCCGTCCGCCTCGGGCTCATCGAACCGGACGCCGAGGCGGTGCCGTTCACCTCCACCCCCGAGCCGGCGTTCCGGATGGCGGCGGCCGTCCCGGTGGCACTGGCCGGCGCCACCGTGCTGCACTACGCGGTGCGGGGGCGCAGCCTGCCAGGGCGCCTGCCGGCTCATTGGGACATCACGGGGAGGCCCGATCGGTGGTCCAGCAAACCCCGGGCGGCGGCCGCCGACCTCGGCGCGACCGTTGTTCCAGCGCTGGTCGCGTGGTGGGCCGCCCGCTCGGCGCGTCCCGGACCCGACCGCGCCGGAACCATCGCCGCGGCCACGGCGTTCGCGACCGTGGGCGCTGCGGTCACCGTCTTGCGCAGCCTCGGTGAGCGTCCGCGACCCTGGGCCGGACCGGCGATGGTGACCGCGATGACCGCCTCAGTCGGGGCGGCGTTGTACGGCCTCGCCCGCGCAGGCCGGGCCGCCGAGATCCGCCGCGACCTCGGCCAGGCCTGACATGGCCGAACACACCAAAGCCACCAACCGCGGAGGCGTGGCCTGGCGCCGGGTCGGGCTGTTCTACGGGGTCGCGTTCGGCGGGGCGGTCGTGGTCGCGGGCATCCTGTGGTCGGTCCACGCCTGGCTCGGCGCCGGCGCGACACTGGTGTCGCAGCTGATCACAGCCGTTGCCTACATGCCCATGCCGCTGGTCGCCGGGCTCGTGACCGAGCGGCCGCCGGGCGCCGTCCGCTGATCGCCGACGAGTGGCGGCGGCTTCGCACCTCGTTCTGGCGCACCTACGCCCGTAACGCCCTCGTGGCGACCGCGCTGATCGCGGCCATCCTCGCCCTCGGCTTCGCGGTGGCCTGGCTCGCCGGCACGGTGGCCCTGCCCGGCGCCGGACATCTGGTGACCAGCGACGCCGAATTGCGCCGCCGCATGATGCAGGTCGTCCCCGGTCTGACCGAGGACGTGGCCCTGCCGACCGCCGCCGCGATCGCCGCCTCCGGAATCGTCGCGGGGATCCTGGCCGGGTTGACCATCAACGGCCTGTTCGCTTTCGGCGAGGAGTACGGCTGGCGCGGCGTCCTCGCCGAGGAACTGCGCCCTCTGGGCCGGGCCCGGGCCACCCTGCTCACCGGCGTGCTGTGGGGCTTCTGGCACGCCCCGATCATCCTGCTCGGCCACAACTACCAGACGGAGTGGGGCTGGGGAATCCCGGCGATGATCGCGTGGACGATCCCGCTGTCCTTCCTGCTCGCCTGGGCTCGCGACCGGACCGGATCGGTGCTAGCCCCGTCCTTTCTTCACGGTGCCTACAACGGCACCATCGGGCTGTTCCTCTACTTCATCATCGACGGTGCCCTGCTCATCGCCCTTCCGATGGGACTGCTCATGGCACTGACTCTCAGTCTCCTGGCGATCCCGGTGTGGCGCCTGCTCGGTGGATCGGAGATGGCATCGCGCCCGCTCGTCGGATGAGCCAACGCGGCAGGTCAGGACGCGAGCACGCTGGGAAGCGCAACCCGGCCCCCAGCCCCGCGCGTGTTGAACCACCGGTCCAATTCCTGCGCCGTCCCACCTTCGGCGAAGGTGGCCGTGACGTGGTCGGCCGCGGCCTTCGCCTCGACGCAGGCGTCACCGAGCGCCACGCCGCGTCCGGCCCAGGAGAGCATCTCGACATCGTTGCGGCCGTCTCCGATCGCGAGAACGTCAGCTGCCCGGTAGCCGAGACCGTCAACCACCTCGGCCAGCGCCGTGGCCTTGTTCACACCCTGGGGGGCGATGTCGAGCCAAGCGCTCCAGCCGACCGAGTAGCTCACTCCGTGCAGGCCGATCCGCTCGGCCAACCCGATGAACTCGACGTCGGACGCTGTCGGGTCACGGACCACCAGCCGGGTGACGTCGCTGCCGGCCAGGTCGTCGACGGTGACCTGTTCGATCTCGCCGGACAGGTCACCGTCGGGAAACTGTCTGGTCACCCGGTAGCCCTGCCCGACGACCTCGGCGGCCAGTGCCGCTGCGGGGTGCTCGCGGAGCACCTTCTCGATCACCTCGGCCGGGTCGAAAGTGAGCACCTGGTGGACTTGGAAGGGCGGGAATGAGACAGTCACCGCCCCGTTGGACGCGACCGCAGGGCCGGAAGGAAGCCCCAGCTTCTCGAAGATCGGACGCGTGGCATGCCAGCTGCGTCCCGTCGCCAGCACGACCGGAACCCCGGTCGCCATCACGCGCCGGACCGACCGGCGCACCGTGTCAGGCAGCACTCCCGCGTGGTCGACGAGCGTCCCGTCGATGTCGAGTGCCACCACGTGCGGCCTCCAAGCCGCCATCTGTTGTGTGTTCATGTGCAGCCGAGGTTACCTCTACCCGGTGACACACGGGTGAACAGCGGACGGCCGCCGCTCGAATCCCGCCATTGACCGGGCTTGGGCCGGGAACGAGTCGACCAGGGTGGCCGACCTTCGGGCGTGATCCGGCTGGGGCGGGGGATGGCGCGTCAGCGCCAACCGAGTGGGGGCGCGACGTGACGTAGCACGTTGTCGATGAGGGCGGCGTTGTAGTCCACGCCGAGTTGGTTGGGGACGGTCAACAACAGGGTGTCCGCGGCGGCGATCGCTTCGTCCTCGGCCAGCAGCGCTACGAGTTCGTCGGGTTCGGCGGCGTAGGTGCGGCCGAACCGCGCCGCCCCTCCGTCGAGGAAGCCCACCTGATCGGCGTCGTCCCCGCGTGCACCGAAGTAGGCCCGGTCGGTATCGCTGACCAGGGGGAAGATGCTCCGGCTCACCGACACCCGCGGCGTACGGGTGTGCCCGGCTTCGGCCCAGGCGTCGGCGAACCGCCGGATCTGCTCGGCCTGCAACTGGTGGAACGGCACCCCGGTGTCCTCGGTCAGCAGCGTGGAGCTCATCAGATTCATCCCCCGCCGGCCGGTCCATTCCGCGGTCGCCCTCGTCCCGGCCCCCCACCAGATCCGGTCCCGCAGGCCAGGCGAGTGCGGCTCGATCCGCAACGGGCCCGGCGGATTGGCGAACATCGGACGCGGGTTCGGCTGAGCGAAGCCCTCCCCCTTCAACACCTCCAGTAGCACCTCAGCGTGCGTGCGGGCCATGTCAGCGTCGGTAGAACCCTCCGGCGGAACGTAGCCGAAGTGCCGGAAGCCGTCGACCACCTGCTCGGGCGACCCGCGGCTGATCCCCAACTGGAGCCGGCCACCCGCGATCAGGTCAGCCGCACCTGCGTCCTCGGCCATGTACAGCGGGTTCTCGTACCGCATGTCGATCACCCCGGTGCCGATCTCGATCCGGCTCGTCCTGGCCCCGATCGCCGCCAGCAGCGGGAACGGGGAGGCGAGTTGCCGGGCGAAGTGGTGCACCCGGAAGTAGGCACCGTCAGCGCCGAGCTCCTCGGCGGCGACTGCCAGCTCGATCGACTGAAGCAAGGCGTCCGAGGCGCTGCGGACCTGCGAGTGCGGCGACGGCGTCCAGTGGCCGAACGACAGGAACCCGATCTTCTTCACCCCTGTCACAACGCCCCCGGCCGCAGCACATTCCCCCGCACCTTGGCCTGGGGAGGCACGGTCGCGGCGCGCGTGCGGCCGTTGGCGGCGGTCGGGCACAACCCGGCGAACTGGTCCTGCGCGCGCAGGGTGTCAGGCGGACACCTCGAAGGCCCGCTCGGCCGGATGCCGGTGAGGATGCCCGACCGCCCCGGACTCCGGCCAAGGAACGCCCGCGCGATCGTCGAAGAACGCCTCGGTCAAGTCGACGGTGTCCTCGACCACCTCGACGACCCCGCTGAAGTCAAGCGGTGACCCACGCACGGTGCAGGGGGTGGGCAGGTGGACGACGAGCCCACGCTGTGCCGCTGCGAGCATGTGGGCATCGGCCTGACTGCGAGTCAACAGTCGAAGGGCGACCGCGATCGATTCCAGCACCGTTTGAGGCGGCCTGGTCAGTTTGCAGGGCCACGCCGCGTCCATCACGATCGCGGATCTAGCCCCGAGATCCAAGGCATGGTCGACCGGCACATTCGCCACCAGTCCACCATCCATAAGCGTGAGACTGTCGATCGAACGCGGCGGGAAGAGACCGGGCACTGCGCTGCTGGCGAGCAGCGCATCGACAAGCCCGCCCTTGACGAGATCCACCAGTTCCCCGGACACGGCGTTGGTAGCGATCACGTGCAGCGGGATCGCCAACTGCTCGAGGTCCGTGACACCCAGATTGCCCGTGACGAGCGACACCAGCCCGCCGACCGGCAGCATGCCGGCCATCCCCCGGCGAAGCGAACTGAGCAGGTGCAGCGGTGGCACCGGGAACACGTCTTCGCGGCGGACGGACGCCCAGATCCGGAACAGCTGAACCGCCCCCTCGGCGGGATCTGCTGCGATCACCGCCCCGTTGATCGCTCCGACGGAGGTGCCCACGATGAGATCAGGCCTGATGCCCAGTTCGCGGAGCACCAGCAGATGGCCCACTTGCGCGCTCCCGATCGCGCCACCACCGCTCAGGACGAAAGCCAGAGGGCGGGGGAAATCGGCGACGCCTGCCATGGTCGACACTCCTCGGTGAAAGCACCACCAGCGCTGACGGGACTCACTTGAACATTAGAACGCGAAGAGCCCGCTGCGCGTCCGGAGTGACACAAACCCGGTGGGACCGACGGCCTACGGTTGGCCAGTGGGGGTCACCGTGGCGCTCGCCAGCGCGCGCTGGTGCTGTTGGCCCGTCCCTTGTCGGGAATATCAGGCGCCCGGTCGGGCTTGTTCGTAGATACCGCCTCCCGGCCACCGGGGCCGCCCTCAGCGGTTCTCGAGCGTACAAGTCACCGTGTGGAGGATCCAGCCATGACCCTTGATACAGACCCCGACCTGGCTGCCGGCCCGCCCGGGGTGGCTTCGGATCGGCTGCCGGCGGAGTCGGTCCGGGTGCTCGCGGTGTTGCTGGTGGGCGCGTTCGTGGTCATCCTGAACGAAACCGCCCTGAACGTGGCGTTGTCGCGCATCATGACCGACCTGAAGATTGATGAGCGCACCGTGCAGTGGCTGACCACGGGGTTCATGCTGACCATGGCTGTGGTCATCCCGGTGACGGGCTGGCTGATGGAGCGGTTCACCACCCGGACCGTGTTCACCCTCGCCATGGTGTTGTTCAGCATCGGCACTCTGGTGGCGGCCCTGGGCTGGGCCTTCCCGAGTCTGCTCGTCGGCCGGATCATTCAGGCCAGTGGGACCGCGATCATGATGCCGCTGCTGATGACCACGGTGATGGAGTTGGTGCCCTCGGGGCAGCGTGGCCGGGTGATGGGCACGATCAGCATGGTGATCTCGGTCGCCCCGGCCATCGGACCGACCCTGTCCGGGGTGATCCTGCAGTTCCTGCCGTGGCGCTTCGTGTTCACTCTGGTGCTGCCCATCGCCGTGGCCATCCTGGTGCTCGGGCTCCGCCAGGTGCCGAACCTGAACACCCCGGAGCCGGTGAAGCTGGACGCCCTCAGCGTCCCGTTGGCCGGGGTGGGTTTCGGTGGTCTGGTGTACGGCCTCAGCCTGGTGGGCAGCCCGACCGCCGGGCGGATGCTCGGAGCGGCCTTGGGAGTGGGCGTGGCCGCACTCGGGCTGTTCGTGTGGCGGCAGCTGATCCTGCAACGACGGGACGCGGCGCTGCTCGACCTGCGCACCTTCACGTATCCGATCTTCACCACGGCGCTCAGCGTCATGGCGATCGCGATGGCTGTGCTGTTCGGCACCATCATCGCGCTGCCTCTGCTCCTGCAGCAGGTGCTGCATGCCGAGCCGCTGTTCGTTGGGCTGTTGCTGCTGCCCGGCGCGGTCCTGACCGGCCTGCTGGGCCCGGTGGTGGGGCGGCTCTACGACCGGGTGGGGCCCCGGTGGCTGATCGTGCCGGGAGCTGTGGCGGTCGCCGGGGCGTTGGCTCTGTTCACCCAGGTCGCGGTGACCACGCCGTGGTGGCAGCTTCTGGTGGCGCACCTGATGCTCAGCCTTGGCCTGGCCTTCATGTTCACACCGCTGTTCACCATCACCCTGGGCGCGCTGCCGCCCCACCTCTATGGCCACGGTTCCGCGATGGTGGGGACCGTGCAGCAGGTCGCGGGTGCGGCCGGCACGGCGCTGTTCGTCACGGTGATGTCCTTGGTCTCCGCAGCCCAGCCGGCCTGGCTGAGCGCTGAGGAATCCCTGGCGGCCGGCGCCCGGACGGCCTTCCTGGCCGTGGGCCTGCTGTGGCTCGCCGGAATCGTCGCGACGCTGTTCCTGCGCAAGCCCGACCTACCCGAACGATCCACCCCTCAGGCCGGGTAGACCGCCTTCCAGCACTGGAGATGCTGCCGCCAGGTCGAGCGGCGATGACCGCAGCGTCCGGCCAGGCTCCGACGCCCAGGTGCGACCGGACCTAACCAGTGACGTCGGCATCACGAAGCTGCCATATCGACAGCAACAGGCCAAGGATGAACGTCAGCGCCACCACGACGAGACTGCCCGGCGGAACGTCGGTCGGCGGGCCGGAGAAGCCGATCAGCAACGGAACAATCGACCACGGGAACCACCCCGACCAGCCCGTGTGACCCAGGAGGTTCCCGACTGCGAGCATCGCGACGGCAAACCCCACGGGTGCCAGCAGACCGCGTCCCCACAACGTCACCCACACGACGACAGGAACGAGCAGGAACGAGATCCCGGCCGCCACCAGAACGCGGCCGAGCATCACCGACACCGCAGCCACGCTGAGACCGGGCAGGCCGAGAAGCCCGGCAATCACGACGCCCTCGGCAGCGACCACGATCACAAGTACGATCCACCACGCCAGCGCCACCACGAGCTTCGCCACCACGAACCGGCCCCGCCGCACTGGAAGGGTCAGCAGGTTCTTCAACGTCGCGTCGGCGTACTCGCGGCCGAACACGTAGGCGACCACGAACGGCAGCACCAGCATCCCGCCGATCCCAACCAGGGCCACCAACCAGGACCCGTAGGCCGACCAGCTCAACTCCAGACCTGCCAGGGTCGCCTTGTCACCCAGCAGGCCGAAGCCGGCCGCCCGCTCCGGGTCGGCAGCGATCCACATCAACAGCGCCAGCCCCAACGGCCCCAGCGACAACCCGGCCAAGGTCGCCGGGGGTGCCGGGCTGCGGCGCAGCTTGACGAACTCGGTCACCACGAGGGCGCCCAGCATCAGCACGTCTCCGTCCGCCACAGGAAGTACCGCTCCAGATCAGCGGTCAGCAGATCACGCTCCCGCTCGGCGTCGGTGAACGCCGTCGTGACGTAGGCGCGCGCACGCCGGGCGAGTTCGGCCCGATCACACTCCTCGACCAGCCGGCCCTGGTGGATGATGCCGACCCGGTCCGCCAGATGCGCCACCTCCGCCAAGAGGTGGCTGGACATGAACACCGTCACCCCCTCACGATCGACCAAACCACGCAGCAGATCCCGGACCTCCACGATCCCCGCCGGGTCCAGGCCATTGGCAGGCTCGTCCAGCAGCAGCAAACACGGCCGGTGCAACAAGGCACGAGCCAGAGCCAACCGCTGCCGATTACCCAGCGACAAGGCCCGAAACAGCCGCCCGGCGTAGGGTCCCAGCCCCAGCCGCTGGATCACCTCCCCCACCGCCGATCTCGGGCTGCGAGTCAACCGGCGCTGAATGTCCAGATTCTCTGCCACGGTCAGGTTCGGATAACCGGTAGCCGATTCCACCAGGTGACCGACCTCGGCCAGCCAGCCCGGATCGCCGCCGACCCTTCGTCCCAGGACGCGGACCTCGCCGAAAGTCGGCCGCACCAAACCGAGCAGCATGCGGATTGTCGTCGTCTTCCCGGCACCGTTCCGGCCGAGGAACCCGTAGATCTCGCCCTCGCCGACCTCCAGGTTGAGCGCGTCCACCGCGACCACATCGCCATACCGCTTGGTGAGGCCAACCGTCGACAGCGCGCTCACGTCCTCAACCTCTCTCCCGAGGTGCCCCCAGCAGTCTAGGCGGCCGATGATTGCGGAGGCTCGTGCGCCAAGGCCGGGTCGATCAGGGCCTCGAACACGGCTGCGACCTCCCCAGGCTCCGGCCGGCAGCTCGTGCACGCCTCGCAAGGGCACACCGCGCACGGCAACTCCGTGAGGCCGCAGCGGGGCCGGTCGGGAGCGTGGTGGGTGGCGTCGTCAGGGTGCGTCTCCCTCCGATGAGAGCGAGACCGCTTGGTGCACGCAGGTTGCACGGCAACAAATCAGCCGCCCCGTTTCTAGGTGTTTTCCCTAGTCGGAGCGGCTTCTGGTTTGGTGGAGCTAACGGGATTCGAACCCGTGGCCTCTTCCATGCCATGGAAGCGCGCTACCAACTGCGCCATAGCCCCAGCGTCCTTGCGAACGGATCACCATCTTAGGAGAAGGTTCGCGGATTGGGAAATCGATGGTGGGCCGCAGCGACGGATCGGCCCGCCTCGGCACTCGGGCCGGCGTC
>CAZPCM010000012.1:0-45525 GCA_964585085.1 uncultured Propionibacteriaceae bacterium
GCGTGCGGCCGGCTTTGTCAGGACTCCGGACGCGATCGGCCGGACTGCACTGCCGTTGGGCCAGGCACTGAGCGAACGGTGAAGGCGGCCGCCCGTTCCACGCCCAACACGCCAGCCACGCCCAGGACAAGGAAGGCCGCGCCCAGCCACAGCACCCAGCCCACCGACTGAGCGAAGGCCAGCGTGAGTGCGTCGGCCACCTGTGGGCCGAGAGTGCCGAAGTGCCCGTGGGTGCCCTTGGTTCGGATCATGGAGATCACGGCGCCTGCCGTCCCGGTCATGTACTCGACCATGACCGTGGCGTCGTCAGCTGTCACTCCGGCGACCTTGGCCAACTGGGTCGGCACGGTCGATTGAAAGCCGATCGCGAGGACCGTCCCGGCGAGCGCGGCGCCCAGCGCCGAGCCGAGTTGCCGAACAGTGCTCTGCGTCGCCGACGCCGCCCCGGACTGGGCAGTCGGGACGTCCTGAAGAACCGTCGAGGTGAGCTGCGCGGCGGCCAGTCCGAGGCCCAAACCGTACCCAGCCATCAGGAGGGCGATCAGCCAGGGTGAAGTCCCAGATGGGATCATGACCGCCGCTGCCGCGACCGCCGCCAGTTCAAGAACCAGTCCCACGGTGACCACCCGTGGCGGCCCGAGTTCAGCGGCCAGCTTCCGCGCCTGTGCGCCGGCGATGAACGCTCCCAGGGCCATCGAGGCCAGCACCCACCCGGCCTGCAGGATCGACAACTGGAGCGCGTCGACCAGGTAGAGGGGAAGGACGAACAGCAGCGCGAACTCTCCCACGGCGACTGCGGCCGCGGTCAGGTTTCCCCACGCGAAGGTGGGCACGGCGAACAGGGACAGGTCGAGGATGACCGCCCGCTGCCGGGTCGCCCGATGCCTCTCCAAGGCCAGGAAGCCGACGGTCACCACCGTTCCGACAGCCAGGGCGACTGGCACGATCGAGATCGGTGCGGTGGTCGGCCAGGTCAGGCCGAGGATCGTGAGCTCGCGGGCCGGAGTGAGCCACCCCAGCGTTGCGCCCTCGATCAGCCCGAACACGAGCAGTCCCAGGCCGACAACGCTGGTCACCAGGCCCCAACGGTCGAAATCGGCGAGCGTACGGCCCTCGGAGGTCTCGGGGACGAGCCGGGACGCCAACAGGATCGCCACGCCGAGCGGGAGGTTGACCACGAAGATCCACCGCCAACCAAGGGTGGTGGTCAGCCAACCGCCGAGCAGCGGGCCGACCGCGGCGGCGCCGGCCATCACCGCACCCCAGATGCCGAACGCGACAGCACGATCCCGTCCACGGAACGTGGCGTTGACCGTGGACAGCGTGGAAGGCAGCACCATCGCCCCACCGACACCCTGCACCGCCCGCGCGCCGACCAGCCAGGCGGCGTCGCCAGCGCCCGCCCCGGCGAGGCTGGCGGCGATGAAGAGCGCCACGCCGGCGATGAACATCCGCCGTCGTCCCACGTGGTCGCCCAGTCTCCCTGAGGTCAGCAGGAGCGCGGCGAAGACCACCGAGTAGAGGCTGGTGACCCATTGGGCGTCGGTCAGAGCAAGATGCAGGTCCGCGACGATGGCCGGCAGGGCAACCCCCACGATGGTGCCGTCGAGGACGATCAGCGCCAGCCCGGCCGCGAGCGCCGCGAAGCCGACCCAGCGTTCAGCTGGGCTCACGGAGGGCGCAAGGACAGTCACGAACCACGCTGGCCCTGGAGATGCGGCACGAGCAGATTCTCCCACCCCGCCCAAGCCCCTCGCCGCCACGCGGCCTCGGCGGCCGTTCTCCGCGGGGGTATCGTGCGTTCTGGGACGGGGAATCAAGGCTGACCGTCCCGTCCGGGGTGGAGGTGATCCGATGGCCACCGACGCGACGGCGTCTGAGAGGGTCGCCGCCATCGAATGCCGCGGGTTGACGCACCGGTTCGGCGACCTGGTGGCTGTCGACGACCTGAACCTGCGGATCGAACGAGGCGAGGTCTTCGGCCTGCTGGGCCCCAACGGGGCCGGCAAGACCACGACCATTCGCGTCCTCACCACGCTCGTCCCGGTGCAGCACGGTCACGTCAGTGTGTTAGGCATGGACGTCATGCGTCTCCCGATGGACGTGCGCTGCAACCTGGGCTACGTCCCACAGCAGCTGTCGGTGGAAGGAGCGCTGACCGGACGGCAGAACGTCACCTGGTTCGCCCGGCTCTATGACGTGCCGCGCTCCGAGCGCGTGACCAGGGTCGAGGAGGCGCTGGCAACGATGGGTCTCACCGACGTGGCCGATCGGGTGGTGTCGACCTACTCCGGCGGCATGGTCCGGCGACTGGAACTCGCCCAGGCCCTGGTCAACTACCCGTCGCTGCTCATCCTCGACGAACCGACCCTCGGACTGGACCCGATGGCCCGCGACTCCGTCTGGGAGCGGGTCACCGCGATGCGGACCAGGCTGGGGATGACCGTCCTGCTCACCACCCACTACATGGAGGAGGCCGAGGAGTTGTGCGACCGGATCGGCCTGATGCACCAGGGACGGCTGCGGGCCGTGGGAACCCCACAGGACCTCAAAGCGGAACTCGGGCCGGATGCCACGCTGGAGGACGTGTTCCGGCACCACGCCGGGGCCGATCTCCTCGGCAACGCCACAGAAGCGGAAGGGCTGCGCAATGTCCGGCAATCACGCACCCGCCGCTGAGGAGCACTTCCGTCCGCTGATCCGCGCGCCGCGCGGCCTTCGGCGGCTGCGGGCGCTGGCCGGACGTGTGTGGACGTTCTCCCTCGTCGAAGTGGAGAAGCTGGTCCACGACCCGGTCGAGTTGGCGACACGGGCGGTCCAGCCGGCGCTGTGGATGCTCGTCTTCGGGCAGACGTTCAGCCAGTTGCGCGCGATCCCCACCGGCTCGGTGTCGTACCTGGCCTTCCTGGCGCCGGGCGTGGTCGCGCAGTCGGCGCTGTTCATCTCGATCTTCTACGGCATCCAGATCATCTGGGACCGGGACGCCGGCATCCTCAGCAAGCTGCTGGTCACGCCGACCCCGCGGTCCGCGCTGATCGCCGGCAAGGCCTTCGCCGCCGGCGTCAGGGCGCTGTCGCAGGTCGTCGTGATCACCGTCATCGCGTTGTTGATGGGTGTCTCCGTCGACCTCAACCCGCTGAGCCTGCTCGGCGTGGCGGTGGCCACGGTGCTCGGCTCGGCGTTCTTCTCGTGCCTGTCGATGACGATCGCCGGGATCGTCCGGGTCCGGGACCGGTTGATGGGCATCGGCCAGGCGATCACGATGCCGCTGTTCTTCGCCTCCAACGCCCTGTACCCGCTCAGCGTGATGCCGGGGTGGCTGATGGTGATCAGCCGGGTCAACCCGCTCAGCTACCAGGTGGACGCCCTGCGCGGGCTGATGGTGGGCACCCCCGCCACTCTGCCGCTGGATTTCGCCGTCCTGACGGGTTCGGCGCTCTTGGGCATCTGGGGAGCCTCCTGGGCGCTGGGGCGACTGGTCCGGTAGGGGCTGGGGAGGCCGGTGGCCGCCAGTGCCGCCGCGGCTCACCGGCCGTAGAGCCGCACCTGTGTGGCCTTGATCGCCGTACGGACGGCCATTCCGGGACGCAGGCCCATCTCGGCCACGGCTTGGCTGGTCAGGTCGGCGGCCAGCGTCTGTCCGGCCACCGCCACGGTGACGCGGACGACCGCCCCGCGCGGCTCGAGCCCGGCCACCACCCCGGCGAGCACATTGCGCGGGCTCCCGGACGGATCGGCCAGGTGGAGCGCCACAGCGGCGGGCTGGACGCTGGCCAGGCCCGGCTCGCCGGACCGGGGCGGCTGGGCGGGGTCGGCGAGCCCGCGCAGAACGGTGCCGGGTGCGATGGTCAGGGACGTCTCATCGGCAGCGATACCGGTGAAGAGGTTGGTCCCGCTCAGGCGGGCCAGGAAGGCGCTGGTGGGACGCACCAGCGCCGCGGGAACCGGCCCCGATTCCACCACGCGTCCCTCGGAGAGGACGGCGACGGCATCGGCGATGCTCCAGATGTCGAGGAGTTCGTGGGTGACCAGCAGCGCTGTCCGTCCGCGGAGGCGCTGGGCGAGGATGTGCCGCACCTGCGGGGCGACGGCGACGTCCAGACTGGCCAGGGGTTCGTCGAGCAGGACGACGGCGGGGTCGGTGGCCAGCGCCCTGGCGATGGCCACCCGCTGCGCTTCGCCGCCCGAGAGGGCCTGAGGCCGCCGTTCCGCGAAAGCGGCGCAGCCCACCGCGTCGAGTTCGGCCAGGGCGCGGGACCGCGCGGCGCGGATCGTCAGTCCGGCGGCCCGCGGCCCGAAGGCGACGTTGTCGACCACGCTGAGGTGCGGGAAGAGCGCCGGACGCTGGGTCAGCAGGGCGACGCCGCGGCGATGAGCGGGGACGACCAGGCCGGGACGGGAGACCGTCCGGTCACCGATGGTGACTGTGCCGCCCGTGGGGCCAAGCAGGCCCGCGACCAGGTGCAGCAGGCTGGTCTTCCCCGAGCCGTTGGGCCCGACCAGAGCGGTGATGCGGGCGTCGGGAACCTCGAGGACGAGGTCGAGTCCGCGCGGATCGACCCGGGCGTGAACGGCGACGGCGCTCACGGCCGACTCGCCCCTGCGGTTCGCGCGAGCGGGGCGCCGACCGCGACCACCAGGGCGGCGATCGCGATCAGCAACACCGACAGCGCGAGGGCTGTGTCGGTGTCGAGTTCGCGCTGCAGGTAGATCTCCAGCGGCAGGGTCCGCGTGCTGCCTTGCAGCGACCCGGCGAAGGTCAGCGTGGCCCCGAACTCGCCGAGGGAGCGCGCGAAGGCGAGGGCCGCCCCCGAGGCGACCGCAGGAGCGGCCAGCGGCAGGGAGACCCGGCGCAGCACGGTGGTGGGGGATGCGCCCAGCGTGGCCGCCAGGATCGCGTACTCGTCGGACGCGGAACGCAGCGCGCCTTCCACCGACACCACCAGGTACGGCATCGCCACGAACGTCTGCGCGATGATCACGGCCGTCGTGGTGAACGCCACGTCCACCCCGACCGACGCCAGCCAGCCGCCCAGCCAGGCCCGGCGTCCCAGCGCCACCAGCAACGCCACCCCGGCGACGACCGGCGGCAACACCATCGGGATGGTGGCCACGACCCGGCCCACAGCCGTCCAACGGCCACGGCCGCGGGCCAGAACCCACGCCAACGGCAGGCCGAGGACCAGGCAGAGCAGGGTCGTCAGGACGCAGGTACGCAGGCTCAGCCACAGCGCGTCCAGGGCGGCGGCGGTGGTGAGCAGCGACGGCAGCGTCGTCCAGGGCACCTTGGCCAGCAGCGCCACCAGTGGGACGGCCAGGAACAGCGCCGCGGCGGAGGCCGGCAGCCACACCCACCGGGGGAGGCTGGGCCGGATCACCGGCCGAAGCCCGCGGCGGCCAGCACCTGCTCGCCTTGGTCGCCGGTGACCAGCGCGCCGAACGCGGCGGCCAGGTCCGGTTGTTCGGCCCGGGCGGTGACTCCGAACAGGTAGTCGTTGCGAGCCTCGTCCGCCCGGGGGAGCGGGACCACCTCGACCTTGGCCCCTGAGGCCGTAGCGTCGGTGAAGTAGACCACCCCCGCGTCGGCCTGGCCCGTCTCCACCTTGGCGCGCACGTCGCTCACCCTGGTCTCCTCCGAGACCGGGTGGAGCGTGACGCCCAGCAGGGAAGCCAGCTTGAGGGTGGCCGAACCGCAGGGCACGACCGCAGCGCAGACGACGAGCTTTCTGCCGGCCAGCGAACCGTCCAGCCCCGTGACGCCCGCGGGATTCCCCGCGGGCACGATGAGGATGAGCTCGTTGGAGGCGAACCGCTCTGGCGTCCCGGCGATCAATCCCGCGGCGACCGCCCTGGCCATCGTCGGGGCGTCGGCTGAAGCGAACAGGTCGGCGGAGGCTCCTTGGCTGAGCTGGTCGACCAACGCCGAGGAGCCGTCGAAGGAGAACCGCACGCGCACCCCAGGATGCTCGGCCTCGAAAAACCGGCCCAGTCGGGTGAACGGACCGTCCAGCGAGGACGCAGCGAAGACCACGAGGTCCGTGGCAGGTTCGGCTGCCCGGCCGGGGGTGCAGCCGGCGGCCAGTACCGCGGGGATCAGCGCGACCATCAGGGCGCGGACGCGGGTCACCGCCGGGCCTCGACGGTGACGTTGGTCGCCTTGACCACGGCTGTGGCCACCATGCCGGGTTCCAGCCCGAGTTCCCGGACCGCCTCGGTGGAGATCAGCGAGACCACCCGGAACGGCCCGCACTGCAACTCCACCTGCGACATCACCAGGTCCGAGACCACCCTGGTCACGAGTCCGGTGAAGTGGTTGCGGGCCGACCGCCGTCCCGCTCCGCCGTCCAGGCGGGCGGGGGTGTCGGAGGTCTCCGCCTGGGCGAGTCCGACCAGGTCCGCCCCGGACACCACCTGGCGCCGGGACGCGTCGAGGCTCGCCGACAGTCGGCCACCCTCGATCCAGCGCCGCACGGTGTCATCACTGACCCCCAGCAGCGTGGCCGCCTCACTGATCCGCAAAATCGTCATATTCGGGATGATAGATCCGCCGATGCGGAGTTGGCGGCGATCAGTCAAGCCGAGGTTCCTTCCGCCCGCGGGTGTCGAGCGGTCGATTCGGCCGGGTCAGAGCTGGGAACC
Organism: uncultured Propionibacteriaceae bacterium; assembly: GCA_964585085.1. GTDB lineage: Bacteria > Actinomycetota > Actinomycetes > Propionibacteriales > Propionibacteriaceae > Propionicimonas. The sequence goes on from CAZPCM010000012.1 coordinate 6,640, forward strand.
GTTGGACGCGATCACGCGGCGATACCAGTCGAAGGACTGCTTCTTCAGGCGGGCGCTGGTGCCGTGACCCCGGTTGTCACGGTCGACGTAGATCATGCCGTAGCGCTTCTTCATCTCGCCGGTGCCGAACGACACCAGGTCGATGATTCCCCAGGGGGTGTAGCCCACCAGGTCCACGCCGTCGAGGGCGACGGCGTCCGCCATCGCTTCGATGTGGGCGCGTAGATAGTCGATGCGAGGCTGGTCGTGGATCTCGCCGTCCGGTCCGATCTCGTCCACGGCTCCGAAGCCGTTCTCGACGATGAACAGCGGCTTCTCGTAGCGCTCCGACAGGACGCTGAGCGAGTAACGCAGTCCGGTGGGATCGATCTGCCAGCCCCAGTCGCTGGCTTTGACGTAGGGATTGGGGACGGAGTTGGGCAGGCTGCCGGCGAGGTTCACCTCGTCGCTGCGCACGTCGGCCTTCACCACCGTCGACATGTAGTAGCTGAACCCGACGTAGTCCACGGTCCCGGCGGCGAGGATCGCGGCGTCTCCGTCCTGCATTCCGATGTCGTACCCGCCGCGCTCGATCTCCTTCAGCGCGTACGCCGGGTAGTGGCCGCGGACGTGCACGTCGGGGAAGAAGAAACGCTCACGGTTGCCGATCTCAGCGGCCATCACGTCGTCGGGATCGCAGGAGAAGGGGTAGATCGGGACGTGGGAGACCATGCACCCGATCTGCAGGCCCGGGTCGATCTCGTGCCCGATCGCGACCGCGAGCGCGCTGGCGAGCAGTTCGTTGTGGGCGACCTGGAACAGCACCTCGCGCGGGTTCTCACCCTCGGCGAGGGTGACGCCCGAGTTGGTCCAGAGGAACAGTTCGTTGTGGGTGTCCATCTGGTTGTTGATCTCGTTGAAGGTCATCCAGTAGCGGACCTTGGTGTGGTAACGCTCGAAGCAGACGCGGGAGAACCTGGCGAAGAACTCCACCAGCGCCCGGTTGCGGAAGCCCCCGTAGTGGCGTGCCAGGTGCAGGGGCAGTTCGAAGTGCGACAGCGTGATGACCGGCTCGATGCCGTACTTCAGCAGCTCGTCGAACACCGCGTCGTAGAAGGCCAGGCCCTCCTCGTTGGGTTCGGTCTCGTCACCGTTGGGGAAGATCCGGGTCCACTGGATCGAGGTCCGGAAGCATTTCAGGCCGAGTTCGCCGAACAGCGCGATGTCCTCGCGGAAGCGGTGGTAGAAGTCGATGGCCTGGTGATTGGGGTAGAACTCATCGGGATCGACGGTCGCGGTGATCCGTCGCGGCACGCCGTGCGCGCCAGCGGTGAGAACGTCCACCACGCTGGGGCCTTTGCCCCCAGCGTCCCAGCCGCCCTCGAACTGGTGGGCGGCCACCGCGCCACCCCACAGGAAGCTCGCGGGGAATCTGCTGTCACTGTTCGGTTCGGCCATGGCCACTCCCGTCGTTGGGGACCAGAACCCGTGTCCTGGCGCGCTGCCGCCCCGTGCCGAGGGCGCTTGCAGGGGACGCGGGACGCCCGGCGCGCGGGACGTGCCGTCAGCGTACCGCCGACCTCCGGACACCGCCGGGGCTGAAGACGAGGCAGAGGTTGGCGACCGGAGGCGGTCCGGAGCCGAGGTCAGTAGGTGAGGTTCTCGTAGCCGATGACCTGGACTTTGAGCTTGGCCTTCGACCCGGTCACGATGCGGATCTTGCCCGAGTCGCCGGGTGAAACCCGCACGGTCAGGGTCGCCGAGCCGGTCGGCATGGGAACGCTGACGCCCTCGATCAAGGCTCCCGACACGTACGGGGAGAAGTCGATGGTGCCGACGCCGGTGCCGCTGGTGACGGCCACGGTCAGGATCGCTGCGCGCAGGCCCTTGATCTTGCTCGACGGCACCGCGCTGCCCAGGATCTTCGCCGTGCGGGAAGAGCCGGCCGAATAGGTCGCGGAGCTGATCGTGTACGGCGAGCGGTTCGTGACCACCACCTGCTTGGTCGAGAGGAGTTCCGCCACGGGCGTCTTCAGCCAGTTCCGTACGTCCTCGGGGCGGTCGGAACTCAGCGGGTTGACGCCCATGTCCAGCGCGTACTTGAGATCGGCCTCGGTGCCGGTCTCGTAGAGCCCGACCTGCATCCCCAGAGACTTCACGTAGGTGAGCAGGAACTCGCCGGTCTTGGATGCCGGAGGCGCGTAGAGGGCGATCTTCGCCGCCGCCGCTTGTCGCACCTCGGCCAGGCTTGGACTCGAGTCAAGCGCGATGACCTCCATGCTGGGCGCCACGGCGTGGATCGCCGGCGCCATGACCTTCCACTCGAAGGTGTGCATCAGCGACTGCCCCAGCATCCCGCCGTCGACCAGCCGACGGGTCGCCTCGGTGGCGTAGCGCAGCTTGGACGAGGTCGACTGGCCGCTGTAGGACTTGACCTCCACCTTCAGCCTGGTCGCCGAACCCTTGATGATCGAAATGGTCTCGTCCAGGGTGGGGATGGGCTCTCCGTCGCAGCGCACCGCGCTCACCTTGGCATAGGTCAACTTGTGGATCTTGCTCCCGCTGGAGGTGCACCGCGACGGCAGGGTGTCGCTGTGGCTCATCACCGGCACGAAGTCGCTGGTGAACTGAACGTCCGTCTCGATCATGTCGTAGCCGGCCGCGACCGAGCCGCGGAAGGCCTTGGCGGAGTTCTCCGGCCACTGCCCTGCTCCGCCCCGGTGCGCCGAGACGCCCACGGTCGAGGTGCCGCTGTCAGAGACCGCGACGGCCGAACCAACCGGTGAGAGCGACAGTGCCACAACCGTGGAGAGCGTGATCGCGATGAAGTGGGCAAAGCGGCCACGGGCAGGCCGTCGGTGAGAGTCCATGGTTTCCCCCCTGAGACGAGGGCGGCAGCCTAACAGCAGCCTGAGAGTCGTCTCAGGGATTGAGGACCTGTGGTTGGCCGCCCCCAATGCGGTGCGTGAACACGCCCCCATGGAGCAGTTGTGGGTCTCAGGGATTGAGGACCTGCGGTTGGCCGCCCCCGGAACGTGTGTTCCGGGGGCGGATGGGCGTCGGTTCGGTCATCCTTGGCGACGCCGTGAGGCAAATCCCGCCCGATCCGAGGATGTTATCGCTCACATCTGCGCCTTTTCGGCTGATCGGTCGTGATTTCGCTCAGGCACCCGGCGAAGGGGTCTGCCCGACGTCAGTAGGCGATCTTCTCGCTCACCCCGGTGTGCAGAGACCGGGTCGCGGCTTCGGCGATCGCCTGGGCCTTGAGGCCGTCAGCCAGGTTGGGGACGATCGGCGCTCCGGTTTCCAGGGTCTCCACGAAGTGGTTCAGAGCCGCGGCGTACGTGGGCAGGACTCGCTCGAACCAGCCCGGGTGCAGACCGATGTCGATCACCTCGCCCAGGCCGAAGCGACTCACATTCCCGGTCCGGTGTCGCCTGGATTCCACCAGCCCGGTCGATCCCATCACCTCGATCCGCTCGTCGTAGCCGTAGCCTGTGCGGCGGGTGTTGTCGATCGAGGCCAGCGCCCCGCTGGGCAGCTTCAGCGTGACCACCGAGGTGTCGACGTCGTCGTAGTCGCGCAGCCGTGGATCGGCCAACGCCGATCCGGCCGCGTACACCTCGACCGGATCGAGCCCGCTGATCCAGCGGACGAGGTCGAAGAAGTGGACGGTCTGGTCGCGCATCTGACCCCCGGACACCTTCACATACTCCAGAGGCGGGACGGTCGGTCCGCGCGACGTCAGCTGCAGCAATTCGACATCGCCGACGAGCCCGGCATCAACTATCCGCTTCAGCTCAGCGTGATCGGGGTCGAAGCGGCGGTTGAAATTCATCATGACTCGCGCGTGATGACTCCGGGCGAAATCGACGATCTCCCTGGCCCGGGCCAGGTCCAGGTCGATCGGCTTCTCGCAGAGGATGGCCAGTCCGGCTTCGACGCCGCGGCGCAGGTTGTCGGCGTGGGTGTCGGTCGAGGAGGCGATGAAGACGGCGTCGACCGCGTCGGGGTCGAAGGCATCTGCCACGTCGGCCACCGCGGTGGCCCCGTGGCGCTGGGCGATCGTCGCTGCCCGCTCGCTCGAGACGTCGTAGACCCGGACGAAATCGACTTCCGGATGGGCTGCGAGGTTGGCGGCATGGACCGAGCCGATGAACCCGGCGCCGACAAGGGCGAATCGTTGCATGTGTGACCTCCTCGTCACCCGGGCGAACCGCCGGTGCCCGCAACCGGGGCGGTGGGTCGGCCGCCGTGACGAACTGTACGCTGCGCGGTCACGCACGGGGCAGTGCGTCGTGGCTGCCGTGCGCGGGCCGGCGCCGCCGGAGGGGTAGGGTTTGCCCACGACGTTGAGATCGCGGACGGAAGGCGATTCCCGATGGCACAACAGCGGCAACGCGCCGGCGACCCGGTTCCGGTTCGGCCCCGGGGTCGCGTCTGGACCGCGGCCGCCCTGCTCATGATCGTGCTCGGATCGCTGATGGCTCCCCTCGCAGTGGTGAGCGTCTGGGGCCGAGCGACCCTGGCCGACACCGACGCCTTCGTCGCTACCTACGCCCCGCTGATGCACGACGCCGCCGTCCGGGCGGCGGTCACCCAGGAGGTGACCGCGGCGATCGTGAAGGCCATCGACATGGAGCAGGTCACCTCGGATCTGATCGACTCGCTCGAACCCGGCCCTCGGGTGCGCCGAGGGCTGGAGGCCTTGCAGGGCCCGGTCGTGCGAGGCGTGTCCGACCTCGTCGAGGGCGCTGTTGGCAAGTTCATCGGCTCAGAGGCGTCCGTGAATGCCTGGTCCGCGGCGCTGCGGATCAGCCACGTGCAATTGGGTGCCACGCTCAGCCAGGATCCGAATGCGTGGGTCACGGCCGAGGACGGGGTTATCGGCCTCCAGATAGGTCCGATCGTCGAAGCGATCAAGAAGGTGCTGCTGGAGGACGGGCTCACCCTGGCCGAGCGGATTCCAACTGTCGACAAGACCATCCCGCTCGCCGAGTCCGGCCAGATCCCCGCCATTCGGGCGGGCTACCGGTTCATCCTGTGGGCTGGTTCCTGGCTGCCGTTACTGGCGTTCGGCCTGGTGGCCGTCGGCGTCCTCGTCGCTCGGCGTCGCCGGGTGGCGCTGGCCTGGGCCGGCTTGGGACTGGCCGTCTCGATGCTGGCGTTGCTGGGCGCGTTCGGGATCGTGAAGTCGGCGATGCTGACCGGGACCGGCAGCGCCGTGCCCGCGGACGCGATCCGCGTCGTCTTCGACACTGCGACCGCTCAGATGCGCGACACCGCCAAGATCCTGGCGCTGCTCGGGCTGACTGTGGCCGTCGCTGCCTGGCTGGCCGGTCCGGCCTCTCTCGCGCGTCTGTTGCGCCGGACCTATCTGGCCGGCGTCCAGCGGCTCCGCGGCTGGGCGGAGCGTCAAGGGGTGACCACCGGTCGCTGGGGCGAGCGGGTCCACCGCCGACGGAGCTGGGTCTTGGCTGTCATCGCGGCCGCCGCGGCGGCTGTGGTGGTCTGGGTGCGGCCGTTGACCACGGGCGTGCTGGTGTGGACGGCGCTGGCCGGCCTGCTCGCGGTGATCGTGGTGACGCTGGTCGAGCGGCCGCCGCGAACCGGCGCCTGACCCGGTGGCGCGGACGGCCCCGCGCCGGCGATCAGGCTGCGGGCCCCCGGACGGGCAGCCGGACGACTAAGGCGCCCGGGCGGATTCCGCAGATCATGTGGTTGCGCGGACCGACGGCGTCGCCGTCCAGCTGAGCCTGGATCGCGCGCCGGGTGACGACCTCGACCCGCCTGCAGACCAGCCGGCTGAGGTGGGCGTGGCCTCGGCGGTGTCCGCTCAGGACGTGCCAGGCGACGGCCAGCCACCCCGTGATGGAGGTGGGAGTGACCAGCACGGTGTCCAGCCGTCCATCGTCGATGCGGGCATCGGGCATCAGCTTCACCCCGCCCGTCAACTCTCCGCAGTTGCCCACCAGGACCATTCGGGCGTGCTGGCTGACCTGGCGTTCGCTGTCGGTGCTGACCCGTACCGAGAAACCAGGGTTGACCAGGGATGTCAGTCCGGAGAGCAGGTAGGCGAACCAGCCGATCCGTCGCTTGAGCGTGTCGTCGGCGCTGGCCATGGTCTCCGCGTCAAGGCCCATGCCCGCCATCACCAGGAAGACCTCGGGCGCGGTTGCGTCCCAGGTCACGGTACCCACGTCGATCCGGGCGTCCGCTCCGGTGAGCGCGACGTGGAGCGCGGCGCTCAGGTCATCGGTGGGGAGACCGAGGTTACGGGCCAGGAGGTTCCCCGTACCGCCGGGCAGGAGGCCCATCGGGGTGTCTTGGCCGACCAGCGCCGCGGCGACTGCGCGGACGGTACCGTCCCCGCCCAGCGGACAGACCAAGGTGGCGCCGTCGTCGAGTGCTGCGCGGGCCTGTGAGGTGCCCGGGTCCTCGGCCGTGGTGGAGTACCAGCGGGCGTCCGGCCACCCGTGCTGGGCGCACGCGAGCGCGACGGTCTGTTTGACCGGTGTGAGGTCGGTGAATTTCGTCGGGTTGACGATCAGGGCCAGTCGTCCGGGTGCGGCGGGCGCGGGGGCGTTCATCGCGGTCATCGTGTGCCAGTCAGGCCGTGGGACGTTTCGAGGTGAGGAGGGCGATCGCCGCGCGCGCATAGGCCCGCTCGGCATCGATATCGGCGTGACGGCTGCCATCGGCCAGGACCACGACGTACCCGTCCGGAAGAGCGACCAGCCGGTCGAAGGCCGCGCCGAGCATGCCGCGCAGTTGGTCCTCCCGCGGCAGCCACAGCACATCGTCCTGCGCGATGCTGTCCAACGCCCACTCGGTCGTCCCGTTGAACTTGATGATGCTGCCGCCAGGCACCTCTTCGGACTCGATGGTCATGTCGCTGATGACGAAGACGGCCTCATCCAGGTCCCGGTTGGGGATGATGAACCGGTCGCCGCTGGACGGACGCCAGCGCGGTCCGAGCGCCACGACTTGCTCGGCCAGTTCGCGTGTGATCATCCGACCTCCCCCGTGCAGCCTACCCGGGACGACCGGGTCCGATCGTCCCGTGCCGTCGTCCCCGTTCAGGACCCTTCCCTCCTGCCGTGTCGACGGACCCGCACTACACAGAATGCTCGGTGCTACACAGGCCTGTGTAGCGTCGCGCGGTTTGTGTAGCGTCGCGCTGCTCTTTGTGTAGCGTCGCGCGGTTTGTGTAGCGTCGCGCCGTTTGTGCAGTGCCGCGCGGTTTGTGCAGTGCCACGCGGTTTGTGCAGTGCCGCGCCGTTTGTGCAGCGTCAGGCCTTGGGGCGACACAGACGCGGCCATGCCCTGGCAGGGCCGCCAAGCCCGACGGAGGTCCTACGGGATGGCGACCGAGCCCGACACCCTAGTGGTGGTCACGTAGCCGGTCTTGTGTCCGGTGACCGCGACGCTGAGGCGATGCCCGTGGTCTGCCAGGGTCGCGATCCGCGTGGCTGAGGTTGCGCCGGGGATGTTCACCCCGTCCCGTCGCCATTGATACGTGAGCGAGACCGGTGCGGGTCCCCAGCTTCCCGCGCTGGTGTGCAGAAGCCCTCCCACCGCACGCACCCCCCAGATCGCCGGGGTCGGCGTGGGAGAAAGCAGGCCGGGGGCGACCGCGGAGCTGGCTGCCGACATCTTGGTCTGGCCGGTGTAGCCCGGCTTGGCGCCATGAACCCGGACCCGCAGCTGGGCGCCCAGGTCGGAGACGCGGACGCGGTAAGTCGCGCTCGTCGCGCCGGTGATCGGGGTGGCGTTGTGGAACCACTGGTAGGTCAGGGTGACCGGGCTGGGGGTCCACGTGACCCTGGCGTCGAGCATCTGGCCGACGCGGACGATGTGCGGGGGCGCCCACATGGGCGTCAGTTTGAACGTCCCCGGAATGACGGACGGAGTCGCGGCGGAGTACCGGGCGAGGCTCTCGTAGCCGCTCTTGCTGCCGGTCACCCGCACCCTGACGTGGTTGCCCAGGTCGGCGGCGGCGAGTGTGTAGGTGGCGGCGTGGGCGCCGGAGATGAGCGTCATCCCCCGCCACCACGAGTAGTGCAGGGTGACGGTCCCGGGACCCCAGTGACCTGGGACCGCGGTCAGCACGTGGCCGACCTTCGCCTGTCCGGTCAGGGACGGGGAGCCCGGGCTGAGCACGCCCCGAATCACCGCCGCCGTCTCGTCGGAGTACCTCGACACCGAGGTGTACCCGGACTTCGACCCGGTGACCCGGACCTTGATCGCCTTGCCCAGGTCGGCGGCGACCACCCGGTAGGTGTCATCGTCCGCGCCACTGATCCTGTCACCCGCGCGGTACCAGCGGTAGGCCAGGTGCACGGTCCCCGGGCCCCAGGCGCCCGCTTCCGCGGACAGGAGGCGTCCGACCTGCGCCGTCCCGCTGATCGAAGGTTTCGGCGTCGGGGACAGGACCGAGGGTCCGGACGATGGCGGGGGTTCCGACGACGGGGGTGCGCTGCTGGGCTCCTCGGCCGGCGTGGTGCCCGGTTCCTCGGTGGGTGTGGTGGGTTCCTCGTCGGTCGAGGCGCTCTCACTGGGAGTGGACGGTTGGGCGCTCTGGGAGCCGGAAGGACTGGATTCGCCCGGGGGCGCCGTCACCGTAACGGTGGCCTGCGAGGACGGCCGCGGGAGTTGGAAGACGCAGCCGCTCAGGCCACCGGCGAGCAGGAACACGATCGACAGGTCGGCGACTGCTGCCTGCCACCTCTTGGACTTCATTGTCCGCCCCCTTCCGTGGGGAGCTGTGTCGAGGGCTCTGGCCGGTTCCAGCCTATCGCCGGAGGCTCACCTCAGAGCGGCGGCCGCCTCAGTTCCGTCCGATCCGGACCGGGATCCGATGCGGACCGAAGTCGTCGGCGGTGGCGGCGAAATGGCCGGCGACGGCCTGCCCGCAGTCGGGGCAGTGGCCGTCGGGGGTGAGACGGTAGCGCAGGATGCGGTACCAGTCGCGTTCGATGAGCGCCCGGTGGCACCGCGGGCAGTAGGTGGTGTCGCCGTCAACGTTGTGCACGTTGCCGGTGTAGACGTAGTGCAGCCCGTGCCCCATCGCGATCTCGCGGGCCCGAACCAGCGTGGACGGCGGGGTCGGCGGGACGTCCCGCATGTGGAAGTCGGGATGGAAGGCGGAGAAGTGCAGCGGGACGTCGGCGCCGAGTTCGCGGACGTACCACGAGCACAGCTCGTGCAACTCGGCGTCGGAATCGTTGTGACCCGGGATGAGCAAGGTGGTGACCTCCAGCCACACCGAGGTCTCGCGGACCAGGTAGGTCAGGGTGTCCAGAACCGGCTGGAGGTGGGCGCGGGTGAGGTCGAAGTAGAACTCCTCGGTGAACGCCTTGAGGTCGACGTTCGCCGCGTCCATCTTCGCGTAGAACTCCCGGCGAGGCTGGTCGTGCATGTAGCCGGCGGTGACCGCGACGGTCTTGATCCCGCGCTCGTGGCAGGCGTCGGCGACGTCCATGGCGTACTCGGCGAAAATCACCGGATCGTTGTAGGTGAACGCCACGCTGCGGCAGCCGTAGTCGGCGGCAGCTTGGGCGATGGCGGACGGGGACGCCTCGTCCTGCAGCCGTTCGGGATCGCGGGACTTGCTGATGTCCCAGTTCTGGCAGAACTTGCAGGCCAGGTTGCAGCCGACGGTGCCGAATGACAGCACGCTGCTGCCGGGGTAGTAGTGGGCCAGCGGCTTCTTCTCGATGGGGTCGATGCAGAACCCGGACGCGCGACCATAGGTCGTGAGCACCATCTGGTCGCCCTCGCGGCGGCGCACGAAGCAGGCTCCGCGCTGGCCGTCGCGCAGCTTGCAGTCGCGGGGGCATAGGTCGCACTGGATGCGGCCGTCATCGAGCGGATGCCACCAGCGGGCGGGGTACAGGTCAGGGATCGTGCCGGTCATGACGGGTGCGCAAGCGGGAGCTTGCTCTCCTTCCACTTGGTGACGGTGTAGCGCCACAGGCGCACCTGTGGATCCCAGAAGGACGCCGAAAGGCCGGCCTTGCGTTTCAGGTGCCCCAGGAACTCGGCGGGATCGGGGAGTTGCTCCCACACCTGGGGCAGGAAGGTGCCCCGGTGGCTGCCCCAGACGAGGATCACTCCGTCCACCCCTGGACGCAACCCGGATACGGCGTCGGCCTCGGAGGTGAACTCCAGTGGTTCGGTGGCCGACAGCAGGGATACCTCGATCCGGGTGTCGCCCAGTTCGGCGGCGGTCAGTGGCGCGAAGCGCGGATCGCGGAAGGCGGCGGCGCGGGCGTTGGCCCTCAGGTCGGTCAGCAGCGGACGGTACGCCTCCAGCGAGCCGATGCAGCCGCGCAGCCGACCGTGTTCGGTGAGGGTGACGAAGGTGGCCCCGGGTTCGGACAGCCAGGGTGTTGATTCGTCACAGGCCAGCCTGATCCCGAAGTGGTCGGCGATCGCCGCCCGGGCGATCGCGAGCAGGATCTCGCCTGCGCGGGGATCGGTCCGCGGGCTGAGCCTTGCTGGTTCAGGACTGGTCATGGGAGGCCTCGCTGAACGCCACTGCGGCGTAGCCGACCACCCGGTTGCGGTCGCCGGCCGTGTCCCCGGAGTTGCACATCCCGAGCAGCCGGGGTTGCAGGCCGTGAGCGCGCGCGGCGACCAGCAGCCCGTTGACTCCGCGTGCGCCGCAGGCGCTCCCGTCCGCCAACGGCCACTCCAGCGCGAGGATCTGGTTGACCGTTTCCCGGTCCATCGCCTGGGCCCGCGCATAGGGGAGGTAATGGGACAGGTCCGAGCTGATCAGGATCAGGGTCTCCGGGCCGCCCCAGGCGGCCTCCAGCACCTCGGCCACCTCGGTTGGGGTGGCGGCACCCACCACTAGGGGCACGAGGGCGAAGTCGTCCAGGCACGCCTGCAGGAAGGGCAACTGAACCTCCAGCGAGTGCTCCCAGACGTGGGCCTGGGGGCTGGTCACCACCTGCTCCAGCAGCGAAAGCTGCGCCTGCAGCCGGTGGTCCAACCGGACCTCTCCCAGCGGGGTGGCGAAGGCGTCCGCACCGGACAGCGCCAGGCCCCGGACGCCGACGTGGTGCGCCGGGCCGAGCAGGACGACCCGTGCGATCGTGTCACGGATCGGATCGAGAGCGGCGAAACCCTGGGCGGCGGTCGAGCCGGAGTAGATGTACCCGGCGTGGGGCACGATCAGCGCTTTCGGCGGAGGGCTGTCGGTGGCGGGAGGCTGTGCTCGAGCCTGGCCCAGCAGCCGGGTGACGGTGGCGGACAGGGTCGCGGCGTGGCCGGGATAGAAGCTGCCGGCGACGGCGGGCTGGCGGACGGCGAACATGTGCGGTGTCCTTCCTCACTCGACGGTAAACCCGGCCGCGGACGCCGTCAATGGCGCAGGATCCACCCGGTTGGGAGGATTCGGGATCGCTGTCGGAGGGCTGGTCTAGGGTGCAGCTATGGGTGAAGAACAGCGTGGTTCAGCAGCTCCGGCCGGCTCGTCGACAGGGTGGCCCCGGTTGAATCCTGAGGGGGTGGCGACGGTCCTGCGCGGCTGCGTCGCCGACCCTCAGAGGGTGCGCATCGGCGAGCTCGATCGTCGCGCGATGGCTCACGACGCCTCGCACTTCCTGCTCCGGCCGGCCGCGATCGTGGCCCCCGCCTCGGCTGACGAGGTGGCCAGGCTGTTGCGAGCGACCGCGGAGGCCGGGATCGGGCTGACGTTCCGCTCCGGAGGCACCAGCCTGTCCGGCCAGAGCGTCACCGACGAGGTTCTCGCCGATGTCCGCCGCCACTTCACCGAGGTAGAGGTGCTCGACGACGGGCTGCGGGTCCGGGTGCAGCCAGGTGTCACCGTCCGCCAGCTCAACGCCCGGCTGGCCGCGTACGGACGCAAGTTCGGCCCGGACCCGGCCAGCGAGGCCGCGTGCACGATCGGCGGCGTGGTGGCCAACAACTCCAGCGGCATGGCCTGCGGGACGGTGGAGAACAGCTACCGGACGCTGGAATCGGTGATCGCCGTCCTGCCCTCGGGCACCGTGATCGACACCGGCGCCCCGGACGCCGATGAGAAGCTGCGGGCCCTGGAACCGGAGTTGTACGCGGGCCTGCTCGGCCTGCGTGAGCGCGTCCTGGCCAATCCGGCGTCCCTGGCCACCATCGAGCAGCAGTTCTCGATGAAGAACACGATGGGCTACGGGATCAACGCCCTGGTCGACTTCTCCACCGCGGCCGACATCCTCACGCACCTGGTCGTGGGCAGTGAGGGGACGCTGGCCTTCGTCGCCTCGGCCACTTTCCGGACCATTCCGCTCCGCGAGCACGTGGCCAGTTCGTTGCTGGTCTTCGACGACCTGTATGCCGCCAACCGCGCGCTGCCCGACCTGGTCGCCACGGGAGCCGCCACACTGGAACTGATGGATCCCACGTCGCTGCGCGTGGGCCAGCACTTCCCGGACACCCCTGCCCAGATCAAGGATCTGGTCGTCAGCCGGCAGGCCGCCCTGCTGTTGGAGTACCAGGCGACCAGCGCGGCCGAACTCGCTGAGCTGACTGCCGGGGCTACCGGCACCCTGGCGGCGCTGCCGATCTCCCAGCCGGTCACGTTGACCGCCGACGCGCACCTGCGCGGCAAGCTGTGGAAGCTGCGCAAGGGCCTCTACACCACGGTCGCTGGGATGCGTCCGAGTGGGACGACCGCGCTGCTGGAGGACGTCGTGGTGCCGGTGGCCTCTCTGGCCGACACCTGCGCCGACCTGGAGAAGCTGTTCACCGAGTACTCCTACCGAGACAGCGTGATCTTCGGCCACGCCAAGGACGGCAACATCCACTTCATGCTGACAGACCGGTTCGAGACCGACGAGCAGATGACCCGCTACGTCGACTTCACCGAGGCGATGGTCGACCTGGTGCTGGCCAACAAGGGCTCGCTGAAGGCCGAGCACGGCACCGGCCGGGTGATGGCCCCCTTCGTCCGGCGGCAGTACGGCGAGGAGCTCTACGACGTGATGTGCCAGGTCAAGCGGCTGTTCGACCCCCGTGGGCTGCTCAACGCGGGCGTGGTGATCACCGACGACGACCAGGCCCATCTGCGGCACATCAAGTTGCCGCCCAGCATCGAGGCCGAGGTCGACCGCTGCGTCGAATGCGGCTACTGCGAACCGGTCTGCCCCAGCCGCAACCTGACCCTGACCCCGCGGCAGCGGATCGCCCTGCGCCGCGAGATCCGCAACGCCGAATTGGCCGGGGACACCGCGACCGTGGAGCAACTGGAGCAGGCCTACGCCTACCACGGCGTGCACACCTGCGCCGTCGACGGCATGTGCGGGACCGCCTGCCCGCTGCTGATCAACACCGGCCTGCTGGTCAAGAAGCTGCGCCGGGAGTTGATCCCCAAGCCGGCGGCGGCGACCTGGTCCACCGCGGCCAAGCACTGGAAGGTGGTGACGACCGGCGCGTCACTGGCCTTGAGCGTCGCGGACAAGATCCCCGGCGCCCTGGTGCCGGCGGTGACCGCGGTCAACCAGGCGGTCCGCAAGATCAACGACGATGTGATTCCGCTGTGGTCGGCCGAGCTGCCCGGCGGCGGCCCGGCGCGTCGGCGTCCCAAGCCGGGCAAGACGCCGGACGCGATCTACCTGCCGGCGTGCGTCAACGTGATGTTCGGGCCGGTGGAGGGCAGGGGCGTCCAGGTGGCCTTCGAAGCGTTGTGTGCCAGGGCCGGCCTGGTGCTGGAGGTTCCCGAGGTCATTGAGTCGCTGTGCTGCGGGACTCCGTGGTCGTCCAAGGGCATCCCCAAGGGGTACGCGGAGATGCGCGAGCGGGTGCTGCCGGTGATCCGCGAGGCCAGCCACCACGGACGGATCCCGGTGGTCTGCGACGCGTCCTCGTGCACCGAGGGGTTCAACCACCAGATCGCCCACGATCCGGATCTCGGCGTCGAGGTCATGGACGCTGTCGCATTCGTGGCCCGTCACGTGCTGCCGACCCTCGGCGACGTCCCGAAGCTGCCCTCGCTGACCGTCCATCCGACCTGCTCCTCAACCCAGATGGGCCTCAATCCGGATCTGCTCGCCGTCGCCCGAGCGGTGGCCGAGGAGGTGCACGTGCCGCTGGACTGGGGCTGCTGCGCCTTTGCCGGGGACCGCGGCATGCTGCACCCCGAACTGACGGCCGCGGCGACCGCTCCGGAGGCCGCCGAGGTGGCTCGGCTGGATGCCGCAGCCCACGCGTCCTGCAACCGGACCTGCGAGCTGGGAATGACCCGGGCCACCGGCCGTCCTTATCGCCATGTGCTGGAACTGCTCGCCGAGCAGCTCACCGCCGTGTCGAGCGAGGCCTGATCGGCCCGGGCGTACGGTGGTGGCATGAAAGCCAACGAGCTTCTGCAGGTCATCTTCGCCTTCTTCCTGGGCCTTGTGGTGGTCGCCTTCGTGGGAATCGGCGTGAACACGTTCTACCCATCGCCCGCCGACAGCGGCTTCTACGACCAGGAGGCCTGGACCAACTGGCAGCTGATCACGAGCGTGATCCTGCTCGTGTGTGCCACGGCGATCATGGTGGTCTCCCTGGTGCTGCCGGAGTTCCAGGCCGTGCTGTCCAACGGCGTCCTGATGGGCGGTGTGTTCACCATGGTCTACGCGGTGGGCATGGCGGTCTTCTCCAACCAGAACGTGACCCGGTTCGTGGTTGCTGCGTTCGCGCTGGCGGTCACCGTGGCGGTCGGCTACTTCAAGTTCGTGCGGCGCCGCAAGGCCGTCGCCGAGGCTGCGGCCACCGCCGTCCCACTGACCGGCGAGGTGGGGGACCGGATCGCGGCCATCGAACGCAAGCTGGACAACCTGGGTCGCGCGCTGCGTGAGTAGGCCGGGCGCGCTGGCCCTGCGGCAGGTGTCGTCGGGGTCGCCCGTCGACCGGGGCGCAGCTCGTAACCCCGAGCACGCTGGGGTGCACCCGGTCCGCACGCTCTAGGGTGCTGCCATGGCCCAGCTCGCTCGACGCCTGAAGCTCGGGGACGCGGTGGTCATCGGCCTCGGGTCGATGATCGGCGCGGGGGTGTTCGCCGTCTGGGCGCCGGCGGCTTCCGCCGCGGGGGAGGGGCTGCTGCTGGGCCTGGCGGTCGCGGCGCTCGTGGCCTTCGCCAACGCTGCCTCGTCAGCGCAGCTGGCGGCCGCGTACCCGTCCTCCGGTGGCACCTATCACTACGGACGCGAGGTCCTCGGCCCCTGGTGGGGCTTCTTGGCCGGCTGGGGGTTCGTCGTGGGCAAGGTGGCCTCATGTGCGGCCATGGCGCTGACCGTCGCCGCCTACCTGGCGCCGCCGGGGTGGCAGCGGCCGGTGGCCGCTCTCGTCGTGGCCGGGCTCACCGCGGTGAACCTGCGTGGGATCACCCGGACGGCACTGCTCACCCGGATGATCGTGGCCACCGTGCTGGTCGTCCTGGGGCTGGTCGTCGCGACGAACGTCGTCGCGATCGGGTCCGGGACGGCGGACCCCGCCGGGGGTGGAGCCGCCGCGACCCCGTACGGGGTCCTGCAATCAGCCGGCCTGCTGTTCTTCGCGTTCGCCGGCTACGCCCGCATCGCCACCCTCGGCGAGGAAGTCGTCGAACCGGAGCGCACGATTCCTCGCGCGATCGTGGTGGCCTTCGTCATCGCGCTGGCGGTGTATGCGCTGGTCGGCTGGTCGGTGCTGGGCGTCCTGGGCGCCTCGGGCACCGCGGCGGCCCGGGCGCCGTTGGCCGAGGCGGTGGTCGCGGCCGGCGCCGGCTGGGCGGAATGGGTCATCCGGTCCGGCGGTGGGCTTGCTGCGCTGGGGGCTCTCCTGGCGTTGGTCGCCGGACTCGGGCGCACCGTCTTGGCGATGGCTCGGCACGGGGACCTGCCGACCTGGCTGGATGCGGTCCATCCCAGGTTCCAGGTGCCGAACCGAGCCGAGCTCTCGGTGGCGGTCATCGTTGTCGCGTTGGTTCTGCTGACCGACCTCCGCGACGCGATCGGTTTCTCCAGCTTCGGCGTTCTGCTGTACTACTTCGTGGCCAACCTGGCCGCGTGGCGTCAGGTCACGCACCGGCGCTACCCCCGCTGGCTTCAGGGGATCGGGCTGGTCGGTTGCCTGGGTCTGGTCGTCACCCTCCCGCCCGCCGCGATCGTGACCGGGACCGTCGTCTTCGCGGTCGGGATCTGCTACCGCGCGCTGGTCCTCAGGGCCAGGCGGCGGGCACGTGAAACGAATTCCGACCTCGACGGCCTGTGAAGGAGGCGGCTGATCCAACACTCGAAGCGGTCCGATCGGCCGTGCCGCTCCTGCGCCCTGCGGGCCGCTCCCCGCGCCGGGAGCGCGTGAGGCGTCAGGCGCCGACCAGGTTCTGGCCGCAGACACGGACGACCTGGCCGGTGACCCCGGCGCTGGCCGGGTCGAGGAACCAGGCGATGGTCTCGGCGACGTCCACCGGCCGTCCGCCCTGTCCCAGGCTGTTGCTGCGCCGGAAGACCTCCCGCTGGAGGAACGGGATCCTGGCCGTCATGTCCGTCTCGATGAAGCCGGGCGCGACCGCGTTCACCGTGATGCCCCGGCGCGCCAGGTCGGGTGCCATGGCCCGGACCAGGCCCACCACGCCGGCCTTGCTGGCCGCGTAGTTCGCCTGGCCGCGGTTGCCGGCGATGCCGCTGGTCGAGGCCACGCCGATGATGCGGCCTCCGTCGGCGAGGCTGCCGGGACGGCCGGGGTCGAGCAGCACCTGGTTGATCCTGATCTGAGCGGCGAGGTTGACCTCCAGCACCGAAGCCCAGCGTGCCGCATCGGTGTTGATGACCAGCTTGTCCCGGGTGAGGCCGGCGTTGTGGACGATCCCGTGGAGCCGCGCCTCGGGCCCGTCGCGCTCGGCGACATGGGCAGCGATCCGCAGACCCGCGTCGGGCGAGGTGATGTCGAGCTGGAGCGCAGTCCCGCGGACGCCGTTGGCGACCCGGCTGAGTGCCTCACCGGCGCCGGGGACGTCGACCGCCACGACGCGAGCCCCTTCGCGACCCAGGACTGCGGTGATCGCGGCCCCGATGCCACGGGCGGCACCGGTCACCACCACGATGCGCCCCTGCAAACCGGCGGACGCGGGTCCGTCCGTCCCCCCGATCGTCGGCGGCGTCCCCGACACCGACCAGGCCTGGCCGTCCACGAAAGCCGACCGCCCCTCCAACAGGAACGACATCGTAGAGGCCAGATCGGCCGGCGAGGTGAGCGGATCGACGCGGAGCAGGTTCGCCGTGGCCCCGAAGCGGAGTTCCTTGGCCACCGTCCGGTTGATCCCGTCGATGGCCTGGGCCACCGCCCCCGCCTCGTAGCCCTCGACCGTCTCCGGGCCGGCGGCGACGATCACCAGCCTCCCGCTCGGCTCGATCGCCCGGACGCCCGGACGCAGCACCTCGCGCAGTGCCGCCAGCGCTCCGATCGTCCGCAAGGTGGTGGCGTCGATGACCAGGGCGCCGATCGGGCCCGGGTAAGCCGGCACCGGCTCGTCGCCGGTGTCGATCACCGCAGCGGCCGGCGTCACGCCGAGGCGCAGGAGCGTGTCGGACACCAGCGGACCGGTTCCGAGGTTGGCCAGAACGATCGGGCCGTGAGGCAGCGTCCGGCCGCGGCGGAGTTCCGCAGGTTCGGGGAGCCCGGCGCGGGCGGCCAGGAACTGACCGGGTCGGGACCGGAACGCGCCCTCCAGCGCTTTCATCCAGCCGCTCATCACACCGCCTCCAGGATCGCGACGACTCCCTGGCCGCCGGCGGCGCACACCGAGATCAGGCCCCGCGAACCCGGTCCCTTGGCGGCGAGCAGCTTGGCCGCGGTGGCGACGATCCGCCCGCCGGTCGCAGCGAACGGATGGCCGGCCGCGAGTGAGGATCCGTTCACGTTCACCTTGGTCCGGTCGACGGGCCCCAGCGCGGCGGGCAGGTCCAGCTCTGCGCGACAGTACGCGTCCGATTCCCAGGCCGCGAGGGTGGCCAGGACGGTGGCCGCGAACGCCTCGTGGATCTCGTAGAGGTCGAACTCCTGCAGCGTCAGGCCTTGTCGCCTCAGCATGCGCGGGACGGCGCGAACCGGGGCCAGCAGCAGATCGGCGCCGGCCGGATGGTTCACCGCGGCGACCTGGGCATCCACGACGCGGGCCAGGGCCGGCAGACGGTGCGTCCGGGCCCACTCGGCCTCGGCCACGAGCACCACCGCCGCGCCATCGGAAAGCGGGGTGGAGTTGCCGGCTGTCATCGTCCCTTGCGGCCCGCCGAAGACCGGCTTCAGCGCGGCCAGCCGTTCCAGGGAGGTGTCCGGACGCAGGCTCTGGTCGCGGGCCAGGCCCAGGTACCCGGTGGCCAGGTCGTCGAAGAAACCCTCGTCCCAGGCCCGGGCCAGGTTGTGGTGGGACGCGGCGGCCAGTTCATCCTGGGCGGCGCGCGAGACCTGCCACGCCAGGGTGGTCCGGGCCTGGTGCTCGCCCATCGAGGCCGACGTGCGTGGCTCGACCACCCGGGGGACCTCCGGCACCAGATCTAGCGGCCGCAGCGCCGAGAACGCCTTCAGCCGCCCCGGCAGTGACCTCGCCCGGCCGGCGGTGAGCAGGGCGCGGCGCAACGGCTCGCTCACCGCGATCGGGGCCAGGGAAGCGCTGTCGGCGCCCCCGGCGATCCCGACGTCGGCTTGCCCGAGGGCGATCTTGTTGGCCAGGTACACCACCGACTCCAGGCCCGTCCCGCAGGCCTGCTGCAGGTCGCAGGCAGGCGTTGACGGGTCGAGCGACGAGCCCAGGACGGCTTCGCGGGTGAGGTTGAAATCGCGGGGATGCTTCAGCACCGCGCCCGCGACCACCTCGTCCACGCTCCTGCCGGCCAGGCCGAAGCGCGCGGCCAGGCCGTCCAGCGCAGCCGTGAGCAGTTCCTGGACCGACGCCTGCGCGTAGGCTCCGCCGGCTCTGGCGAAGGGCGTCCGGTTACCACCGACGATGACGGCGGTGCGGGGGAGTGGCATCGTCCCTCCTCTGCGGGAACTTGACCGATACCGACAGTAGCAGGTACGCCTCGTACTAGGTACCCTTGACGCATGACCGCCGGCATCGACGGACGCGACGCGCGCTGGGCCGAGCACCGGGTGACCCGGCGCCGGGATCTCGTCGAGCAGGCGCTCCGGGCGATCAGACGGTACGGCCCGGGGGTGGGCATGGACGAGATCGCCGCGCAGGCCGGCACGTCCAAGACGGTCATCTACCGGCATTTCGGCGGTCGGGCCGGGTTGTACGTGGCCGTGGTGGACTCGGTCCACCAGTTCATCCATCGGGGCCTCAAAGCTGCGCTGGACGTGACCGATCCGCAGGATCTCCCGATCCTGGTTAGGGACCTGTCAGATGCCTATCTGTCGCTGGTCGAGCGTGACCCGGAGATCTACCGCTTCGTCCTCCACCGGCCGGCGGAGAGCCAGGCCGGTGCGATCGACCCCCTCGGCGGGCTTCCCGAACTGATCGGCGACCACGTCTCGCGCGCCATCGCGGTCCACCTGTCCAGGAGCGGCCAGGATCCCTCCTGCGCAGCGACGTGGGGTCACGGCCTGGTCGGCTTCATCCGGGCCGCCGCGGATCGCTGGATGGCTGACGAACCTCGCGTGGGCCGTACCGTGGTGGTCGACCAGATCACCAGCCTCTTCACTCCTGCCTTCGCGGCCGGGCTGGCCGCTGTCCCACGACTGGAGGACTCACGATGACCCTGCTCATGGCGCACGCCGGGACGATCACGTCTTTGGGAGCAGAACTTCGGACCTGCTTGGACGGGCGCTTCGCCGAGCTGCGGGCACAGGGACGGGCCAGGATGCCCGCGGAGAACCTGTTGCGTGATCCCGCGATGGACCTGGCCGAGGCCCGGCAGTGGGTGTTCGACCGGCTCAGCGAACTCACCGCGGCCGGTTTCGGGTCGGCCGGCATGGCCACTCGATCGGGGGATGCCGGTGACCCGGCTGCAGCGGTGGTCACCTTCGAGATGCTCGCCCACGGCGACCTGTCCACCACCGTGAAGTCCGGGGTGCAATTCGGGCTCTTCGGCGGTGCCGTGACGAGCCTGGGCACCGCGTGGCACCAGGACACGTTCCTTCGGGACATCGCCGACCTGCGCCTGCTCGGTTGCTACGCGATGACCGAACTCGGGCACGGCTCGGACGTGGCCAACCTCGAGACCACCCTCACCTATGACCCTGACGGTGACGCGTTCGTGGTGCACTCGCCGACCCCGGGCTCCACCAAGGCCTACATCGGCAATGCCGCGCTCCACGGCAGCATGGCCGTGGTGTTCGGCCAGCTGTGGGTGGACGGGACGTGCCACGGGGTGCATGCCGCCCTCGTCCCGATCCGCGGCTCGGACGGCGCCGATCTGCCC
The DNA here is from genome assembly GCA_964585085.1 of uncultured Propionibacteriaceae bacterium. GTDB lineage: Bacteria > Actinomycetota > Actinomycetes > Propionibacteriales > Propionibacteriaceae > Propionicimonas. The sequence continues at coordinate 27,006 of CAZPCM010000012.1, forward strand.
GGGGTGAGCACGGCTGACCACGGCGCCAAGGGCGGCCTGCCGGGCGTCGACAACGGGATGATCTCGTTCGACCACGTTCGGGTGCCGCGCCGGATGCTCCTGGACCGGTACGGCGGGGTGGACGAGGGCGGGCACTACAGTTCGCCGATCGGCAATCCGAACCGGCGGTTCTTCACCATGCTCGGCACGCTGGTCCGGGGACGGGTGTGCATCGCCGCCGCCGGTGGCGTGGCTGCTCGCCGGGCACTGTCGATCGCAACCCGTCATGCCTTGCGGCGTCGGCAGTTCCCGGCACCGGGCCACCCGGACGGGGTGCTCCTGCTCGATTACCTGACCCACCAACGCCGTCTGCTCCCAGCGATCGCCCGGGCCTATGCCCTGGGCTACGCCCAGAACGAACTGATCGGCGCGTTGCTGACGGTGCAGGGCCCCACCGCGCACACCGACCGCGACGAAAGGCTCCTGCAGACCCGGGCGGCGGGGTTGAAGGCGATGGGCACCAGATTCGCCAACGACACCATCCAGATGTGCCGGGAGGCGTGCGGTGGAGCTGGCTACCTTGCGGAGAACCAGCTCACCGGGCTGCGTGCCGACGTCGACGTGTTCACTACGTTCGAAGGCGACAACACAGTCCTACTGCAGCTCGTGGCCAAAGCGGTGCTGACCGACTACCAGCAGATGTGGGGCGAGAAGGACCGGGTCGGCGTGGTCCAGGCCACCGCACGGGTGATCGGCGAGACCGTCGTGGAACGCACCGCCGCCGGGCTTCTCATCGAACGTCTGGTGACGGCTGCACGCTGGCGTCCGGAGGAATTGACCCTGGTCGACCGAGGTTGGCACGCGCTGATGTTCGCGGAACGGGAACGCCATGCGCTGGGCTCGCTCGCGCGCCGCATGCAGCAGGCCGGACGGGCCGGCGACTCCTTCGAGCCGTTCAACCGGCTCCAGGACCACGTGCTCTTCCTCGCCCGGGCTCACATGGAACGGACCACCCTGGAGGCCTTCATCGCCGGCATCGAGTCCTGCTCCGATCCTCAGACGAGGCAGGTGCTGGAGCGACTGTGCAGCCTCTACGCACTGTCCAGCATCGAGGCCGACCGGGCCTGGTTCCTCGAACACAACCGGATCTCCACCGGTCGCGCCAAGGCGATCAGCCAGCAGATCAATGCCCTGTGCCGCGAGTTGCGGCCCGACGCGTTGGCCCTGGTGGAGGGCCTTGGGATCCCCGAGGAGTGGCTGGGGGCCCGCTTCCTGGAGGACGGGTCGGTCCACCCGTCGGCAACCTGACCGGCGGCCGTCAGGCAAGGCCCGCCAGGCGTCCCAGCGCGGCGGCAAGGGCGCCCACGGCGACCACGAGGAGGAACGGCGCCCGCAGCCACAGGGCCAATCCCGCCGTCGCGACCGCGAGTAGCCGGGCGTCGAAGCTGAGCCCCTGACCGGCGCCGAGGGCGTTGCTCGTGGTCAGCGAGGCGAGCAGGCCCACGGTCAGCGCACCGGCGACACCCGGCACCAGCGGGTGATCCAGCACCCGATCGGGCAGGAAGTAGCCGGCCAGCTTCGTGAGGTAGGCGATAGCGCAGGCGAGCAGAATCCACAGCCACCAAGTCATCGCGTCCACCCCCGTTGCTGCGACCACCACACCACCACCGAGACCACCGCGGCGAGGATCACCGGGATTCCCGGCGGTGTCAGGGGCAGCGTCGCCACGGTCACGACCGCCGCGGCAACTGCGATCGCCACCGGCTCCCGTTCACGCAGCCGCGGCCAGAGCAGCCCCAGGAAGGCCGCGGCCGCAGCGCCGTCCAGCCCCCAGGCCCGCGGGTCTCCCAGCTGAGTGCCGGCGAGGGCTCCGGCCAGCGTGGAGGCATTCCAGAACACCCACACGCCCACACCGGCGGCCCAGAAGCCCCGGCGCTCTTCGTGGCGGCCGTCCTGGGCCGACGCTGTCGCAGTCGATTCGTCGATGGTCAGGTGCGCGACCAGCGGAATCCAGGCGGCCGGCGGCCTCAGCAGCGCCTTGACCTGCATCCCGTACACCGCGTTGCGGACGCCGAGCAGGGTGGCCGCGGTCGTGGCGGCCGGCCCCGTCCCACCTCCACCGACGACCGCGACGAACGCGAACTGCGAGCCGCCGGTGAACATCAGGGCCGAGAGCGTGATGGTCTGCCAGACGGTCAGTCCGGCCCCGACGCTGAGCGCCCCGAAGGACAACCCGTAGAGCCCGGTCGCGACCGCGACGGCCACACCCTGCCGGACGGCGGGGGTGAGGATCACCGGATGCTGTTCTCCTCCGCGTCCGGATCGACGTACATGCCGGGTTCATCGAGCATCAGCAGGGTCCCGCCGGCAGGGTCGACCTTGAGATGGGCCGGCGCCAGGGCGTGGGCGACGTGGTAGACGACCACGGTCACGATCGTGCCCAGGGCGATGCCGCTGAGGGTGAAAGACTCCGACAACTGCAGCGACACGTCGCCGATGCCGATGATGATGCCCGCGGAGACTGGAACGAGGTTGACGGGGTTGCCGAAGTCGACGTTGTTCTCCTTCCAGATCTTCGCGCCGAGCAGGCCGATCATGCCGTACAGCACGACGGTGATGCCGCCCAGGACGCCGCCCGGGGTGGCCGAGATCACCGCGCCGAACTTGGGCGAGAACCCGAACAGGACCGCGACCCCGGCGGCTACCACATAGGCCGCGGTCGAATACACGCGGGTGGCTGCCATGACGCCGATGTTCTCGGCGTAGGTGGTGGTCGGCCCGGCACCCACGACCGTAGCCAGCATCGAGCCCAGGCCGTCACCGGCGATGGCGCGTCCCATGTCCTTGTCGAGGTCGGCCCCGGTCATCTCGGCGACGGCCTTGACGTGCCCGGTGTTCTCGGCGATGAGCGCGATGACGACCGGGAGCGCGACCAGCGCGAAGGCCAGGTTGAAGGCCGGGGCGTGGAACCCGACCACGTTGGTAGCCGCGTTCGGCTGCCACGTGGTGAGGTTCGTGATCGGGGGCAGGCCGAACCAGTCGGCCTGGGCAACGCCGGTCCAGTTGACCCGCCAGTGGGTCGTGATGCCGCCGGTGGCCGCGTCGAAAGAGGTGATCTGCCCGAACACGCGGTCGGCCACCCAACTCAGGACGTAGCCGATGACCAGGGAGAGGAAGATCGCGATCCGGCTGACGAAGCCCCGCGTCCCGACTGAGAGCACCACCACCACCAGCATCACCAGCAGTGCGATCCACTGGTCCTGCGGCCAGTAGACGCCCGCGACCACGGGGGCCAGGTTGAAACCGATCAGCATGACCACCGCACCCGTGACCACCGGTGGCAGCGCCCGGTGGATGGCGCCGGCCCCGAGGTAGTGGATGATCACCCCGATGATGAACAGCAGCAGGCCCACCCAGAACATCGCGCCGGAGACGTGGGCCGGATTGCCGCCGGCGGCGTAGATCGCCGCCGCCACACCCACGAAGGACGCCGAGGATCCGAGGTAGGACGGGACGCGTCCCTTGACCACCACCAGGAAGACCAGGGTGGCCACGCCCGACATCATCACGGCCAGCTGCGGATTGAGTCCCATGAGCAGGGGGAAGACGAACGTGGCGCCGAACATGGCCACCACATGCTGGGCGCCCAGGCCCACCGTCTTGCCCCAGGACAGGCGTTCATCAGGGGCGACGACCGCGCCTGGTTGCAGCGTCCCATTACCGTGCAGCTTCCACAAAGCCATCAGATTCTCCTTGCCGTCAGCGGGCCGAGAAGAGGCTATGCCCGGCGCCCGGGCCCTGCTGACTGGCCGCTCGGGGTGAGACCGGCACTCGCGGCCCACGGCCGACTCGCCCGGGCTGCGCTGCGCAGAGTTCGCGGCGCTGCAGGGAGTTCGCGGCGCTACAGGGAGTTCGCGCCGCTACAGGGAGTTCGCGGCGCTACAGGGAGTTCGCGGCGCTACAGGGAGTTCGCGTCGCTACAGGGAGTTCGCGGCGCAACAGGGAGTTCGCGCCGCTACAAGGAGTTCGCGGCGCTGCTGAGGCCTCTGTAGTGCGGTGCACTTTTGGTAGCGCGGATGCATTTGCCGGAGTGCGGGTGCATTTGCCGGAGTGCGGGTGCATTTGCCGGAGTGCGGGTGCATTTGCCGAAGCGCGGCGCAACCGGCTTCTGCCTCGGGGCACCCGATGACCCCACGGAACCTGCGCGCCCGGCTCAGATCCAGGACCGCAGCCACATCCGGGCCAGCCACTGCTGATAGGGCAGCAGTTGGTCGGTCAGGACGGGGTAGATCCAGGCGAAGTTCGCCACCACCAGGCACACCGCGATCCCGACGATGATCGCGCCAGGACGTCTGTTCGGGCCCCTTGCCGGGCCCAGGATCAGCCCCAGCACCAGGGCCAACGCCGTCACGGTGTAGGGCAGGAAGGTGATTGCGTAGAAGAAGAACAGCGGACGGTCGGTGTAGTTGAACCACGGAAGATAGAGCGCCGCGGTCGCGATCAGCGGCACGCCGAAGCGCCAGTCGCGGCCGCCGATCCACCAGACCGCGGCCACCACCAGCGCCAGCGCCGCCATCCACCACAGCATCGGGGTGCCCATACCCGAGATGACCCGGATGCAGTTGTCGGGGCCGAGGCAGCCGTCCGTACCCGGCTTGATGTCGTTCACGGCGTCGATGCCGATCGGACGGGCCATCACCAGCCACCCTGCCGGATGCGCGTCGTAGGGGTGGGTGGCGTTGTTGATGTAATCGCCGACGTGGAACTCGTAAATCTCCTTGTGGTACCACAACAGCGAAGCCCAGGGGTCGCCCAGGAACTTCACCCACGGGTGGTCGGGGTTTCGCGACCCCCAGTCGCGGTTGTAGCCGCCGGACGTGGTCAGCCAGCCCGCCCAGGTGCCCACGTACACCAGCGCGGAGACCACCACCAGTCGGACGAACGCGGGAATGCCGTCGACCAGCAGGGCCAGCCAGCCGTGCCAGTCTGCTCCCGCGAGCCGCCGGGCGCCCACGTCCCAGAGCACTGACAGGACGCCCATCGCCGCCAACAGGTACACCGAGTTCCACTTGGTGCCCAGTGCCAGGCCGAAGGCCACACCAGCCACCAGACGCCACGGGCGTAGCCAGACCACCGGGCCGAACCGGCCGCCGAAGTCGGGGATGCCCTGCTCCTGAAGATGGTCGGCGAGCCTGTGCCGGTAGTAGTCCCGGTCGGCGATGATCGCCGATACCGCTACGGCAAGGAAGAACGCTTGGAAGATGTCGAGCAGGGCGATCCGCGACATGGTGAACGCCAGGCCGTCGAAGGTGATCAGGACGCCCGCGATGGCCCCGATGAGTGTGGACCGGGAGAGGCGTCGCGCCAACCGGATAGTGACGAAGACCAACAGCGACCCGAAGACCAGCGGCATGAACCTCCACCCGAAGGAGTTCATCCCGAACAACTGTTCGCCCAGCCCGATCAGCCATTTGCCGACCGGCGGATGGACGATGAAGGACGCCGAATCCTTGTACACATCGGGGGAGCCGGCGACGATCGACGCGTTGGCGTCGTCGGGCCAGTTGCGCTCGTACCCGAACTTCCACAACGCGTAGCCATCCTTGGCGTAATAGGTCTCGTCGAAGACCATCCCGGTGGGGTAGCCGAGGTTCACGATCCGAATCCCGAACGCGATGGCGGTGATCGCCACGCTGACCACCCAACCGGCGACCCGGTCGGTCAGGGGCCCCTCACGCAAGCGCTCGATCGTGCTCAGGTCGTCGCGATCGCCCCAACGCCACCGCGCAGCAGAAGGCGCGACCCTTGGGGACGGCGCGCCCTCCGGTCCGGCTGCAGATTCCGAACCGATGCCGACTTCGTGGGCGACCTGCGCCTGTGGTTCTGGGGCCTGCGCGTCCGGTTCTGGGGCCTGCGCCTCCACCACCGGATCTTCAGCAACCCTTCCGCCGTCAACGGCAGTTCCGGGCGCGTCAATCACGTCCGCCATCCTAGGTGGTTCGCCGGGCGCGCTCCGAAGGCCCGCTCCACGCCGACGTCAGGGACGCAGCGGGGCGATCTGGGCCAGCGGACTCCACACCACGTCGCACAGCTGCGTGACGCAAGCGACACTCGATCTCGAAGACACGGCCGGCCCACGCTCAGCGCGCACCGACCGGTTTCGTCGAGTGCCGCGGTGGTCACGGTCGGAACGACACAAGGCGGCGCTGGTCAGGCCGGGACCTGTCCTGAGCCAGGGCCGGGCGCCCGCAACGGGCAGGGTTCGACTTGTTCCCCGAAACCCACTCACGAGAACCGCCGACGGGTGCCGTGGAGGCCCGCGAGAACCCACAAGCGCCAGGAACTCCCCCCGGGTGGGCGATACTGCTCCGGTGATTCCGGAATCGGCCGCGGGCCGACTGATCCTGGCAGGGACGCCGATCGGCGATCTCGACGACGCCACGCCGTCGCTGCGAAAGGCGTTGGTCGAGGCCGATGTCATCGCCGCCGAGGACACGCGCCGGCTGCGGACCCTGCTCACCCGGCTCGGTATCGCCTCAGCCGCACGCGTGGTCTCCTATTTCGACGGCAACGAGAGCGCGCGAGCGGGTGAGTTGCTCGCCGACCTCGTCGCCGGACGCACGGTGGTCGTGGTCAGCGATGCCGGCATGCCGACCATCTCTGATCCCGGGTTCCGCCTGGTGAACGCGGCGATCGACGCTGGCGCCGAGCTCCGTGTGGTCCCCGGGCCGTCCGCGGTCCTGGTCGCCCTGGCCTTGTCCGGGCTGCCGACCGACCGGTTCTGCTTCGAGGGCTTCCTGCCGCGCAAAGCCGGCGAGCGGCGGCGTCGGCTCGAGCAGCTGGCCGCCGAGCAACGGACCATGGTCTTCTTCGAGGCGCCGCACCGGCTGGAGGAGTTCCTGGCCGACGCAAGGGCCGCTCTGGGCGACACGCGGCGTGGGGCGGTGGCCCGCGAGCTCACCAAGACCTATGAGGAGACCCGTCGGGGCACCTTGGCGGAGTTGGCCGACTGGGCCCGCGACGGTGTGCGAGGCGAAGTCACGGTGGTGATCGCGGGGGCCGCTGCGCCCGGGGTGAGTATGCAGGACGCGGCCGCGCTCGTCGCCGAACGGGTCGCCGGCGGCGAACCATTCTCGGCGGCCGTCGCCACGGTGGCCACCGATCTGGGACTGCCCCGCCGGGAGCTCTACACTGCGGCCCTGGCTGCTCGGAAGGGGGAACGGTGAGCATCGTCTCCCTCGGACTGCCGTCGCTGCCCGAGCCGCTGCCGGCCGCAGTCACCGACGCGCACACCCATCTCGCAGCGACCCAGAGGGTCAGCGGGCTGGCCGTCGCGGACGCGCTCGCGGCCGCCCGGACCGTCGGGGTCACCCGGGTGGTCGAGGTCGGGACGGACGTGACGTCCTCGGCTGAGAGCATCGCCCTGGCCGAACGGTTCCGCGAGGTGGTGGCCAGCCTCGCGATCCATCCCAACGACGCCGCCCGGCTCGGCCAGCGGCTCGACGCCGAACTCGACCGACTGGAGAACCTGATCGGCCTGTCGTCCCGGGTACGCGGGATCGGCGAGACCGGACTGGACTACTTCCGCACGCGGGACGCCGAGGGTCAGGTCCGGCAGAAGCACGCGTTCGCCGCCCACATCGCCTGGGCCAAGGCCCACGACCTGGCGCTGGTAATCCATGATCGGGACGCCCACGACGACATCCTCGATGTGCTGGACGCCGAAGGCGCCCCCAACCGTGTGCAGATGCATTGCTTCTCCGGGGATGCGGCGTTCGCGCGCCGCTGCCTGGACCGCGGCTTCTGGCTCTCCTTCCCCGGCACCGTCACCTTCAAAGCCAACGAGGCACTGCGGGAGGCGCTGGACCTGACTCCCGCGGACCGGCTGCTGGTCGAGACGGACGCCCCGTACCTGACTCCGATGCCATTTCGGGGCCGGCCGAACGCGTCCTATCTGTTGCCGCTGACCGTCAGGTTCGCCGCCGAGCGTCGGGGCGCCGATCTGGGTGCCCTGTGCGCCCAGCTGAGCGCCAACGCGTCCGCCCTGTTCGGAGACTGGGGTGAGGTCGATGCCTGAACGAGGCGAGACGACGCCGGAGCGCGTTGAAGCGATGGACGCCGAAGCGTCGGCCGGGCTTGCCGAAGTCCCTCCTCCACGCGTCGATGCGATGGCTGAGCTTGACGAAGCCTCGCCTCCCGTCGGCGGCCCCAGACCCGGGACGGGGCTGCTCGACCCACGCACGATCCGCGCGTTGGCCGCCGAACTGGATCTGCGTCCGACCAAGCAGCGCGGGCAGAACTTCGTCCACGACGCCAACACCGTGCGCCGGATCGTGGCCGCCTCGGGCATCGGGCCGGCCGACGTCGTCCTGGAGATCGGGCCGGGACTGGGGTCGCTGACGTTGGGCCTTCTGGAGATCGCTGAGCAGGTCATCGCGATCGAGATCGAGCCCAGCCTCGCCAGGCGCCTGCCGCGGACGGTGGCTGAACGGATGCCCGCGCACTCCGCCCGACTCCGGGTGATCGAGGCGGACGCGCTCGGCGTCGACACCCTGCCCGACCCGCAACCCACCGCGGTGGTCGCCAACCTGCCGTACAACGTCAGCGTGCCGGTCCTGCTCCACGTTCTGACCAGCTTTCCCGGCATTGTGCGCGGCCTGGTCATGGTTCAGTCCGAGGTCGCCGACCGGCTGGCCGCGCCGCCGGGTTCGAAGACCTACGGCGTGCCGTCGGTGAAGCTGGCCTGGTTCTGCGCGGCCCGGCGGGTCGGAACGGTTCCCCCCACGGTGTTCTGGCCGGTGCCCAACGTCGACTCGGGGCTGGTCGAGATCGCCCGACGAAACCCGCCTGTCACCTCAGCCACCCGCCGGCAGGTGTTCGCCGTGATCGACGCCGCCTTCTCCCAGCGCCGCAAGATGCTGCGGGCGGCGCTGGCCCCGTTGTTCGGTTCGTCCGCACAGGCCCAGGTCGCCCTCGCCGCGGCAGGCGTCGACCCGCAGGCGCGTGGCGAGGTGCTGGAGGTGACCGACTTCGCCCGCATCGCCGAAGCCGTACCGGCGTGGGATAGCCTCGGGCAATGGCATCGGTGACTGAGCCCGAGGTCGTCCGGGTTCGGGCGTCCGGGAAGATCAATCTGGCCCTGCGCTCAGGGCCCAAGCGCGCCGACGGCTACCACTCTCTGGCGACGGTGTTCCAAGCTGTCTCGCTGTACGACGAGCTGGAGGCCCGCTGGGCTCCGCCGGGGGAGTACCGGGTCACCGTGGCCGGCGATCAGGCCCACCTTGTCCCGGCAGACGACAGCAACCTCGCGGTCAGGGCGGCCCGGCTGCTCGCCAAGAGGCACGGGGTGGGGATGGACCTCGGTGTCGACATGGCCATCCGCAAGACGATTCCGGTCACCGGCGGGATGGCCGGAGGCTCGGCAGATGCCGCGGCGGCGCTGCTGGCCTGCTCGGTGCTGTGGGATCTGGACACCTCCCCTGACGAGCTTCGCGAACTCGGTGTCCTGCTGGGCGCAGACGTGCCCTTCTCGCTGACCGGCGGGACGGCGTTGGGCACCGATCGCGGCGACCGGCTGGCTCCAGTCCTCAGCCGCGGCACCTACCACTGGGTGCTGGCCTTCAGTGAGGGTGAGTTGTCCACGCCCGCGGTGTTCCGCCGGTTCGACGAACTTGGTCTTGCCTCCTCCGAGCCTCTCACGGTCCCACCGGAACTTCTGAACGCCCTGGTGGCCTCCGACCCGGCGGCCCTGGCAGCGGCTCTGGTCAATGACCTGCAGCCTGCGGCGTTGAGCTTGCGTCCGCAGCTGGCACGGGTTCTCCACGCCGGACGCGAGCACGGAGCCCTGGCCGGGATCGTCTCCGGGTCGGGGCCGACAGTCGCCTTCCTGGCCGCCAATGAGAACGCCGCGGTCGACCTCTCGGTGCGCCTGTCCAGCGAAGGAGTCTGCCGGGCCGTCCGGCGGGTGACCGGCCCGGTGCCGGGGGCCCGGCTGGTCAGCTGAGCCCCCAGCGCCCCGGAGCCGTCGGGGCTGCTCAGGCCAGGTTGGCCCCGTTGGACGCGATCACGTCCCGGTACCAGTGGAACGACTTCTTGCGGTAGCGCTCGAGCGTGCCGGTTCCGTCGTCGTTGCGGTCGACGTAGATGAAGCCGTACCGCTTGCTCATCTGCGCGGTCGACGCGCTGACCAGGTCGATCGGGCCCCAAGAGGTGTAGCCCATGACCTCGACGCCATCGGCCAGGGCCTCCCCGATCTGGGCCAGGTGCGCGCGCAGGTAGTCGATCCGGTAGTCGTCGAGTACCGTCTTGACGCCGTCCACCTCGACCAACTGATCCTTGGCGCCCAGGCCGTTCTCGACGATGAACAGCGGCTTGCCGAACCGATCCCACATCTGGTTCAGGATGAACCGCAGCCCTTGCGGATCGATCTGCCATCCCCACTCGCTGGACGGCAGCGTCGGGTTCGGCACCCCGCCTAGAAGGTTGCCCTCACCCTTGGTCATCAACGCCGGGTCGGCGGTGTCGCAGATGCTCATGTAGTAGCTGAACGAGATGAAGTCGACGGTGTGCTTGAGCAGTTCCCGATCTTCGTCGGTGATGTCGAGTTCGATCCCCGCCTCGCGGAACTCGCGCAGTTTGTAGCCGGGGTACTCGCCTCGGGCGTGGATGTCGGTGAAGAACAGGTTGTCGTGGTCGGCCTTCATCACCTTGATGATGTCGTCGGGGTTCGGCGTGAGCGGGTAGATCGGCATCGCGATGACCATGCAGCCGACTTTGGCCCCGGGCATCATCTCGTGGGCGATCTTGGTGGCCAGGGCGGACGCGACCAGCTCGTGATGGCAGGCCTGGTACAGGTCCTTGGTTGAGAGTTGCTCCTTGGGAGTCCAGATGCCGCCGCTCATCAGGGGCGCATGCAGGACGGAGTTGATCTCGTTGAACGTCAGCCAGTACTTGACCTTCGAGCCGTACCGCGCGAACAGCGTCCGCACGTAGCGCTCGTAGAACCCGATCATCCGCCGGTCGATCCAGCCGTTGTACGCCTTGGCCAGGTGCAGCGGCGTCTCGTAGTGGGAAATCGTCACCAGCGGCTCGATGCCGTGCTTGGCGCACTCGTCGAAGACCCGGTCGTAGAAGGCCAGTCCCTCCTCGTTGGGGGTCTCCTCGTCCCCGTTGGGGAAGATGCGGCTCCAGGCGATCGACAGACGGAAGGTCGAGAACCCCATCTCGGCGAACAGGGCGATGTCGGAGGCGTAGCGATGGTAGAAGTCGATGCCGACCAGCTTCAGGTTGTCCGGCGTCGGCTCCTCGGTGGGCGGGGCCATCATGCCCCTGGGCATCACGTCCTGGATGCAGAGCCCCTTGCCGCCCTCGTCGAAGGCGCCCTCCAACTGGTTCGCCGCTGTTGCGCCGCCCCAGAGGAATCCGTCGGGGAATGTGTACGCCATAGTGAGCCTCCGATCACGCTTTGTGAGGCTCCCATCATGGTGGAGAAAGCACCTGGGTGGGGCTCCCGGGAGCGGCTACCGGTACCGCAGTGCCAATTCGGCGAAACTCGGCTGCGTCGATGTCAGCCCCAGGTCCGTCGCCCAGACCGTCGTGGTTCCGTCCGCGCCCACGACCTGCGGGTGTACGGCGCCCTTGGTCTTGGAGTCGAAGACGGAAGCCACCGCCCGCAGACTCGCGTCCATGATCCTCAGCAACGCGGCACGGTCACTGTTGTCTGCTCGCACGGTGATCCCCAAGGTCACCTCACCGAATCCGCTCGCTCCGTAGCGGACCTCTGCAGAGGCGACCCCGGGGATCGCGGTCAGCATCGGCTCGATTCGAGCAACGTAGCGCGCAGCATCCTTGGCGGAGTCGGTGCAGCCGCCGAAGGCCATCAGCCAGGCGGCGAGCACCGCCGCAGTCAGCTTGCGCATGTCAGTCCACCGTCCTGCCGAAGGGCACGTTGTACGAGTCGCCCTGACTGTCGTCAGTGACGTAGAAGTCGCTGATCCCGTGGGTTTGCTGCCATGCGGTCAGCTGCGCGGATTGGAGACCGGTGGCGGTTGACACCGAGTCCGCATATCCCGCCTGGCTGTGGGCGGCCCCCGGGGTGAGCGGGCCAGGGAGGTACACCGAAGTGATGTTGGCGGCGGGCATTACCAGCTGGATGAGTGGAGAGACAGGGTCGACGGACGTGACCAGCTGCGCACCACCGAGGTCCAACTGCGGAACGATGTCAGCCCCGCGCTGGACCGACAGCACCGGTATTTCGCGGGGCACATTGGCGCACTCGACCGGGGCGCCGTACGTCACGAGGCCGGCGATGTGGTATCGGGAGCTGAACGACTGATCCGCGGCCAGGTTCGCGCCGATGAGTCCACCCTGGGAGTGCCCCACGAGGAGGATCTCCGGTGGTCCGCTGGCCGGTTCTCCATGGGCTGATCGGTCGGCGGCGATGGCCCTGTCAACGGCGAGTTTCGCCGCCTCCGTCCCCGAGGACGTGCCGGTCGCCATCCCGTAGAGATTCGCCGGCCAGTCGCGGCCGTTCGGGTTTCCGTTCCAGCCGTTGGCGTCCAAGATCGGGGGTTCCGTTCCAGGGATGGAGACGAGGTACCGGGTCGGCTGGCCAGGCTTGCGGATCGCGGTGACGATTACGCCGTCGGAGTCGTAGCTGGCATTCGCGGTTCTGATCAGGTCGCCCAGATTGCGTGGGGGCAAGGCGTACCCCGGGTCGCCGGAGCGCAAGTGAGTCGGCGTGCCAGTGAACGGGCGCCCGTCGTCGAAGAGGTGCTGGTCGCGTCCGGACGTGAGGTTGACCCCGACCCCCACGGCGGTTCCCCCGACGAGCAGCACGGACGCGAGCAGCTCGCTGAGTTGCGGCAGCCGTCCTTCGGTGAGCGGTCGGGTGAACTGGCCGAGCAGGATCAGGTCCGCGTACGCGAAGCGTGCAACGCCCTTCACGAGCGCGTCCGTCCTGGTGGCAACCTCCCCGACGACGACCTTGACCACCTGCGTGGCGTCATCGATCCGGTCGGCGGTCCAGGCGATGCCGTCCTCGACCCGATCACTGACCCACGCGACGCCGTCCTGGAACAGGTTCTGGGCGCCCTCTGCTCGGTGTGCGAGCCAGACCAAGAACGTCTCGTGGCTCACGCCGGACGCCTGTTCCTGTTCTTCGACCTGTCCGATGAGGTACGAGCCGGCGGCGGCGAGTTCCTCGGCGCAGCGCAGCACGCCCCAGCGCAGGCGACTCTCCCAGTCGTGCCGAAGTTCCTGCGCGTCGGGTCCCAGCCAGCCGAGCATGAACATCAGGGCATCGACTTCCCGGCAGGTCACTTCCAGGCGCAGTGAGGAGGTCGAGAAGACGCGCGCCAGCTCGCGTCCGGACTGCGGGTCCATGCCGACCATGGGACTCATCGGGAACCAGCCCCAGGGGTCGCGAAGGTTTCGCGAGCACGGCGGACAGTGTCCAGCGCGCCCAGGGCGGTCCAGATCACGTGGTAGCCAAGGTCCCCCGGTTGGACGCGGGTGATCCCCGGGCCCGGGTCCCCTGGCTGGAAGCGGTGGAGTCCTGCGAGGCCGACCGTCCACATCACGACGGCCACGCCGAGGGAGGCCTCAGGGGCACCCCGTGGTTTGACGAGCGTCAGCATCGACACCGACGCGCTCGGCTGCAGCGCAGCCCGCACCTCCGGCGGCAGGCCCGGCACGCTGAGCAGGGCGGCGCCGGGGGTCGCCACCGACCCACTATCGAGTGCCTCGCGGACGCCGGCGGCCAAGTCGGCCGTCAGAGGGTAGCTTTCACTCGGGCCTGGCCCGGGGGCGGCGGGCGCTGCCCGCAGGGCCTCCAGCGGCGGCAGGATTCGGCGGACCAGAAGCCAGGGGTTATCTGCTGTCGTGACCGCGAATTCCAGTTTCGGGTCCGCTCCGGTGATGTCCCACTGGCCCTGGGATCCGGCCTTCACCCGAACCCGACGCAATAGGCAGGTGCAGATGTCGCCGTCGAGTGTCAGGTCGCCCACATAGGCCAAATCCTCATAGACGGAGATGACCCGAATGGCGATGTCGGCCTCGGCGCTCGACGCCAATGCCTTCTGCCACATCGGGTCCAATTCACCTTCAGCCCGCGCAAGACCGGAACGCACCAACTCCAGCCAATCGAGGGGTCCGGGCGCAGGGCTCTCGTTTCGACCGGCACCGGCCACAGCGGCGCCCATTGCGGTGTTCCACGCTGATGAGGAAACGAAGAGATTCTGAAATGCCGGCGCGGTCACCGGAACACAGTAACCGGGGGAATCCTCACTCTGATATGGGAATCAAGTCCCGGACGGCAGGGTCAACAGCCGGGGTTCGGCGTGCAGGTTCCGCATCCCGTGCCAGGCCAGGTTGACCAGGTGCGCGGCCACCACCGGCTTGGCCATCTCCTGCTCGCCTCGGGTGTCGATCCACCACTGGCCGGCGAGCGCGACCAGGCCGACCAGCATCTGTGCATACAGCGGAGCGGTCGCCGGATCGAGGCGACGTTTGGTGAATTCGTCGGCCAGCAGATCCTCCACCCGGGACGCGATGTCGGACAGGATCGTGGCGAAGGAGTTCTCCGAGTCGGAGGAGTCCCGGGACAGGATGCGGAACCCGTTCGGGTTGTCGTCGATGTAGTCCAGCAGTGCCAGCGTCCCGAGTTCGATCAGCGCCCGCGGATTGGCTCGGGGCGTGGTCAGCGCCGCCCGGATGGCGTCGTGCAGCGTGCGCACCTCCCGGTCGACGACTATGGCGTAGAGGCCCTCCTTGCCGCCGAAGTGCTCATAGACGACCGGCTTGCTCACCCCGGCGTGGGTGGCGATCTCCTCCACCGAGGTCCCCTCCAGGCCACGCTCGGCGAACAGCCCGCGGGCCACGTCGATCAGCTGCTCACGGCGTTCGGCCCGGGTCATCCGGACGCGTCCGCGCCGAGCGCGGGCAGTCTGTGATGACGTGGGCGGCACCGGACCAGTTTGGCCCGGGACGGCGTGCTTTTGCGAATCGCGGGCAGCCGTCCGCCCGCACCCGGCCCAGTCGACGATGGCGCCGGCGCACCGCAGGTCGGACTGAGATGCGACGGCGGCCGTCGGCACCGTAAAGTTGGGCCCGGTCACCTGACGATCCCCGGTTGGTCTGCCGGCAGGGCCCGCCTGACTTTGAATCAGGATTAGCGACGTAGGTTCGACTCCTACCCGGGGAGCGGATACCTACCAGCCTGGGAGTGCCCGTGTCTGAACAAGAGGCAAGCGGTCGAGTGGCGGCAGTCGTCATCATGGCCGCCGGTGCCGGAACCCGGATGAAGTCGTCCACACCGAAAGTCCTGCACCGGGTGGCCGGGCGTTCGATGATCAGCCACGCGATCAACGCCGCCAACGCGGTCGAGCCCGACCGGCTCGTGGTGGTGGTGGGCCACCAGCGTGATCAGGTCGAAGCCCACCTGGCCGATGTCGCACCGCACGTCACCATCGCCGTGCAGGAGCAGCAGCGGGGGACCGGGGACGCGGTGCGCTGCGGACTCGCTCCGCTCGGTGACATCTCCGGCGATGTCGTGGTGACCAGTGGCGACGTCCCCCTGCTGGAGGGCGACACGCTGCGCGACCTGGTCGAGGCACACCGCGCAGGGGGCAATGTGGTCACCCTGCTCACCGCCGTCGTTCCGGACCCGGCCGGCTACGGACGGGTCATCCGCGAGGGTGACGAGGTGGCCAGGATCGTGGAGCAGCGCGATGCGTCCGACGATGAACTCGATATCAGCGAGATCAACTCGGGCATCTATGTCTTCGACGCGGCCGTGCTGCGCGAGGGACTGGCGCGACTCGAGGCGCAGAACGCCCAGGGCGAGCTGTACCTCACCGACGTGGTGGCCTCGGCCCGCGCCTCGGGCGGCCGGATCGGGGCCCGGATCCTCACCGACTACCTGCAGACAGAGGGGGTCAACGACCGCGCGCAGTTGGCGGAACGGAACGCCGAGCTGAATCGGCGCATCCTCCTGCGCTGGATGGCTGCCGGCGTGACCGTCATCGACCCACGCACGACCTGGATCCATGACGGGGTGGATCTGGCGGAAGACGTCACCCTCCTGCCGGGGACCTCGCTGGAGGGCGCCACCTCGGTGGGCCGGGGCGCGACGATCGGCCCGGACACGACCCTCGTCGACGTCGAGGTGGGCGAGAACGCCACCGTCATCCGGACGCACGGTTCGCTGGCGGTGATCGGGGAGTCCGCGACGGTCGGCCCGTTCTCCTATCTGCGTCCGGGGACCCAGGTCGGTACCAAGGGCAAGATCGGAGCCTTCGTCGAGGCCAAGAACGCGGTGATCGGCGACGGCGCCAAGGTGCCGCACCTCACCTACTGCGGGGACGCGGTGATCGGCGAGGGCGCCAACATCGGCGCGGGGACGATCTTCGCCAACTACGACGGGGTGGGTAAGTACACCACGACGGTCGGCGCACACAGCTTCGTCGGCAGCGACTCGGTGCTGGTCGCGCCGGTTCACATCGCCGACGGCAGCTACGTCGCCGCGGGGTCCACCGTGACCGCAGACGTTGGTCCGGGCGAACTGGGGGTCGCCCGCGTGCGGCAACGCAACATCCCCGGCTGGGTGGCCCGTAAGCGTCCCGGCTCGAAGTCCGCCGCGGCCGCCGAGGCGGCGCTGGCGCAGGGGGAGTCGGGCCGGTGAGCGGGCTGAAGCGTCCGACCGAGAAGCACCTCATGCTGTGCACGGGGCGCGCGTTCCCCGAGTTGGCCGATGAGGTCTCCGAACTGCTCGGGGTCGGGCTGATCCCGACGCGCTCGCTGACCTACGCCAACTCCGAGATCTACGTGCGGTTCGAGGAGTCCGTGCGTGGCGCGGACGCCTTCGTGATTCAGAGCCATCCGGCCCCCGTCAACGAGTGGCTGATGGACCAGCTGATCATGATCGACGCGCTCAAGCGGGCTTCGGCCAAGCGGATCACGGTCGTCTCGCCGTTCTACCCCTACGGCCGGCAGGACAAGAAGCACGCCGGCCGCGAGCCGATCTCGGCCCGGCTGGTCGCGGACCTGTACAAGACCGCCGGCGCCGACAGGCTGATGTCGGTGGACCTGCACGCCGCGCAGATCCAGGGGTTCTTCGACGGGCCGGTCGACCACCTCCTCGCGCTGCCCGTCCTGCTGCGGTATGTGAAGAAGTCCTACGACGTGTCCGAGATGACCGTGGTGTCCCCCGACGCCGGGCGCGTCCGGTTGGCCGACATGTGGTCGGACCAGCTCGGCACGCCGCTGGCGATCATCCACAAGCGGCGTGACCCGAACAAGGCCAACGAGGTCGCCGTCGGCGAGGTGGTCGGCGACGTGGCCGGACGGGTGTGCCTGTTGGTCGACGACATGATCGACACCGCCGGCACGATCTGCCAGGCCGCCTCGGCGCTGAAGTCCTTCGGAGCAAAGAAGGTGATTGCGGCCGCCACCCACCCGATCCTGTCGGGCCCGGCGCCGCAGCGGCTCAACGAGTCCGACTTCGAAGAGGTCATCGTCACCAACACGTTGCCGATCGGCGATGACGTCCGGATCCCCAAGCTCACTGTGCTCTCGGTGGCCCCGCTGATCGCCGCCGCGATCCAGGCGGTCTTCGAGGACGGTTCGGTGACGTCGCTGTTCAACGAGGTTCACTGACTCGCCGTCAGTCCGCGGCCCCAACGGATTTCGGGACCTCGGCGAGGACGCGCTAGGCTGCTCAGGTTGCCTCGGCGAGGGGCCCGGAGCCCGTGATCGACAAGGACACTCCGGTGTCTGTCGCGGACCCCCCTCGTCGAGCCCCGCACGCTGTACGAGGTTGAGGAGTTCGAAGAAACATGCCTGAGGTCAAAATCGACGCCACCGCCCGCTCCGAGTTCGGCAAGGGCGCGGCGCGCCGCGCCAGGCGGGACGGTCGGGTACCCGCCGTCCTGTACGGCCACGGAACCGATCCGCTCCACATCTCCCTGCCCGGCCGCGAGATCCAGCTCGCGATGCGCGCGGCCAACACCCTGCTGTCCATCTCCATCGACGGGGGCCGACCCCACCTGGCCCTGCCGAAGCAGGTGCAGCGCAACCCGGTCAAGGGCTCCATCGAGCACCTCGACCTGGTCATCGTGCGCAAGGGCGAGAAGGTCACCGTCGAGGTGCCGCTGGTCGTGGTCGCCGAGGACAAGGCCGATCGGATCGTCGTGATGGACCAGCAGACCATCACACTGGAGGTCGAGGCGACGAACATCCCGGCCCAGATCGACATCGACGCGACCCGGCTGGAGATCGGTGACACCGTCACGGCCCAGGACTTGGTCCTGCCGGAGGGCGCGGTCTTCCCCGGAGAGCCGGACGACCTGATCCTGAGCATCGCGCCGACCCCGAGCCAGGCGTCCCTCGACGCAGAACTGGCCGCTGCGGCGGCCGCGGCCGTCGAAGGAGCCGGCGGCGAGGCCCCGGCGGCGGAAGCGGCCGAAGAGGCCTGATCCACCTTTGACCGCATGGCTGGTGGTCGGGCTCGGTAATCCGGGCCCGACCTACGCGTCTCACCGGC
>CAZPCM010000013.1:0-41927 GCA_964585085.1 uncultured Propionibacteriaceae bacterium
AGGGCATCGTCCCCGGCGGCGGTGTGGCGCTGCTGCAGGCCGCGTCCACGGCCAAGGTTGAGGGGCTGGTCGATGACGAGGCCACCGGCGCGCACATCGTGTTCACGGCCTGCCAGGCTCCGTTGAAGCAGATCGCCATCAACGCCGGCCTCGAGGGTGGCGTCGTGGCGGAGAAGGTGTCGCACCTGCCTGCGGGCGAGGGGCTGGACGCCGCCACCGGCGAGTACGTGAACATGGTCGCGGCCGGCATCATCGACCCGGCCAAGGTCACCCGGTCGGCGCTTCAGAATGCGGCGTCCATCGCGGCGCTGTTCCTGACCACCGAAGCGGTCATCGCCGACAAGCCGGAGAAGAATCCTCCGGCCCCCGGTGGCGACGGCGGCATGGGCGGCATGGACTTCTGAGCCAACCTGCATCCGCGAGGGCGGTCCCAGTCGGGGCCGCCCTCGTTGCCTTCCCGGCGGACAGGGCGGGCACGGCGACTCCCTCGCCCCTCATGGGGGTGGCTTCGGGGCCGGCCCTGGTCACAGGCTCATCAGCCACAGCCCGATGACCGCGGTCAGGATGCTGACCACCGCCATCCCGCCGGCGTGGAGGAGAACACCCCAGCCCCGTCCGGCCCGGACGAGCCTGGCCGCCTCGACGCTGGCGGTGCTGAAGGTGGTGTACCCGCCCAGGAAGCCCGTCCCGAGGACCAGCCTGGCCTCGCTGGTGCCGCCGTGGAACATCCACCAGCCGGTGACCAGGCTCAGCAGGAACGAGCCGGTGACGTTGATCGTCACCGTTCCCATCGGCAGCCGTCCGCGGTTGAGCCGGGCGATCTCGGAGTCGACCAGGAACCGCGTGACTGCGCCGAGCCCTCCCGCCAGCGCGACCCACACCTCGATCATGAAGTCCCTCCCGGGCGGGTCGCCGCAACCAGCATCCGGGTGCCTCGGGTGGCCAGGAGCGCCGCTGCGATCCCGGTCACCACACTGAGCAGGGCGTAGCCCGCGGCGATCCAGCCGGCCCCTCCGCGGAGTAGTTGGACGACCTCCATCGAAAAGGTGCTGTACGTGGTGAAACCGCCGAGGAGCCCTGTCCCGGCGCCGAGGCGAGCGCGGCGGCGCCAGCCCTTGTCCGGTCCGGTCGAGGCCAGAGCCTCCAGAAGCGCTCCGAGTGCGAACGATCCGCAGACGTTGATCCAGAACGTCACCCACGGCCAAACGCCCGGGCCTGGGGCGAAGGCGCTCTCAAGCCAGGACCGGACGGTCGTCCCCATCGCCGCGCCAACGGCGATGAGTACCAGAACGCCGGGCCCGGCAGGCAGGCGCGAGGCGGCCCGATCCGGGATCGCATGCCCGGTGTCCCGACCTACCACGGGGACGGGGTCTTCCAGTCGACGACGCTGACCGGGACGACCAGAACAGGCCGGTGCTGGTGGCGAGCCAGATGCAGGGCCACCGATCCTTCGACGAACTCGCGCAGCCTCTCCCGGCCGCTGGGACGGCGGGCGCCGATGACGAACGCGGACGCGTCCACCGCGCGGGCGAGGTGGGTCAATGCACGGTCGGCCCGTCCCGCAAGGTAGCGGAACTCCCAGTGCAGCCCACGGCCGGCTAGTAGTCCGCCCAGGAAGCCTTCAATGTTCCGTTGACGTTCGATCCAGGAATCATCGGCAAGATCGGGGTCGAGGGAGGAGTGTCGCACCGTCCCGTCGGCGAATTCCTCTTCGACAATCCGCGCCTCGTCGGCGTACCCGAAGCAGAGCTTCACCCCGCCGAGCGCCTCCGCCCAGGCGGCCGCAGTCAGGGCGACCAGTTCGGGTTGGCCGGGCACGACCCCGACGACCAGCGGGTGGCCGGCGATCGGAACCATCCGCTCCGGGCTCGGCTGGGGAACCTGATGAAATCGCATGTGCACCTCCGCGGAAAGGGACGTCCCCGCCCGCCCACGTCGACCGGACAGGAGCCATCAGCCGCACGGCGGTTCGGGCCTCGGCCCTGGCGGGATCCATCGCCTCCCCCACCCTAGCGGTGACCTCGGCCGGCATGGGACGCCTCACGCGGCCGGCCGCGCCGGCACGCCGTCGAGGAGTTGGGGCGTGGCGGTGCCCTCCGGCTCGCCGCCTTCATAGCCCTAGTCGGGTACGTCGTCGCCCTTGGGGCCGAGCTCCACCCGGACGGGCTCATCCATGCCTCGTCGTGCTTGCCGGAGCTCTGGTGGTCGCCACGCTGAACAACGTGCCGGCTGGGCATTGACCCGTCCCGTCCAGGTGCCGCGCCACCCCGGTGCAGAATGAATCGTCGCCCAACCTCGAAGGAGCTCCCATGCCCGATGTCCTGGCCTACGCCATCGACTCCGCCACCGGACAGTTCGCCCGGACCACCATCACTCGGCGCGAGCCTGGGCCGCGGGAGGTCCTGTTCGACATCGCCTTCGCCGGCATCTGCCACTCCGATATCCACACCGCGCGAGGCGAGTGGGGACCGGTGAACTACCCGTTGGTGCCGGGACACGAGATCGCCGGCATCGTCGCGAGAGTGGGCTCCGATGTCACCCGTTTCGCCCCTGGGGACCGCGTCGGTGTGGGCTGCTTCGTCGACTCCTGCCGCGAATGCCAGCAGTGCCGCGCCGGAGAGGAGCAGTTCTGCGAGGGCGCGGGCGGCACCATCTGGACCTACGACGCCATCGGACGCGACGGACGGCCGACCGCCGGCGGCTACTCCACGGCGATCACGGTCGAGGAGGATTATCTCTGCCGGATTCCGGACGGGCTCGACCTGGCGCAGGCAGCGCCGTTGATGTGCGCGGGCATCACCCTCTACTCGCCGCTGAAACGGTGGGGCGCCGGTCCGGGCAAGCGGGTGGCGATCGTCGGGCTGGGCGGCCTCGGTCACATGGGCGTCCAGATCGCCGCCGCGATGGGTGCCGAGGTGGCTGTGATCAGCCAGACTCGCCGGAAGGAAGCGGACGGACGGCGCTTCGGCGCCACCGAGTTCCACGCCACCTCCGAGCCAGGGACGCTGCGCGGGCTGCGCCGGAGCTTCGACCTGATGATCAACACCGTTTCGGCCGGAGTGAACCTCACCGCTCTGCTCAACTGCCTGAAGGTCGGCGGCGCCCTGGTGGACGTGGGCCTGCCGGAGCATCCGGTCGAGTTGCGGATGGGCGCCCTGGTGAGCGCCCGGCGCATCCTGGCCGGTTCGCAGATCGGCGGCATCGCCGAAACCCAGGAGATGCTCGACTTCTGCGCTGAGCACGGGCTGGCCGCCCAGGTCGAGGTGATCGGCGGCGAGGACATCAACGCCGCCTACGACCGAGTGGTCGGCAGCGACGTCCGGTACCGGTTCGTGATCGACACCGCCACATTCGCTCAAGCCTGAACGCGAGCGGACTCCGTCCGGGGGCGGGGACCGCCTCGCGACGAACGCCCGCGTCGAAAGCTGCGGGTGCTGGGCGCTACGTTGGGCGGATGGTGTCCGATCCACCGCGAGTCGAGCTGGGCGTCGGCGCGCGCACCGTCGTCCTGACCAACCCGGACAAGGTCTACTTCCCCGAGCGGGGCTGGACCAAGCTCGACCTCGCCCAGTACTACCTCGCGGTGGGTGAGGGGATCGTGCGGGCCCTGCGGGAGCGGCCGTGCATGCTGCACCGGTTCCCAGACGGCCTGGCGGGGGAGAAGGTGCACCAGAAACGGTTGCCTGCCGGTGCGCCGCCGTGGGTGCAGACCGTGGAGGTGCACTTCCCTCGCTACGGCCGAACCGCGCAGGAATTGTGCGTGACAGAGCTGGCGTCGGTGATCTGGGCGGTTCAGATGGCGACGGTGGAGTTCCACCCCTGGAACTCCCGGCGAGCCCACGTGGAGATCCCCGATGAATGGCGGATCGACCTCGACCCCATGCCCGAGGCCGGGTTCGACCGGGTGAGACGGGTCGCCGACGTCGTCCGCGAGGTACTGGACGAACTCGGCATCGTCGGCTATCCGAAGACCTCCGGCGGCCACGGCCTTCACGTCTATGTCAGAATCGCGCCCGAGTGGGGATTCGCGGCCGTGCGCCGGGCGGCGCTGGCCTTCGCCCGCGAGGTCGAGCGTCGGAGTCCCACGGACGTCACCACCTCCTGGTGGCGGCGTGACCGCGACCCCCGCCACGTCTTCATCGACTACAACCAGAACGCGCGCGACCACACCATCGCCAGCGCGTGGTCGGTTCGCGGCGTGCCGGAGGGAACAGTCTCCACCCCTATCACGTGGGACGAGGTCGCCGCGGTCGAGCCGCGCGAGCTGACCCTGGCCACGGTTCCAGCCCGCTTCGCGGCAACGGGAGACCTGCACCGAACCATCGACGACGTCCACCACCGTCTGGACACGCTGCTGGAATGGGCCGATCGGGACCAGATCCCGGAGTAGCCGCACCAATTCCCACACTCGATCCGCCCAAGAAGACGTTTCGAGCCCTGGGAGAGATCGAGTGCAAGATTTGGTGCGCAGGTGCCAGGGCGACCCCCGCCCGAGCGCCTCCCGGTCTCGGGGCAGGAGGTTCAAGACGCTGTGTCGACCATCACCAGGCTGAGGTGGCTGGGTGCTTCAGCGGTGAGCGCGTGCCGTTCCCCGGGAGCGAGGTAGACGACGTCGCCGGGCACGAGCAGGTGTTCGGCGTCCCCGACCGTGAAGCGCATTCTCCCGTCCAGCAGTTGGCAGATGACCGCCCTGGGCGAGGTGTGCTCGGTCAGCAGCTCTCCGCTGTCGAACGCGAACACGACAACGCGAAGCCGTTGGTTGTTGACCACCACCCGTGAGGTGGTGGCCTGGGCCGTGACGGGTAGCGCCGCCAGCAGACCGGTGACCGCCTGCGACTCGGAGACGTCGGTCAGGTTCGCCATCGCTGCTCCTAAAGCGCCTGGTCGGAGACAGCCTTGACCACCGGGCGGAGCGCCAGCCACCACTGCTTCTTCGGGCGGCGCCACTTCAGGTCCATCTCGTCGGCCATTCGCGCCATCGGCGAGTTGCGGACCTTGCCCTCCACCAGACCGATGTAGAAGCTGTCGGCACCACCGGAGGAGAACTGCTCGGCGATCAGATCCAGGGCGCGTGAGACCAGCCGGGTGGCCAGCAGGCGGTCGAAGGGAGTCGGGGATCCCCCCTGCTGAACGTGGCCGAGGATCGCCTGGCGGACGTCGTAGAGACCCTGACCCTCCTGCTCCAGCAACCGGGCCAGGAAGTCCGTGGTGTAGAGGGCGTTGGCCATCTCGTTGCGGATCGCCAGGAACAACTTCCGGCCGTGCGAGAAGCTGTTGCGAAGCCAGTCCACGTCGGCCTGCAGATCGCGCAGGCTGATCCCCTCCTCGTGCAGATAGACCCGCTCGGAGCCGCCGGCCAGCCCGCCCATCATGGCCAGGTAGCCGCAGTAGCGGCCCATCGTCTCCACAACGAACGCACGCTTGGCCGCGCTGCCCGACATCTTGATCTTGTCGATGGCGTCGGTGATCACGTTCAGCGCGGTGTCCGCGCCGATCGCCAGTTCCGAGCCGGGCACGTTGTTGTCGATGGTGGCCGGTATGCAGACCATCGGTATCCGGAATGACGGGTAGCGGTCCTGTTCCCGGAAGAGCACGTTCGCGGCCTGGTAGGCGTTCCAGCCGCCGATCACCAGCAACGCGTTGATGTCATAGGTCTCCAGCGACCGGCTGATGGCGTACAGCTCCTCGACGGACGGGACAGTCCTGCGGACGCCCAACTCGGCGCCGCCTTCGGCGATCCAGCCCTCGACATCGGGCCAGGTCAGCTCCTCGATGGTGGCGTCACGCAGTCCGATGAACCCGTCCCGCACGGCGAGCATGGTGTGACCCCGGCTGATCCCCAGACGGACGGCGGCACGCGCGGCCGAGTTCATCCCTGGAGCCAGGCCGCCGGCATGGATGATCCCGATCCGCCTCGACTCGGCGGCCACGTCGATCCGGGACGGTTCGACGAGCTCGGCAAGGATCTTCGACATCTCGACGAAGGAGCCGCCGCGCATGGCCATCGCCGCGGCGTAGTCGCCGTCCGCGATCAGCTGAGGCACCTCCCGGGTCTTCTGCACTGCTTCCATCAGCGGCACGCGCGAGACCCGATTGGCGCGGAAGCCGAGCACTGGCCCGGCGGTCTCCGGTGTTGCGCTGAGCACCTCCAGGACGGCCTCGTACCCCAGCCACGTCGACGCCCAGCGGTCGTACGCACTGGGCGCGCCGCCTCGCTGGACATGGCCGAGGATGGTGACCCGGGCGTCCTCGTGCAGGGTGTCCTCGATCACCTGGCGCACGTAGCCGGAGGTGATGGGGTTACCGGCCCGGTCGCAGGCCCCCTCGGCCACCACCACGAGCGAGTCGCGCCTGCCGGCGTCGCGACCGCGCTTCAACTCCGCGCACATCCGCTGTTCCCAGCCTTCTTCAGGTGGGTTCTCCGGGATCAGGACGTAGTCACAACCGCCGGCGATGGCGCTCATCAGGGCGAGGTAGCCGCAGTGGCGACCCATCACTTCGACCACGAAGCTGCGCTGGTGGCTCGCCGCGGTGCTGGCCAGCGCGTCGATCGCATCCACGATCCGATGCAGCGCGGTATCCGCGCCGATCGTCATGTCCGTGCCGACCAGGTCGTTGTCGATCGAACCGACCAGGCCCGCGAACATCAGGGCCGGGTGAGCGGCGGCGACCTCTTCGGTGATCTCGCCTCGGGCGACGAGCTCGGCCAGGATGTCGGTCCACTCCGAACGGAATTGGGCCAAGCCCGAGAGCGAGCCGTCGCCGCCGATCACGATGAGCCGATCGATGCCGTGTTCGAGCAGGTTGCGTGCGGCCTTCGTGCGGCCCTCAAGCTCGCGGAAGTCCTTGCTGCGGAAGGTGCCGATCACCGTGCCGCCGCGATTCAGGATGCGGCCCACGTCGTCCCAGCACAACTTGCCGATGCCTTTGCCGCCATCGACCATGCCCTGATAGCCCTCGTAGATGGCGAAGACCTCCGCGCCCAGCGACAGCGCGGTTCGGGTGACCGCGCGAACGGCCGCATTCATTCCCTGGGCGTCGCCGCCGCTGGTGAGGATGCCGATGCGCTTACCTGCACCCAGGTGCTCGGTGAAGCGGGGGCTCGAAGTGTCGGGGCTCATGCCGACCTCCCACTGTCTCGTGAGGTGCTCAGATGCCTCATTCTGACTCAGCGTCACCGACGGCAAGGCCCGCACGGGCAATTCGCCTCACGCGATCCCGAGGTACTCCTCCAGGGTGGTGGTGGACTTGGCGCCGAACGCCCGGGAGTGCTCCACGCCGATATAGCGGAAGTGCCAGGGTTCGTAGGCGTAGCCGGTGACGGACTCCTTGCCAGGCGGGTAGCGCAGGATGAAGCCGTACTCCGGGGCGTGCTGCCACAGCCACGTACCGAGCCGGGTCCGGGCGACCGCGAGACCCCAGGTCGATCCGTCCCACAGGTCCACGGCCAGACCGGTCTGGTGCTCACTCCGGCCCGCTGCGGCGTTGTAGCGACGGGCCATCGCCTCGCTGGGGTAGCGGCGGAGTTGGCGGGCGAAGATCGCCGCCTGGGTGGCGTAGGAGCGGTAGCCGCTGCGTACGCGCAACCGAAGCCCGGCCTTCTGCGCTGCTGCGGCCATGCGTGACAGCGCCGCATCTGCGGCGGCGGTGAGTCCGTACGGGCCGACCCGGGCGGGTGTGTAGGCCGCCGAGATCGCGTGCCATCGGGACACGACCAGAACCCCCTGGACGACGTACGGCTTGTCCAGCCGGGTGCCCTTGCGGGTGTCGCGCGGCGCTTGGGTAGGGACGCTGGACGGCGTGGCGCTGCGGGTCGAGGGGACGGACGGTCGCGCCGCAGGCGTGGTCGCCGCACTGGTGGACGGGACCGCCGGGGACACGGGCGGGGGGGATGGCTGCGGCGTGGGAGCCTCCGCCACAGACTGACAGGCGGACAGGACGGCGAAGGTGAGGACGGCGACCGCTCCGCGGATCAGGCGCGGCCGCTTCACAGCACCCTCAGATCGGGCCGGTGGTCGGTGTCGTGGACGCGGGCACCAGGCTCACCCATCCCGATCAATGAAGGACCTCCCGCTCCCAGCCGCCTCCTCGAGTCTACGGCAGGCCCGGAGAGTGCCCTGTCCTGTCGCCGGCGTGGTCAGGCCTGCCAGCGGGAACGCTCCTCGGCCAGGTTCCGCTGGGCGGCCTCCGTCCATTCCCCTGCCCCGGCGTGGGTGAGATAGAGCGGGTCCCTGGCGATCAGCCGTTCCACTACCTCCAGGCGCCCCGCCCGGAAGGTTTCGTCGTCGAGATGGGCGTACTCCAGCCGGACATCACGCACGTACACGTGGTAGCGGCCGCGGCTCGTCCCGAGGATCGAGAGATCTGCGTCCACCAGTTGGGCTCCGGAGGTGTCGCCGGGGCCGGCGAGGTGACCGGAGGTCAGCAGGACCAGACGAGACACCTCGGCGACCTCGCGGTTGGGCACGCCGGCGTGGGGCAGCAGGGTCTCGGCGAGCTCGGCGGATCGCTCCTCGTCCCTTCCCGGTTCACCTTCGTAGACCGCGTCGTGGAACCAGGCGGCGAGTTCGACGGCGGCCGGTACGGGCGCTTGCGCGACCGTACGCAACGCGCCGAGCACCTGCGCGAGGTGGCGCACGTCGTGGTAGTGCCGGTGGGGTTCTCGCCAGCGTTGGAGCAACTCCTCGCCCAACGTGGGCCGCTGGGGCAGGAGCCGGTCCCAGTCGGCCACCAGGCCCGGGAGCACCTGGTGCGCCTTGGGGGTGCGCTGGGGTGTGCGCAGGCGCAGGCCACTGCCCACCAACCGCCGCACGAGTTCGGTTTCGCTGACCGGCAGGGCGCCGCTGCGGACCAGGTCGTCGTAGCGTCGCTCAGGAACGTCGTAGTGGTCGTGGTCGAACGCCCGCGGCGGGATGCCCGCCGCCGCGGCGAACGCGTGCAACTCCTCCAGTGATCCGTCGGAGACCAGATGCGAGAAGCGCGTCCCATGCGCCGGCCAGCGCGGCGGGTCGATCAGGACCGCCATGCGCTGCCCAGGGCCGGTCCGGTCAACCTGAGCACGCCTTAGCTCGCCGGGTTTGCGAAGGTGCCCGTGAAAGAGGCCCGATCGAGGATGTGGAAGCTCAGGACGAGCCGCGCGAACGCGCAGGTGGCGTCGTCGGTCACCTCCAACCGGTCGGTGTCGACCGCGATCACCTCGAACACGTAGTGGTGGGCCGGTCCGGGAGGCGGCCAGGGGCCACCCCAACCGGGGTAGCCGAAATCGTTGGTCCAGGTCCGGGCGGCACTGGGCAGTTGCCCTCCCTCGGCCAGCGAGGTGACGTCGGAGGGGATGTCGGTGACCACCCAGTGCCACCAGCCGCTCCCGGTCGGCGCGTCGGGGTCGAAGCAGGTGATCGCGAAGCTCCTCGTCTCCTCCGGGGCCTCGCTCCAGGTGAGGTCGGGGGAAACGTTGTTCCCACCGCAGCCCGGCTCGGCGAGCCTCTGGTCGATCACCGAATCGGGCGCGATGGCCGCGCTGGTCAGTTTCATGTTCTTCCTCCCACCGTCGCAGGTGATGGTGACCGTCGAGATCCACCCTAGTGACCGCCCGTTAGGGTGTCAGGAGCTCACAGGGAGGGACATTGGTGGACATCGGTTACGCCGGCGCGTTCCTGGGCGGGGTGCTGACCCTCCTCAGTCCGTGCGCGGTGATGCTCCTGCCGTCCTTCTTCGCCTACTCCTTCGCCGGACGCGGCCGCCTGGTCGGCCGGACGGCGGTCTTCCTGGCCGGTCTGCTGACCACGCTGGTTCCGCTCGGCGTCGGCGCGGGACACCTCGGAGGCCTCCTCGCCGCGCACCGTCAGACGGCGGTGGCCGTGGGAGCGATCCTGGTCATCGTCTCGGGCGTGCTGGTGGCGCTGGGGATCGGCCTGCCCGGTCCGGGCAGCAGCGCTCGCGCTGGGACCGCGCCCCTGGCCGTCTTCTCTCTGGGGCTGACCTACGGCCTCGCCGGAACCTGCAGCGGCCCGATCCTGGGGTCCCTGCTGACGACCGCCGCGCTCTCGGGGAGCCTGTTCTACGGCGGATTCCTGTTCGTGTGGTACGGGCTGGGCATGGTTCTGCCCCTCTTCGTGCTGGCCGCGCTGTGGGATCGCTGGGACCTGGGCCACGCCGACTGGCTGCGTCCGCGGACGGTGCGTATGGGACCGCTGCAGACCACGGTGACTGGACTGGTGTCGGGGGTGCTCCTGCTGGGGCTGGGCACTCTGCTCCTGCTCACCGAGGGGACGGCCGGCCTGGGTGGTCCGGTGAGCGTCGCCCAGCAGGCCGAACTCGAGGTCTGGGCGCGAGCCTGGGCCGCTTCCGTCCCCGACCTCGCCGTCTTCGTCGCGGCGGCGGTGGCCGTGTTCGCCCTGGTATGGGTGTCCGCGGGTCGCCGAAGGGATCGGGCATGATGAGGCCCATGGCCGCAGCCGTTCTCCCCGACCTCGGCAGGCACCGGGTGATCGTCTCCCTTCCCGCTGCGCCCCCCGAAGAGTTGGTGGCGGCCTGCGAGGTCCTCCTCCAGGAGGGTCTGCGGGCCTGGTCCCTCCCCGTCGGGCGCTTGGCTGAGCTCGCCACGTTGAAGGCGATGTTCGGTCGCCGGGCCAGGATCGGTGTGCACGACCTTGCTGAGCCGCTGGCGGCGGCGGCCGCCGCGGCGGGGGGTGCCGACTTCGGCGCGTCCGTCCTCGTCATTGCGGAACTGGTGACTGGTGCCGGTGCGATGCCGATGGTGCTGGGCGGGTTGACCCCCAACGAGTTGCGTGCCGGCATGCAGGCCGGCGCGGCGGCCGTCCAGGTCGTCCCTTGCGAGGCGTTCGGGTCGGGCTACTCGCGGGCACTTCCGGCACTGATGGACGGCACGCCGCTGATCGCCCGCGGGCGGCTGGAGGTCTACCAGGCCGAGTTGTGGCTGGAGTCGGGCGCGGCGGCGGTGTGGCCGCAGGATCTCGTCACCGCCGATCTGGTCACCGGCGCGGACCTCGACGAACTGCGTCGCCGCTGCCAGCAGTGGCGTCTGGGCGACTGATCCTGCTGGCTACCGGTGGCCGCCGAAGCTTTCGATCGTGGCGGTGAACGTCTCCAGGGGTTGGGCGCCGGAGATGGGTGTGGTGTTGACCACGAAGAACGGGGTGCCGCTGATCCCCAGGGATTGGGCGTGGGTCGATTCCTCATCCACCGCCGCGCCGATCGAGGTGTCGGCCAGCGCAGCGGTGAACCGATCGAGGTCGCCCACCCCGGCCTGCCGGGCGAAGGCGATCACGTCGTCCCTGGTGATGGTGGGATGCCCGCTCGCCGGGGCGGCAGCGAAGAGGGCGTCGCTGAACTCGAAGTAGCGACCCTGCTGGCCGGCGGCACGCGCCGCGATCGCGGCCAGGCGCGATTGGTCACCGAACAGCACGAGATCGCGGAACTCGATCCGAAGTGATCCGGACTCGACGTAGGCCGCGAGCTCGGGCAGCGTCGTCCGAGCCCAATGCGCGCAGAACGGGCAGCGGAAGTCCGACCAGGCGACCAAAACCACCGGCGCATCCACAGCCCCCATGGCTCGCGGGTCGTTCGCCTGCCGTCGCGGCAGGGAGCGCATCACCTCGGCGGACTGCTCGTCGGTGGCCGCCGAAGCGGTCGGGGTCGCCGTGGCGGCTGAACCTTGGCTGCGCAGGTCCGCGAGTTCGCGTTCTCGGACGCTGACCAGCCCGGTCAGAGCCAGCACCGCTACCGACAGGATCACGACCAGAGCCCAGGGCAGGCGGACGTTCGGAGTCTGAGGACCGGGACGGGACGTGTCCGGGTCGGCGTGCTCAGTCATCGGGATCCTCCTGGCGGCGAAGCCCCGCCCGGTCCAACCGGAGGGGTGCGGTTAACAGACGCGTCAGTCACTTTGGCGTCGGCGCCCGCGTCTGCGGAGCAGCGCGCCAGCGATCAGGAACGCGACCACGGTGCCCATCAGGCCGGAGCCCGCGATGACCGCGAGGTTCACCCAGCGGTCCCCTTCCTCGTCGACCGGACGCCGAACCGACGGACTGGGGCTGGGCGAGGCGGACGGTGACGCTTTCGCGGTGGGCTTCTTGGTCGCCTCCGGGATGCCCGGGACGGCGTGACCAGCCAGGACGCCGGCAGCCAGCGGAACGCTCGTCACGGTGTCGGCGTGGGGCACGCCGGGGGAAGTCAGCAACAGCATGAGCAGCGTCACCAGCGCCGTCGCCAGCTTCATCATCGGCCCCTCCCGGCTTCATCTGGTGGCGAGACTACCGCCGATCGCCTCCGCCGAAGCGCCCGGAGTCCGGTCGTCGCGGCTGCCTGAGAGGCCGCGAGCTTGCAACCTGAGGATTCCTTAGAGTATCTTGAGAATACGCCGACAGATTCTCAGCAGGATGGTGGACGCATGTACGAACCTCGACGGGCCCTCGGCTCGACCGCGGTGATGGACGTCGCCTACCCGCGCTTGACCGCTGAGGCTGCTCTGACCAGCGCCGATGCGCGTCCGAAGCGGGCGCAGGCCACGTGGAAGGACACCCTCGCCGATCGCGCGGGGGTCACCCTGGTCGCGCTGGCAGCCTCCGCCACCGCTGGCTCGCTGATCCTGGGCGGTGACGCTTCAGCAGCGGCCGTCGCAGCACGGATCGCGCCCGTCCGGGACGTGAGCCAGGTGAGCCGGAGCACCGGCCGGACGGTGATCGCCGATCAACTCACCTCCTCCAAGCTGGCCTCGGAGTCGATCGCCCTGGTCGGGGTCGCTCGCCTGTACGCCAAGACGAAGTTCAGCGTCCTCGCCGAGCCGGACGCCGACGCCAAGGTGCTGGGATCGGTGGCGACAGGGTCCTCCGTGACGGCCACCGCCGAACTCAGCGGCGCTTTCCGCCAGGTGGAGTTCGGTGACGGGGTCGGCTGGGTCAAGGCCGCTCAGCTCACCAAGCACGCCCCCGCCGCGGTGGCCGCCGGCACCACGATGGAGCCGTGCTCGCGCGGCTCGGCGGTCGAGGGCAGGCTTCGCAACGACACCATCCACATCTATCGCTCCGTGTGTGCGCTGTTCCCCGCGGTGAACTCCTACGGCGGGTGGCGGGCCGGGGGGCTGCCCTTCCACAAGAACGGCCGGGCTCTGGACATCATGCTGACCCCGGGCGCGGAAAGCGCGTTGGGTCATCGGATCGCTGACTACCTGATCAAGAACTACAAGACCTTCAACATCGACCACATCATCTTCGAGCAGAAGATCTGGACGCCGTACCGACCGTTCTGGCGTCACATGGCCGACCGCGGGGGCATCACCGCGAACCACTACGACCACGTGCACGTGGCCATCAAGGCCTGAGCGCTGCAGCGCGCCCGTAGGCTGAAGGCGTGATCGGACCCCGGCTCGGCAACCTCGGACGTGCTCCTGTCCCGGAGTGGGAGGAAGTGGCCCGTGCCGGCGGCGAACCCGCCTCCCCGATGCCACCGGCTGTGACTGGCCCGGTAGTGCGCGCCTACCCCCTGCTTCTCGTCGCGGGGATGGTGTGCCTGGTGGTGGGCGCCGTGTTCGGGTGGGCCTGGCTCGGCGTCGCCGGATGGCTCATCGCTGCGGTGACGGACTGGCTTGCCACGCGCAGCGACGGACCGGTGACCAGACTGCTCGACCTGATCGGCCTGCGGCCTTCCGTACGTGCCCTGTTGCGCAGCCTGCTGGCGCTGGTTGCGATCGGGTCGGCCGCTCGCTGGCCGGTTGTCGGCTATCTGCTGGTCGTGCTGGCTCTCCAGTTGCACTGGCTGCTCCGCACGGTTCTGGCCACCTGGGTGGCCCGCAACGCCCCGCCGCTGGTCTACCAGCCGGGCGCGTCCCCCCAGCCAGGGCTCTTCGGCGCCCACGCCCGCTGCTATGGGCGGGCGGTGGGGACGCCCGGAAGCTTCGTCGCCATCGAAGCCGTGGCCCTGGGCGGCGTCCTCGTCCCCGGTGGGACTGCGCCGCTGGCGTCGGTGCCGGTGCTCGCCGCAGTCCTGGCGGTCGTCGCCGCCCTCGCGCTCCGTGACGCGATCCAGGCAAGGCGTCTCCTGGCCTCCCGGACGGCCGACGAGGCCAGCGTGCTCGCCGCCGCGGCTGCGGGGACGCCCGCCTACCTGGTCTATGTGTCGCTGGCCGCAGGTCAGGCGCGCTACATCGTCAACCAGTGGGTTCCGGTGCTGGACGCGGTGGAGGTCCCGGGGCTCCTGGTGGTGCGCGAAGCCAGCCAGCTGCGTCCGATCCGCCCCACACGGCTGCCGGTCGTCTATGCGCCCATGTCGAGGCACGTGGAGCGACTGGTGGTGCCGTCGGTGCGAGCGGCGTTCTACCTGGCGTACGGGGAGAAGAACGGGACGCTGATGCGCGACGCCTCGATCCGGCACGTGATGCTGATGCACGGGGACTCGGACAAGTCGACCAGCGCCAATCCGTTGGCCCGCGGTTTCGACGAGGTGTGGGTGGCGGGCCAGGCCGGCGTCGACCGCTACGCCGCCGCCGGTATCGACATCCCGCCGCACCGGTTCGCGATAGTGGGCCGTCCGCAGGTCGAGCCCCTGGCGGTCGGTCCGCGCCGGCGCCGACCGCTGACGGTTCTGTACGCGCCGACGTTCGAGGGCTATTACGACCACACCAGCCACTCCTCGCTGGACACCATGGGTCCGGCGATCGTGAGGCGGCTGCTGAGCGACTTCCCCGACGTCGCGGTGTGGTTCAAGCCGCACCCCGCCAGCGGGGTGCAGCGTCCGTCCATGCTGGCCGCGATCGACGAGATCAACCTGCTGCTGCGCGCGCCGTCAGCGGCGGGGCACGTGGTGGTCGACGACCGGCCCGCATTGACCCTGGTCGACTGCCTCCAGTCCGCGGACGTGTTGATCACCGACATCTCCAGTGTGGCGACCGACTTCCTGCACACCGAGCGGCCGGTGGTGACCACCAACCCGGCGGGTCTCGACCTGGCCGAGTTCCACGCCCGGTACCCCAGCCAACGCGGCTGCTACATCCTCGGGCCCACCCTGGAGGGATTCGCCGAGATCATCGCAGACGCGCTGGGCGGCGACTCGCTGCGGGCTGAGCGACTGGCCACCAAGCGGTACGTCCTGGGAGATTGCCCGGACGGACCGCAGCGCGCCTTCGCCGCGCAGGTCGCCAGGATCACCGCTGACTGAGCCGGCGAGTCATCACCGAGTTGCGCGACGAGTCCCTCGACAGCCCGCCCGTTGTGGGCATGGCTTGGTTAGGCTACGGACATGACCGATCTTGTCGACGCCACCTCGACCCCGGCCTGGGGCCAGCTCGCCGCGCTGGCCCAGGCGCTCCAACCAGATCTGCGCGGCTGGTTCGCCGCCGATCCGCAGCGGGCGGAGAAGTTCACCCTGACCGCCGGTGATCTCTTTGTCGATTTGTCGAAGAACCTCATCAATGCCGATGTTGTGGCCGCGCTCGTCGAGTTGGCCCAGCAGGTCGGGCTTGAGGCCAAGCGGGACGCGATGTACCGCGGCGATCGGATCAACGTGACCGAAAACCGCTCGGTGCTGCACACCGCGTTGCGCCGCCCGCGGACCGACACCCTTGTCGTCGATGGCGTCGACGTCGTGGCCCAGGTGCATGGCGTCCTGGACCGGATCTACCAGTTCGCGAACAGGGTTCGCAGCGGCGAGTGGCGCGGCGTCACCGGGAAACCGATCAAGACCGTCATCAACATCGGCATCGGCGGCTCCGACCTCGGCCCGGTCATGGTCTACGAGGCGCTCAAGCCGTACGTCCAGCCCGGCCTGGAGTGCCGGTTCGTGTCGAACATCGACCCCACCGATGTCTTCGAGAAGACCGTGGGGGTCGATCCCGAGACGACTCTGTTCATCGTGGCCTCGAAAACCTTCACCACGCTGGAGACGCTGACCAACGCCCGCATGGCCCGCGACTGGCTGCTGAAGGCCCTGCTCGACGCCGGTGCGGTCGACGGTACGGTCCAGCAGAACCTGGACGCGATCAGCAAGCACTTCGTGGCCGTCTCCACCGCGCTGGACCGGGTCGCGGCCTTCGGGATCGACCCGGCCAACGCGTTCGGCTTCTGGGACTGGGTCGGTGGGCGCTACTCGGTCGATTCTGCGGTCGGCACCTCACTGGCAGTCGCGCTCGGCCCGGAGAACTTCGCCGAGTTCCTCGCCGGTTTCAACGCCATCGACAACCACTTCGCCCAGGCGCCGCTGGAGGCGAACGTGCCCGCGCTGATGGGGCTGTTGAACGTCTGGTACGTCAACTTCTTCAAGGCCACCTCGCACGCCGTCCTGCCGTACGCCCAGTACCTGCACCGTTTCGCCGCCTACCTGCAGCAGCTGACCATGGAGTCCAACGGCAAGGGCGTCCGGATCGACGGCAGTGACGTCACCACCGAGACCGGTGAGATCTTCTGGGGAGAGCCGGGCACCAACGGCCAGCACGCCTTCTACCAGTTGATCCACCAGGGAACCCAGTTGATCCCGGCCGACTTCATCGCCGTGGCCACCCCGGCCCACCCGATCAAGGACGGCGATGTCGACGTCCACGAGCTGTTCCTGGCCAACTTCTTCGCTCAGACCAAGGCGCTGGCCTTCGGCAAGACCCCCGACGAGGTCCGTGCTGAAGGCACGGCGGAGGCGATCGTCACCGCGCGGGTGTTCAAGGGCAACCGGCCGACGACCTCGATCATGGCGCCGTCCTTGACCCCGTCCGTGGTCGGGCAGTTGATCGCGCTCTACGAGCACATCACGTTCACCCAGGGCGTGGTGTGGGGAATCAACTCCTTCGACCAGTGGGGTGTCGAGTTGGGCAAGCAGTTGGCGCTGCAGATCGCGCCGGCCGTGGCCGGGGACGCCGCCGCCCTCGAAGCCCAGGACCCGTCGACGAAGAACCTGGTCAGCTACTACCTGACCAACCGCCGCTGACGGGCCGAGGTGGGCCTGTCACCCGAAAGGGGACTCTCCACTAGACTCGCTGGGGACCGAACGGCCCCGGCGAAGCCGGACGCACTGAGGGGAATCCGACGCGCATGACTCTGGCCGACTTCGCGGCTTCGCAAGGGCTGCACCGGGTAGGGGCTCGCCCGCACCTGTGGGCGTACCTGCAGGAGACGTGGCAAAGGCGGGACTTCCTCGCCACGATGGCGCGGTCGCGATTGCGTGCCAGTTTCGAGCGGAACCGGCTCGGCATCGTCTGGGTGGTGCTGCGTCCCACCCTGAACGCCGCGGTGTACGGGGTGATCTTCGGGGTTCTGCAGGGCGGTGCGCGGCCTCCGGACTACACCGCGTACGTCATCATCGGCGTCTTCATGTACGAGTTCTTCGCCAAGTCCATGATGGACGGCGCGAAGTCGATCACCGGGAGTCGTGCCCTGGTGCAGTCTCTGTCCTTTCCCCGGTTGACGTTGCCGCTCGCCGAGGTGCTCGAACAGCTGATGTCCCTCGTCCCCATGATCGGCGTGATGTTCCTCTACCTCATGGTGCTGGGCCACTACCCGCACTGGGAGTGGCTGCTGCTGGTTCCGCTCGTTGCCCTCTACACCGTGTTCAACGCCGGTGTGGCGATGATCACGGCCCGGCTGACCGTCCACGTCACTGATCTGACGCAGGTGCTGCCGTTCGTGAGCCGCATCCTGTTCTACACCTCCGGGGTGCTGTTCGACGTCAACCGGCTGCTGGCGGCGCACCCCGCCCTGGTGGCACTGTACGACTTCCACCCGATCTACCAGGTGCTCCAGATCTCGCGCTCGGCCCTGATGACCGGGCGCTCCTATGATCCCCTCTACTGGGCCTACCTCGCTGTGTGGGCGGTCGGGATCTTCATCGTGGGGCTGTTGTTCTTCTGGGTCGCCGAGGAGCGCTATGGCCGCGACTGAATCTCCCGCCGCCGGAGGCCGCAAGCCGGTCGTCGTGGTGGACAACCTGCACGTGAAGTACCGGGTCTTCGCCAGCGGCAAGGCCGCGGGCAGCGCACAGTCCGGGCTGCTGGCCAAGACCCGGGGGATCCGGACGGTCCATGCCCTGAAGGGGGTGTCGTTCACCGCTTACGAGAACGAGTCCATCGGCGTGATCGGCTCGAACGGCTCAGGCAAGTCCACGCTGATGCGTGCGATCGTCGGGTTGACGCCCCCCGAGGAGGGGGCGGTGTACGCGTCGTCCCGGCCGAACATGCTCGGGGTGGGCGCGGCCCTTCTGCCGGAGTTGTCCGGGGACGACAACATCGTCCTCGGGGGTCTCGCCCTGGGGTTCACCAAGAAGGAGATCGCCGAACTGCGAGACGGTATCGTCGCCTTCGCGGAGCTGGAGGACTTCATCGACCTGCCGATGCGTACCTACTCCTCAGGCATGCAGGCCAGGCTCAAGTTCGCGATCGCGGCGTCGAAGCAGCACGAGATCCTCATCATCGACGAGGCGCTTTCGGTGGGTGACCGACGGTTCCGTGATCGGAGCGAGGCCCGGATCCGCGAGATGCGGGAGAACGCGGGCACCATCTTCCTGGTGTCGCACTCGATGGGCTCCATCCGCAGCACCTGCAACCGCACCATTTGGATCAACAAGGGCGTGCTGGAGATGGACGGCGAGACCGCGGAGGTGGTGGCGGCCTACGAGTCGACCCGGCACTAGCGCCGCCGAGCTTGACGTGAAGGGGGTCCGACCAACGAGATTGGTCGGACCCCCTTCACGCTTCGGTCAGGCGACTGTGTAGGCCGTCGAGGTGGCCGTCCCGGTGATGTAGCCATACCGCTTCGCGGTCACCGTCAGGCTGATGGACTTGCCCTTGTCGGCGCTGGTCAGCTTGTAGGTGTCGCCGGTGGCCCCGGAGATGGCTACCCCGCTGCGCTTCCACTGGTACGTCATCGTCGCCCGGGTCGTCGGGTAGCTGCCGGCCAGCCACGCGGTGGCCCGTGAGGTCAGCGTGACCCCGACCTTCTTCGTGCCGTAGACGTAGGCCTTGTACTTGGTCCGGAAGTCGGCCAGGTCCAGGGTCGTGTTGATGGCCAGAATCGGGTTCGCGGTCGTCACCATTGTCGGCGTGGCGGACGTGGAAACCCGGACGCCGACGATCTTGCGTTCTTCGACCTTGATCCAGATGCTGCGGGCGACGAAACCGTCGCTGGAGTAGATCATCCGGAGCCAGTACTCACCGTCGGCGAGGCCGCGGAGCTCGTACTCACCGTTGGCGTCGGTGGCTGTGAGCGCCATCACCTCCCGCGCCGAGGTCATCGCCGACAGCGCGGTCACGTCGACCGCCTCGATCGGGTCCGGGTTGCTTCCCAGCGGGTAGAGGACCTTGCCCGACACCACCGCGCCCGCCGTCAGCTTGACCGTCGGCGCCGAGGTGGTCTTGTTCAGGGTCACCGCGAACACGTCGCCCTCACTGGAGATGCGACCGCCGTCGGAGCTGTTGTTAGCCCACAGCGAGGTGAAGTTGCCGGTGCCGGTGTAGGTCAGCTGGACCCGGTAGCTGCCTGGACGCAGGGTCAGCTGGTACGTGCCGTCGTTGTCGACATCGACCTGCTGGACGAGTTCACCGCTGGTGTTGTAGGCCGAGGCGACCACGTCTTCGGTGGGAGGACCGCTCACCTTGCCGGCGATGAAGCCGGTCGGAATCCGGGTCTTGGCGATGATGTAGTCGGACCTGTCGCTCTTCTGGGTTCCGCCGGAGTCGACCACGCGCACCCGGACGTAGTAGTTGGTGTTCTCGGCCAGCCCACTCAGCGTGGCGCTGGTGCTGGTGACCGGCGTCGCCCACTTCATCGATGAGGTCATCGCGCTGTCGAGGGCGTACTGGAGCTGGTACTGGTAGCCGGGCTGCATCCCGTCCGGGGCCGTCCAACTCACCTCGACGCTGGAGGAGGTCTGACCGGTGACCTCGACATCGGAGGGGGCGGCCAAGTCGTAGGTCGAGGTGGTCGTCGAGATCGAGGAGCCGTAGGGCCCCATCTGCAGGGCGGGCAAGCCATCGGTGGGGGGCTGTTCCACGTAGAGCTTGATGGCGTACGTGGTGCCCTTCTTGAGGCCCGTCACGGTCGCGTTGTTGGTCAGCGTCGAGGAGTACACCGTGGGGTTGCCGGAGCTGGAGGCCTGGATCCGGTACCCGGGGGCCCCGCTGACGTTGATCCACACCAACTCCACCGAGGTGCCGGACACGTTGTCCACCACGAGCCCGGTCGGGGCGGCGTAGGTGTAGACCGGCTTCGCGCTCGCACTGCTGCTGTAGGCGGTCAGCGTCGCGGTGTTGGTGGCATCGGCCACCGCCACCCGGAAGTAGTAGGTGGTGTTGACCGTCAGTCCGGTCACCACCGCGCTGGGCGTGGTGATGTACTCGCTGCTGCCGGAGGCCGGGAGGTACAGCGGCGAGGAGAAGCTCGAGCTGGTGGAGTACTGCACCCGGTACGCCGGAGCGCCGGACACCGCCGGCCAGGTCAGCTTCACCGCGGTCGCGCCGACCACCTGAGCGGTGGGCTGGCTCGGCGGGGTAAGTGCGCCCGCCGTCTGTGCGGCCACCACGGCGCCGGACAGCGCCACGATGGTTGCCACCAGCCCGGCCAGCCAGCGCCGGGTGGGACGGTTCGATTTCGTCATCGTCTTCCTGATGTTCGTAGGTGTCATCTCACGCGCCTCACTGACAGGCCTTGCTGCTCTGCGAGAGTTCGTACCAACCGGCCATGTACTGTCCGTAGACCCGGCGGATGGGCTCCTGGTACTTCGTGGACGCTCGGCGGGTGTCGAGGGTGATGATGTGCTCCTCGCTGTAGCGCAGCCCGGCGGTCGACATGTTCGCGGTGCCGTAGAGCACGCGGCCGTTGTTGTTGGTCTGCGGGCCGATCAGGATCATCTTGGTGTGCATCGCCACGGCGGTGCACTTGGTGGGGATGTTCGCCGAGCTGAGCTTCTTGACCACGGTGGAGGAGATCGTGGTGGAGCCGCCCTGCTGGGTGAGCAGCATCTTGATGTCACAGCCGCGGCCCTTCAGACGAACGAGCGCATCCACCATCTGGGTGGCCTTGGAGTCGGTCAGCTTGAACATCGCGATCCGGATCTTGTTGTCCACCGTGCAGTCGACGTCGTCGAACTGCTGCACGTAGAAGTCGCGGGCGTCTGCCGGCTGCGGGCTGAACGAGATGGTGGTGCCTCGCCCCTCGTCGGTGTAGTGCCGGTAGAAGTTGTCCACCCAGATGCCCCGGTCATCCCGGAGCGAGAGCGCGGACGGGAACCCGCTGGAGGAGGAGCAGCCGGTGTCGGCGCAGCGCTTCATGCCGTCGTAGCGGGCGCTGACTGCCTTGAACAGTTCGTTGTCGTCGTAGATCAGGGAGACTTCCTGCAGGTAGTTGCGCACCTGGCTGCGCGCCCAGTTCCCTGAGGAGGAGATGACGGCCGGATGCGCGCCGCCGCTGCTCTCCCAGATCGTGTCGCTGATGGTGACGAATTTCTCGTGATTGATCGCGTACGGGAAGACTGACGCGGCGTTGGTGTTGAAGCACCCGTTGTCGCACCAGTAGAGGTCGGCGATGCTCAGCAGCCGCTTGTTGATCAGGCTCTTCGCCGACGCCGGGGTGATCGTCCCACCGTCGAGGACGAGCCCGATCGAGACGTTGCGCTTCTTGTGGACGTACTCGAGCGCGTCGTAGATGACCTCGGGATCCGACTCGGGCCTGGTGCCGAGGCTGACGTCGGTCATCGTGCCGAGCGCGCGGATGAAGTACATGCCCACCTTGATCTGGGCGTCCTTCTTGGCTCCGCAGATGACCTGGGCGACCTTGGTGGCGAAATCCCACGGGGTCTGGTTCTTCGGGTCGTAGTAGCCCCGCTTCTCCATGTCCTCGATGTTGAACCAGGTCTCCAGCGGCAGCGGCGTGTCGATGGTCGGGCACGCGTCGTCGGTCGGAACCGCCACGGTCCCGTCGCTCTCCCGGTCGAACGTGACCGCCGTCGCGGGCTGGATCGCGACCGTGACGAGCAGGGCCAACCCCGCGAGGATCGCCCCCAGTCTCTCCGTCACACGCCTGCTCAGTTTCGCACCTGCCATGTCAACACCCATCGAGTCGCCTGTCGGCCTGTTGCGGCCAGTCCCCCGTCCGCCTGATGCCGACTCGCGGGCAGCCGCGAGGACACGAGGAGAACGTGACATTGGTCAGTAGAATACTGTGATATAGCGTTGATTTCCTATTCGACGGCCCGGGTAAGCGCGTGGCTCACCCCGGTGAGGGGGAATCGTGAAACATCTCAGGGCTTGTGGATCGCTGGTTCTGGCGGTCGTCGCACTGTTCACTTTGGGCGTCGGACCGGCCCGGGCCGCCGACCTGTTGGTGGACAGTGCGCCCCGCGCCAAGGCGGAACTCAGCGACCCCCCCGGCTGGGTCACCCTCGTGTTCCGGCGTCAGGTGGACCGGAGCGTCGCGAAGATGGTGGTAACCAACGCCGACGGGACCAATGTCGCAGTCAACGCGCTCATCGTGGAGGGCACCAACGTCACCACCCAGCTCCAGAGCGGGCTGCCGAAGGGCACCTACACCGTCCACTACCGGATCAACCGCCCCGACGGGCAGCCTGAGGGGGGCGCCTTCCAGTTCGCCTACGGCCGTGGATCCTGGACGAAGCTGCCGGACGCCTCCTGGTCGGGGTCGGCCAACGAGCCGGACATTCTGTCCAACCCCAACCCCCGCGCGGTCACCAAAGCACCTGAGCAGGAGCCGACCGAGGTCCGCCCGCCGATCGAGATCGAGCAGTCCGACGGGACGACGGTGACCCCCGTGGTGCCGACTCCGACCCCGACCGCTATCGAGCCCACTCCGACGCCCGTCGTCAGCGACGGCGTGACCCTCACTCCGACGGCCGAACCGCAACCGGCCGGTCAGACGTCGTCCGACTCGTCGTGGCTGCCCTGGGTGCTGGGTGGCGGACTGGTGGCCGGGGCGGCCGCCGGCGGCGCCTGGCTGGTCAACCGGCGCAAGCAAGGCTGATCAGCCGGAGGAGAAACGCAGCCAGGGCGCCCGAGTACCCGAAGCGGACGCAGGTGCGGGCCCTGCGGGGTCCAACGCGGACAAAGGCGATCCCCGCAGGATCAGAACTCGGCCCGCGCGTCCCGCGTGCTGAACCGGCTTGTCAGTTCCAGCCCTGGGCGTCCAGCTTGTTGAACAGCGCCGACCAACGCGCGATGAAGACCTCGGGGCTGAAGCGCTGCGCGACGTCGAGTGCCGCCTGGCTCATCCGAGCCTGCAGGGCGCGGTCGTTGAGGAGTTCGACGATGCGGCGCGCCAGTGCA
Source organism: uncultured Propionibacteriaceae bacterium (assembly GCA_964585085.1). Classification (GTDB taxonomy): domain Bacteria; phylum Actinomycetota; class Actinomycetes; order Propionibacteriales; family Propionibacteriaceae; genus Propionicimonas. The sequence continues at coordinate 23,267 of CAZPCM010000013.1, forward strand.
CTCCGGTCGCCGTAGGGCACAAGGAAGCCGTCGTTCTGGTCGGAGATGATGTCGGCGGGCCCGTACTTGAGGTCGTAGCTCACCACCGGGCAACCGTGTTGGAGGCTCTCCAACAGCACCAGCCCGAAGCCCTCGAAGCGGCTTGTCAGCAGCGACAGGGCGGCCCTCTGGTAAGTGGCGCCAGGATTGGTGGTGTAGCCGGCGAGCTTGACTGACTTCTCGATCCCGAGCCGCTTAATCCGCTCCTGCAGTGCCCCCGCATCCGGCCCGCGTCCGTAGATCTCCAGCCGGGCATCAGGAACCTGCTTGAGCACCTGCGCGAAGGCGTCGATGGCGTGGTCGATCTGCTTCTGCTGGTCGAGCCTGGCCAGCATGACCACCAGCTTGGGGTCGCGCTTGATCGTCGGGTCCTGTGTCACCGGCTGAGCGGGGTGCGGGATGACCGCGAAGTTGTCCTGTCGTCCGTAGTGCGCCTCGGCGTCGGCGCGCTGGGCGTTGGTCAGGAAGACGGTGGCGCCCACCTCGGAGTGGCGGTCCAGCAGCGGCTGGTACATCGGCCGGATCCGGTGCGGATTGGTGAAGGGGGAAAGGATGTGCGGGTTGTGCAGGACGTAGATCTGCTTCACGTTGGGGCGCTTGAACGTCAGCGTCTCGGCGTCGGTGCGCCGCGATTCGACGGTGAGGAAGACGCGATCGTCGCCGACCAGGCGGTCCAGGTAGGACTGGATCAGCTCGACGTTGTTGCGGATGACTGTCGTCGGCTTGCCGACCCTGTCGAAGAGCGTGATCCGTTCGACGTCGGTGCTGAGGTCGGCCGGATTGACCACCAGCCAGCGGTTCATGTACGGCGTCCCGTCCGCCCGGAAGTAGACCTCCTGGCGGGGCTTGTTGTAGTGCAGGTCGAAGTAGGTGGTGCGACGGATCAGACCTGCCCTGGTGAACTCGTCGCGCCGGGTGCGGCCGCGGTTCTCGTTGAACCAGTCGCGTACGATCAGCCGTCCCTGGTAGTCGAAGCGCTTGTAGAGCCGGTAGACACCGTTCTCGTAGTAGCGGTACACGGCCTCGTCGCGATCCTTGATCGACTCCATCCCGGGCTCTTCGACCGGGTGCAGGACGGGCTCGCCGGTGTAGTCGACATCACCGCCGAAGAAGTCGTGCAGGTTGATCACCTTGACCCCATCGGCGAGGGCGCCGCGCCGCCGCAGTTCATTGGTGACGTCATCGACCTCGGAGGAGTAGTTCATGGTGAGGATCTCGGACTCGACCCCGGCCAACTCGGAGAAGAGGCGCGCCTTGGCCAGCACCGAGGCGGTGCGTCCGGCGTAGCGACGCGGGATCGCGCCGACCGCGAAGACGTAGCGCGCTTTCGGGAACGGCTGCAGGGCCGGCACCGGATCGACCCGCATCGGTCGGCTCCCCGGCGCTGCGCCCCCGGTCAGACCGCGCGCCCGATTGGTCCAGCGCACCAGCGCCGACTCCGCCCGCCGGGCGAACCCGATCAGGTGGGTCTTCTTCAGTAGCGCGACGATCTTCCTGCGAACAGACATTCGTCCTCCTCGACCTGGCCTGGGCTCCATCTAACCAGCTACGGCGCTGCCCTCCGGCGTGGACGGGCCGGCGGTCGGCTCGCCCCAACCCTGCGCGTCCAGTCGTCGGTACAGCGTTGACCAGCGGGCGACGAAGGCCTCCTCGCCGAACCGGTCGACGGCGGCCAGGGCTGCGGCCGAGAGCTCGGCCTGGAGTTGCGGGTCGGTCAGGACCGTGACGATGCGCTGGGCGAGCCGGTTCCTGTCTCCGGCCGGGACGAGGAAGCCGTCGCGACCGTCGGTGATGATGTCGGCAGGCCCGTACCTCAGGTCGTAGCTCACCGCCGGGCAGCCGAAGGAGAAGCTCTCCAGCAGCACCAGCCCGAAGCCCTCGTACTTGCTGGTCAGCAGCGACAGGGCCGCCCGTTGGTAGACCGCTCCGGGGTTGGTGGTGAACCCGGCCAGGACGACGTGGTCGGTCAATCCCAGGCGCTGGATCCGTGCCTGGAGGTCCCCGGCCAGCACCCCCCGTCCGTAGATCTCCAGGCGGGCGCCGGGTATCTGCTTGACGACCTTGGCGAAGGCGTCGATGGCGTGGTCGACCTGCTTCTGCTGGTCCAGGCGCGCCATCATCACCACGAGTCTGGGGTCCCGGGTGATGGCCGGATCCAGGACGGGCGGCCTGATGGCGTGAGGGACCACGAAGAACTTGTCGTTGTGTCCGAAGTGGGCTTCGGCCTCGGCGCGTTGGGAGTCGGTGAGGAACACGATCGCATCGACCGTGCTGCGCTGCCCCAGGAGCGGTTGGTAGACCGGACGGATCCGGTGCACGTCGTCGTAGGGCGGGCGGATGTGGGCGTTGTGCAGCACGTGCAGCTGCTTGACGTTGGGACGGCGGTAGCCCAGCAGCCAGTCGTCGACCCGCCGGGCTTCACAGTGCAGGAAGGCGTGCCGGTCGCCGATCAGGTTGTCCAGGCAGGTGTGGATGACCTCGTCGTAGCTGCGCAGCACCTTCTCCGGGCGGCCGGCGGCGTCGAAGGTGGTGACCCGCTGGGGGCTGCGGATCTTCGTGACCGGGTCCACCGCCCACCAGATGTTGAGGCGGACGCTGCCGTCCCGGCGGTGCAGGACCTCCTGGCGGGCGACCCCGTAGTGCAGGTCGAAGAACACGGTCCGGCGGGTGACCCCGTTGGGGTAGAACTCATCGCTGCGGGTGCGCTGATGGCTCTCGTTGAAGTGGTCCAGCACGATCAGCCGCCCGGCGTAGTCCAGTCGCTTCGAGAGCCGGTGCACGCCGTTGACGAAGAAGTGGTATTGCCCCGCCTCCGGGTCGTGGATGGCGTGCATCCCCGGCTCCTCGAACGGGTGCGGAATGTCCGCGCCGGTCCAGACCGTGTCGTCGGGGTAGAAATCGTGCAGGCTGGCGATTCGGACGCCGTCGGCGAGCACTCCGGCCGCTCGCCAGCCATGCTCGATGTCGTCGAGCTGGGAGGAGTCGTACAAGGTGACCATGATGGATTCCCGGCCGGCCTGCTGGGCGAACAATCGGGTCTTGTTCAGCATGGACGCGGTGCGGCCCGCGAAATTCCGCGGCAGGACGTCGACGGCGAAGACCAGCATCGCGTCCGGGAACGGCTCCGCCGGGCCCACGGGATCGGTCCGGGGTGTCGCGGGCACCGTGGCCGCGGCGGGCGCCGTCCGTCCCGGCGCGGGCTCGGTGCGGCGCCCGAACCGTGCGGCGATCTTCCTTGCCAGAGCGCTCATCCTCATCTGGAACCCCCTTTTCTGCGATAATGCTAGCCAGCCGGCCGGCCGTGCGGCGTGGGCGGGCGCGCCACGATTCGACGAGGGGATGCGACGTGAGGATCATCACGTATGGGACTTTCGACCTCTTCCACGAGGGTCACCGGCGGCTGCTGGAACGCGCCAAGGCGTTGGGCGATTACCTCATCGTGGGTGTCACGACCGAGAACTACGACGATTCCCGGGGCAAGCTCAACGTTCGTCAGAGCCTGATGGAGCGCATCCGGAATGTGACGGACTCCGGCCTGGCCGACGAGGTCATCATCGAGGAATACGAGGGCCAGAAAGTCCAGGACATCCAGAAATATGATGTCGATATCTTTGCGATCGGCTCCGACTGGCTGGGGAAATTCGATTATCTGAAGGATTACTGCAAGGTCATCTATCTGGATCGGACCAAGGGGGTCTCCAGCACGCAGTTGCGCAACGAGGAGGCCGGCGTCCTGCGGATCGGGGTGGTCGGCGCCGGACGGATCGCCGCCCGTTTCGTGGCCGAGGCCCGTTACGTCAGCGGTGTGAGCGTCGAGGCGGTCTACAGCCGCACGTACTCCCGGGCCCAGGAGTTCGCCGAGCGGCTGGAACTGGAGTGGGCCAACGAGGCGTTCGACCAGATGCTCAAGCACGTGGACGCCATCTACGTCGCCACCCCGCACGACACCCACTACGAATACGCGATGCAGGCCATCGACGCCGGGATCCACGTCCTGTGTGAGAAGCCGATGACGCTGACGGAGGCCGAGACCCGGGCTCTGTTCGATCGGGCGACCGAAAAGCGCGTGGTGCTGCTGGAGGCGGTCAAGACCGCGTTCTCGCCCGGCTTTCAGCGGATGGTCGCCGTGGCCCGCAGCGGCTCGATCGGCCAGGTGCGTTCTGTGGATGCGACGTTCACCAAGCTGGTCACCTCCGGGAGGGAATTGCACGGCGCCGACGGGGGCAGCATCTCCGAGTTGGCCACGTACCCGCTGCTGGCGGTGGTGAAGCTGCTCGGCACCGACTACGTGGACCTGCGCACCACCTCGCTGCGTCCGGAGGGCTCGGAGGTCGAGGTCTTCTCGCGGATCGACCTGACCTACGCGCACGCCGTCGCGTCGGCCCGCACCGGCCTGGGCGTCAAGTGCGAGGGCGAACTGGTCGTCGGGGGCACCCGCGGCTACGTCCACGTGCCGGCGCCGTGGTGGCTGACGGAGTACTTCGAGACCCGCTTCGAGGACTCGCGGAACAACAAGAAGTACTACTACAAGTTCGACGGCGACGGCCTGCGCTACGAACTCGCCGAGTTCGCCTGGTTGATCCGCAACGAAACCCCCGAGTCGTTCAAACTGCGGGCCGCCGAGTCCATCGCCATCGCCGGGATGATCGAGAAGGCGCGCGCGGACGCGGTCGTCATCCGTTGATCCCTGCCCACCCCAGACCAGGAGGACTCGGTTGAACCTAGGCAAGAGCACCCCGGTCCGCGCCCTGCGCCGCATCACCAGGCGGCTGGGCTCCTCGCGCAAGCCTTTGATCCAGAAGCCCTACATCGTGGTCCGGCAGGTCGGACGACGTGTGGTCAACTCGGTGACCCAACGCCAACTGGGCTGGATGTCGTCGTTGCAGTCGGCACGCTGGCGCGACGACACCACCTTCGAGGTGAGCGGCTGGGCCTTCGAGCGCGGCTACGGCTTCCCCGACGACCCGCCCCGCATCCGGGTGTGGTTGGCTGCCGGACGTGAACGGGTCTCCCCGGTCGAGGCCGTCGTGGAGCCGCGGTTCGACATGGGGGCCAACACCCGGATGAAGTCGGCGTCCTACGACTACGCCAACACCGCGTTCGTGGCCCGTTTCGACGTTTCCGAGATCATAGGCCTGGCCACCGAGAAGCCTCGGCTGTGGCGAGTCATGATCGAGGTCGGGGACGGACGCCGGGCCTCGCGGGGCTGGTTCAAGAGCCGGGGCAACCTCGGTTCGGCCTACTACCTCTCCGCGCGCACGTTCGGCGACGTTCAGGTCACTCCGACGTGGATCCCTGGCCGCGGCCTGTGGTTCCGCAGCGAGCGTCCGTCCGTCCTCGCCAGGTCGGCCGAAATCGTCGGTCGGCACTTCACCGCCGAACTGCGGCTGGCCGGCATCCAGTTCGCCGGAGCCGCGCTCGTCTCGGCGCAGGGCATGACCCGCTTGTCGATGTCCGCGCGCCCCGGTGGCCGGATCGAGGTTCGCGGCCTGGTTCCCGAGCTCCACCCCGACGCCCCCAACGCCGTCACCGATCCTGAGGACGACGAGGGGATCTTCACGCCCGAGGAGGCCGACCGGACGCTGCCGGTGCTCAGCTATCGGGTCGTGGTGACCGACACCTCGGGACGCGAACACGTGGTACAGGCCGCGTTGACCGACACCGAGCCGCTGGACCGGCGTGACTCCTTACCCTTCCTGTACGCCGGTGTGGACGGCAGTCTCCGGCTGCGTGACACCCCGGCCATGATGATCGTCACCTCCTCGGAATTCGAAGCCGCCCCGCGTCCGGGCATCCGTCTGGAGGGTGTGATCCTCGGCGACCTGGCCGGCGGGTCGCTGGTCCTCACCGGCGCCCGGGCGCGTCGGCAGGTGGAGATGGAGGTCACCTCGGACGGGCATTTCTCGGCGTTCGCACCCTGGCTGGTCAGCGCCTGGGGACAGCCCGAACTCCCGCCCATGTCGGGCCGCTACACCCTGCGCGGAGTGACCGCGGACGGCCGATGGTTCCGGGTCGCCTCCTCGCCCAAGGTCATCGCCGAGGCCCCCCGGATCCTCGGCACCGAACACTTCAACCTCCGGGTGGGTGTGGGCCCGGGGCGTCGGCCTGCGTACAGCCTCCAGCCGCCGCTCAACGAGCGGGAGGTGGGGTCGTTCCACCAGGCCCGGCTCCAGCGCCGGTTCCACAGCGCGAAGCTGAAGGCCAAGGACCAGATCTACTTCGAGAGCTTCAACGGCAGGCAGGCCACCTGCAACCCCTTGGCGCTCGATCGCGAGGTCGCCCGCCGCTTCCCCGGCATCAAGAGGTACTGGGGAGTGGTCGACCGGTCGGTGGCGGTGCCCGAGGGTGCGATCCCGGTGGTGGCCGGCACCACCGCCTGGTGGGACGCCCGTGAGTCGTCGCGCCTGGTCATCGCCAACGAATGGCTGAAGGGACGCTACCTTCACCAGCCGTACCAGGTGGTCCTGCAGACCTGGCACGGGTCGATGCTCAAGCGAATCGGCCTCGACCGGCCCAACCGCAACATGGCGGACCGGATGATCCTGTTGGAGGAGCGGGCCAAGTGGGACTACCTGCTGTCCCAGAACCCGCACAGCACGGCCATCTTCCCCAGCGCCTACGACTGGCACGGTGAGATCTGGGAGGAGGGGTACCCGCGCAACGACGACCTGTCGCTGTACGGCGGCGAGGCGATCCGGGAACTGCTCGGGATCCGACCCGACCAGACCGCGCTGCTGTATGCGCCCACCTGGCGCGACACCGCGGCCGGGATGGTCACTTTCCTCGACCTCGCCGACCTCACCGCCAAGCTCGGCGATTCCTACGTCATCCTCCTGCGCGGCCATTCCCGAACCATGGGGCACGGGGCGGACGTCCTGATCCCGGGCGTGATCGACGTCACGACCTATCCGAACATCACCGACCTGTTCCGCGCAGCCGACGCGATGATCACCGACTACTCCTCGGTGATGTTCGACTTCTCGGTCACCGGGCGGCCGATGATCTTCTTCGTGCCGGACCTCGATGACTACCGCGACTCCGTCCGCGGGGTCTACTTCGACCTGTCCACGCAGGCGCCGGGTCCGGTGGTGTTCACCCAGGACGAAGTGCTGGACGCCGTCCGAGCGATCGAGAAGGACCGGGACGGCTACGCCGAGCGTTACCGGGCCTGGCAGGAGAAGTACAACCCGCACGACGACGGACAGTCCGCCCGACGGGTCATCGACCGGTTGTTCACGGCGGTGGGCTGGCCGCTGCACTGAGCGTTGTCCGGGCCCGGGCCGCTGTGCGAGGCTCAGGGCAGATGGACGGTCGCGCGCAGCAGGTGGTGGTCGGAGGGGATCACGCCCACGTACTCGCCCGCGTCGTTGAGGTCCATGACGTTCTCCCACTCGCTGACCCGCATCGGGGAGGTGAAGATGTAGTCGAGGTGGGTGCCGTTGACGTAGACCGTCTTCGGCGCGAGCCGCTTGAAGGCGTTGTAGGTGGAGTAGTTCGTCCGGAGGCGGGTCTCCACGGTGGCGCCGGGGGCGGAGTAGGTGGACCGGTACGTGTTGCCAAGGGGGTCCACCAGACCCGCTGCGACGACGACGTCGTAGGGCCCGTTCGCCGGCTTGGTCCACTTGTGGGAGTTGAAATCGCCTACCAGGATCACGGGCAGCCCGGAGGGGTTCTTGGCCTTGATCGTCTCCAGAGCCTCAGCGGCCTGCTTGCGGCGGAGATCGTAGTAGGCGGTCGAGCCCGCGGCGTCGTCGTGGTGCTCCAGGTGGACGTCGGCGAAGAAGAACTCCTTGCCGCTGGCCAGCTGACGCAAGATCGCCCACGCCACGAAGCGCTCGTTGTCGTCGGCGCTGAGGAAGGATAGCCGGCGCGAGCCCTGCGCGACCAGGCTGACCGTGGCACTGTTGAAGACGATCTTGGTGCCGTTCGAGGCGCCTTGGTCGGCCGGCACGCACTTGGACGGGGTCGTGTGCTTGACGCAGTTGTTGCGCTTGGTGTTGGCGAGCCGGTAGGGGCTACCCAGCCGATTGACCAGGTCCTCGAACTGGGAGAGGTTGACCGGATCCCCCGAGGAGTCCTTCAGCCAGGATTGGGCGGCCTCCTGCAGGCCCAGGACGTCCGGCGCCTGTCGCCTGATCGTGGCGACGACGCTGGCGCGGCGTTCGTACCAGGTCAGCTCGTTGGGCGCCCCGGCGAAGCAGTTGGCACATTTGACGTTGTAGCTGGCCACCACCAGGGGGGCGGACTTGGTCGGGGTTTCGGCCGACACGCTGTCGGAGAACTCGCTGAGCGCGTCGCCGCCGGTGGTGGAGACCCGGACCCGCACGTGGTACGTGCTCCCCGGCTGCACGTCGGTGATGGTCGTGGTGGTGCCGGTGACGACCTTGGCGGCCGCGGAGGCGAAGCCGGCGTCGGTGTCGTACTGAACCTGATAGCTGAGCCCGCTGCCGCGTGAGGCCCAGGAGAGGCCGATCGTCGTCGCGGTCACTGCGCCACGTCTGACCTGGAGCGGGGCGAGGTGAGGGTAGCCGTCGGCGGCGCGGGTGGCGGCCTGGACGGGCGCGGAGTAGGGGCTGAGGCTCAGCCCGTCGGCGTCGATGACCCGCACCTTCACGAAGTACGTCCGACCCGACGCGAGCCCGTTCAACTCGCTGTAGGTGTCCACCGAGCGCACGTACGCGGCGTTGCTCATGCCCGCGTTGTCGGCGTACTGGAGGCGGTAGTTGGTGGCGCCCGGGACGGCCGCCCAGGTCAGGGCCAGGGCGGTGGCCGAGCGTCCGACTTCCTTGAGCCCGGACGGTGCGCTCAGGCTGAGCGCCGGAGTCACCGCCGCGGGCGTGGCGAAGGTGACTGCCGGAGAGTACGAGCTGAGGTTGGCGCCGTCCGCGTCGATCACCCGCACCCTGGCGTAGTACGTGGTCCCGGCGGTGAGGCCGGTGAGCGTGCCGGTGGTGGCGTTGAACCGCCGGTAGAGCGGACTGGTCATGGCCGGCGAGGCGGAGTACTGGACGCGGTACCAGCCGCTGGTGCCCCGCTCGGTCCAGCTCAGCGGCCCGGAGTCGGCCGACGGTGTGCTCGCGCTCAGCCCCGCGGGGCTGAGGAGCGGAAAGTCTCCGCTCGTCCGGGTCGAGATCCGGGTCGCGGCCGAGTACGGGGTGAGGTTGACCCCGTCCAGCGTGATCACGCGCACCTTGATGGAGTAGGTGGCGCCCGGTCGAAGCCCGCTGAGTTCGATGCGGGGGGTGGTCGTCCGCCGGTACACCGCGTTGGTCATCGCTGAGTTGTCGGCGTACTGCACCCGGTAGTTCGGGGCACCGGTCACCGGCTTCCAGCTGATCGCCAGAGCGGTCGTCGCACGACTGGTGGCTGTGATGCCGGACGGGGTCGTGTAGCTGGGAGCCCACGCTGCCGAGCGCGAGGGTGGGAGGACGAGAGCGGCCAGCAGGACGACGAGCGTGACGAGGGCCAGCCGGGACCGGCCTCGGTGCCGCTCAGTCGATGGAATCACAACCGTCCCTTGGTCAACACCTGTCACTTCTGTTGGTGAGGTGGCTTTCCGGGACGCTAGCAGCGGGCCGAACCGGTCGGGAATAGGCCTTGGCTGAACCCTCAACTCGGCGTGGACTGTTGCTTGGAGCCTCCTGGAGGTCGCGAGCAGAACGTTGAGGGGGGTCGGCGCGTACCGTCCTCAGGCCCGGCCAGGGGGCTCGCCGGCCCGCGGACGGCTCAGGGCAACCAGACGGTCGCGCGGATCATGTTGTGGTCGGACGGGATCACGCCGATGAACCGGCCTCCGCTGTCGACCCTCACCACGGTCTCCCATTCGCTGACCCGCATCGGCGTGGTGAAGATGTAGTCGAGGTAGGTCCCATTGGTGTACCCGAACCTCGGCGCCTGCCGTTTGTAGTCGTTGTAGCTGGAGTAGTTGGTGCGGATGCGGTTCTCCACGACACCCACCGCAGCGTGGGTGGTCGATCGGTAGGCGTTCCCGAGCGGGTCGACGAACCCCTCCGATCGCATGATGTTGTACGGCCCGTTGGCGGGCTTGGTCCACTTGTGCGAGTTGAAGTCGCCGACCACGATCACCGGGAGGCGGTCGGGGTTGTTCGCTGTGATGGTCGCGAGCATCTGCGTGGTCTGCCGGTTGCGGGCTGAGTAGGAAGCGTTCGGCTCCAGGTGCGTGTCGGCGAAAACGAACCGCTTCCCGGTCGCACGCTGCCTGAAGATCGCCCAGGCGACGTAGCGGTCGTTGGCGCCGGAGGCTGCCTCCAGAAGTCGGCGGGAGCCCTGGTCGAGCAGCTCCAGGCGGTCGCGGTTGTAGATGATCCGCGTGCCCTGGGACGCCCCCTGATCACGGTAGCGACAGCCGCTGGGAGTCCAGTGCCGCACGCAGTTGTTCCGCTTGTCGTTGGTGAGGGCGTAGGACCTGCCCAGGCGTTGAGCCAGGTCCTCGAACTGCGAAATGCGGGCGCCGGCCAGCCAGCCTTGTGACGCTTCCTGGATGCCGATCACGTCCGGGTCCTGTCCCAGGATGGTCGAGACGACGACGCCACGCCGGCTCGCCCAGGACGTGCCGCCGCAGGTCTCGCACTTGACGTTGAAACTGGCGACACGCAGCGGAGCCTGGGTGGAGGTCCGCACCGGCAGCGCCGGCGACCAGTCGCTGGCGGGTTTGCCCGCAGCGTCCAGTGCACGAATCTTCAGGAAGTAGGCCGTGTCCGGGGCGAGCCCGTCCCAGCTGGCCGTGAGATCGGCGGTCCCGCCCGTGCGCGCCGACGAGCCATCGGGGGCGTCGGCGAGGCTGGTTTCGTAGGTCAGGTTGAGGCCTGGCGCGGACCAGCGCGCCTCGAGGGTCGTCGACGTCGGACTGGTCACCTCGGGCACCGGTGCGGCGAACGGCAACGCCGTCCCGGTCGTGGTGAGGTCCAGCGCTTGGCTCGCCGGTCCGACGGCGCCGGTGGCATCGATGGCGGCGACCCGGACGACGTAGCTCGTCGAGGGCCGGAGGCCGGTGAGGATGACCATCGACTGGGCGACCTGGAGTGCCTGGGAGGACCGGGCCTGGGACGCGGGGGTGACCTCGACGACGTAGCCGCGGCTGTCGGCGACCGGCTGCCAGGAGACCAATGACATGGTTGAGCGTGGACTGGTGAGCAGGCCCGCGGGCGCTGACCCTGGCGGCGCTGCGTCCGGCGGTCCGGCGACGGAGCGGGTCGGCGTGAGGATGCCCAGCATGACCGCGAGGGCGAGGACGAGAACGGACAGGGCGGCGCTGCGCGATGAAACGACCATGCGACCGATGCGCACCCCACACCTCCAGTCCGCCAGGGGGACCCCGACCCGCCCGACGAATCATGAAAATTTAGCATGAAGCGAGCGTTTCGACGACCTTTCCTGAGAGTCCTCTTGGCTTGCTCTCAGGTTGAAGGGGCAGTGCATCGTAGGCTGGGGGGATGGCGGGCTGGCGAGGTCGATGTGCGGCGCTCACCGGTGCTCTGCTGGTCGCCGGACTCGCGACCCTCGGCACCCTGGCGGTCGCCGTCCGCGCGGTGTCGCGGAGGAGGATCGTCTCGATGGACGAGGTCCCTGCCATTCCGGTGGCGCTGGTGCTGGGGGCCGAGGTCTACGCCGACGGTGTGCCGTCCCGCTTCCTGCGCGCCCGCCTCGACGTGGCCCTGGAGTTGTTCCGGCGCCAGAAGGTGTCGACCATCCTCGTCTCCGGCGACGGACTCACCCCCTTCTACAACGAGACCGAGGGCATGCGTTCCTACCTGCTCAGCGCGGGCGTCCCCGCCGGCGCGCTGATCAGCGACCCGGCGGGCCTGGACACCTACGACTCCTGCGTCAGGGCCAAGCGGGTCTTCGGTGTGGACGCGGCGATCGTCGTGACCCAGGAGTACCACCTGCCCAGGGCCATCGCCATCTGTCGCGCGATCGGGCTCGACGCTTGGGGGGTCGGTGACCGGACGGCCCGAGCCAACCGCCGCACCTGGCGTCACGGGACGCTGCGGGAGATGGCCGCCAACCTCAAACTGGCCTGGGATCTGGGCACCCATCGGCGTCCCACGGGCACGCCCCCGGGATCGGTGGGCTGAGGACGGGAGCCCCGGTCAGGCCGGTCCGCGCTCGGGGTCCGGGCCGATGCGATGGCCGCGGTCGAGACCGTTGATCGTCGCCATGTCGCCTGGGCTGAGGTCGAAGTCGAAGATGGCGATGTTCTCCTCGATCCGCGACGGCGTGATCGACTTCGGGAACACGATGAGACCCCGCTGGAGGTGCCATCGCAGGATCACCTGGGCTGCGGTCCGTCCGTGTGCCTCGGCGATCGTGGCGATCTCCGGCAGTTCGAGGTCCGCGCGCCGTCCGAGCGGGCTCCACGACTGGGTGCGGATGCCGAGGGCTTCGTCGGCCGCCACCAGGTCGACCTGGGCGAGCGTCGGATGCAGCTCGATCTGGTTGACCGCGGGAGTCACCCCGGTCGCGTCGATGATCCGCCGCAGGTGCGCGGGGTTGAAGTTGGAGACGCCGATGGAACGGGTGAGGCCCTGCTCCCGCAGGTCGATCAGCGACCGCCAGGCGTCGAGGTAGGTGTCGGTCCACGGCGTCGGCCAGTGGATCAGGTACAGGTCCACGTGATCCATGCCGAGGGCGTCCAGCGACTGTGCCAGTGCGGCCGGCGCGTCCCGGTGCCGGTCGTTCCACAGCTTGGTGGTGACGAACACGTCGTCCCGGGTGAGCCTCGAAGCCCGGATCGCCTCACCGACGCCCGCTTCGTTGCGGTAGAGCGCGGCGGTGTCGATGTGCCGGTAGCCGACGGCCAGCGCGTGGGCGACGGCGTCAACCACTTCCTCGGGGCGGGTCAGGAAGACCCCCAGCCCGAACTGCGGGATGGTTCGGCCGTCGTTCATCAGCACCTGGGGAATCGTGGTCATGGGCCCACGATAGGCGCGGCAGGAAGCGTGCGAAAATGGCCCCCATGCTCTCCCTGCCCTCCCTGCTGAGTGCCCGCGTGGAAGCCGCCGCCGGGATCGACCCGGAGTTGCGTCCGGCGACGCGTCCCCAGTTCGGCCATTTCCAGACGAACGTGGCCCTGCGCCTGGCCAAGAGCCAGGGTCGGCCGCCGCGCGAGGTCGCCCAGGGTCTGGTGGAGAGCATCGACCTGGCCGATCTCTGTGAGCCACTGGAGGTGGCCGGGCCGGGCTTCATCAACCTGAGGATCCGGGCCGAGGTGCTGGCGTCGGTCGCCTCGGCCGTGCTCGCTGAGGACCACGCGGGAATCAACGTGACCGAACGCCCCCAGACCGTGGTGGTTGACTACTCCGCTCCCAACGTGGCCAAGCAGATGCACGTCGGGCACCTGCGCTCCACGATCATCGGGGACTGCTTCACCCGCGTTCTCCGCGCCACCGGTCACCGAGTCATCCCGCAGAACCACATCGGGGACTGGGGACGCCAGTTCGGCATGCTGGTGGAACAGATCGTCGAAGACGGCACCGATGTGAGCGCACTCGACCTCGCCGCGGCCGAAGGGTTGTACAAGCGGGCCAACGCGCACCTCAAGGAGTCGGAGGAGTTCGCCGACCGGGCCCGGGACCGAGTGGTGAAACTGCAGGCCGGAGACCCCGAGACCCTGGGGATCTGGCGGCAGCTGATCGACATCTCCCTGGCCGGGTTCAACGCCACCTACCGCCGGATGAACGTCCTGCTCACCGACGCCGACCTGGCCGGCGAGTCGACCTACAACGAAGACCTCCCGGTGGTGGCCGACGACCTGGCCCAGCGCGGGATCGCGGTGGTGGACGACGACGCCCTGGTGGTGTTCATTCCGGGGGCGACGACGCCGGCGATCATCCGTAATCGGCGCGGCGGGTACGGCTACGCGTGCAGCGATCTGGCCGCGATCCGCCGGCGGGTGAGCGTCCTCGGCGCCGATCGGATCATCTACGTGGTCGGGGCCCCGCAGACCTTCCACTTCGAGCAGGTCTTCGCCGTGGCACGCATGGCCGGGTACCTGCCGGCGTCGGTCCTCGCCGAGCACGTCGGTTTCGGCCAGGTGCTGGGCAAGGACGGAAAGAAGTTCTCGACCCGCGAAGGGACGGCGGTCACCCTGACGTCGCTGCTGGACGCGGCCGAGGCCGAGGCTGCCCCGTCGGTGGCACTGGCCGCGATCAAGTACGCCGACCTGTCCTCTGGACTTCAGAAGGACTACGTCTTCGACGCCGAGCGGATGGTCGCCACCACCGGTGATACCGGCCCCTATCTTCAGTACGCCCACGCCCGGGTCAGCCAGATCCTGCGCCGCTCCGAGGCGCAGGGGCTCACGTTCGGCGCGGTGAAGGTGCTGGCCGAGCCGGCCGAGCAGACCCTGGCGCTCCTGCTGTCCCGGTTCGGGGAAGTGGTGGACGCCGTGGCGGCGACCCTGCAGCCGCACCGCTTGTGCGGCTACCTCTACGAACTGTCTGGGGCGCTCAGCGTCTTCTACGAGCAGTGCCCGGTGCTGGCCAGCCAAGGCGAGGTGCGTACGTCCCGGTTGGCGTTGTGCGCGGCGACCCAGAAGGTGCTCGCCGGGGGCCTCGACCTGTTGGGGATCGAGGCGCCCGAGCGGATGTGAGGCGACTGATCAGCGCAGCGGATCCGGGTTGTTCTGGGCCTCGACGGCCAGCCAGGCCGCGCCGATGATCCCGGCCCGGTTGCGCAACTCGGCCGCGACGATGGGGGTCTTCAGCCGCAGGAACGGCAGGAACTTGTCGCCGTTCTTTGAAATGCCGCCGCCGACGACCAGCAGATCCGGCCAGAACAGCGCTTCGAGCCGCTCGTAGAAGCGCTGCAGCCGGGGGATGTACTCAGTGTAGCTCAGCCCGAGGTTCGTCCGGACGGACGCCGCGGCCTGCGTCTCGGCGTCGTGACCGTCGATCTCGATGTGCCCCAGTTCGGTGTTCGGGATCAGCAGCCCGCGGTAGATCAGCGCGCTGCCGATGCCCGTGCCGAGCGTGGTGACCAGCACCAGCCCGGGATGGTCCTTGGCCGCGCCGAACTTCACCTCCGCCACGCCCGCTGCGTCGGCGTCGTTGACCAGGACGATCGGGCGTCCGAGTTTCGCCTCGAAGACCTTCGCCGCCGGCGCGTCGATCCACGAGGGGTGGATGTTCGCCGCCGAGCGGGTCTTCCCGTGGGTCACCACGGCGGGGATGGTGATTCCGATCGGACCGTCGCCGATCTTGTCGGCGAACTCCTCCACGATCTCGGCGACGACTCCGGCCACGTTGGCCGGGGTCGAGTCGGGCGGGGTCGGGATGCGGAGGCGGTCGGACGCGAAGTCGCCGGCCTCGAGGTCGACCAGGGCGCCCTTGATGCCGGAGCCGCCGATGTCGATGCCCAGAACGGGTTGGTTCGTCATGGGGCAACCCTAGTCGTGAGCCCAGGCCGCCTGCTGCCCCTTCGAGGCAGTCGCGGCCGGTGCCTCACCCCTAGACTCCTCTTGTGACGACTTGGTTGGTCACCGGCGGCGCCGGGTACATCGGAGCACACGTGGTGCGGGCCTTCCAGGCCCGGGGAATGCGCCCGGTCGTGCTGGACAATCTCTCTTCGGGCCTTCAGCAGTTCGTGCCGGACGGCGTCCCGATGGTCGAGGGGGACATCCTCGACACCGAGCTGGTCACCTCGACGCTGCTGGGACACGGTTGCGTCGGTGTGGTTCATGTGGCCGGCTTCAAGTACGCCGGCGTCTCGGTGCAGCGTCCGCTGCACACCTACACCCAGAACGTGACGGGAACGGGCAGCGTGCTCGCAGCGATGGAGGCGGCGGGCGTGGCCAACATCGTGTTCTCCTCCTCGGCGGCGGTCTACGGCACTCCGAGCACGGACCTGGTCACCGAGGCCGCGCCGACCCGTCCGGAATCGCCTTACGGCGAGTCGAAGCTGGTGGGGGAGTGGCTGATCAACGACGTCGCCAGGGCCCACCCCGGGTTCCGCGGCGTCAGCCTGCGCTACTTCAACGTGGTCGGGTCGGCGACCGACGAGGTCTACGACGCCAGCCCTCACAACTTGTTCCCCCTGGTCCTGGAGGCACTCCTGGAGGGGCGGACGCCGCGCATCAACGGCACCGACTACCCGACCGCCGACGGCACCTGCGTGCGTGACTTCGTCCACGTCGGCGACCTCGCGATCTCCCACGTCGCGGCCGCGGAGGCGCTGGTGTCGGGCACGGCGCTGCGTCCGGCGTACAACCTGGGCAGCGGGGACGGGTTCAGCGTCCGCCAGATCATGGATGCCATGGCGCGGGTCACCGGAATCGACTTCACCCCGGACGTCGCGCCGCGCCGGGTGGGCGACCCGGCCCGGATCGTGGCCGACGGACAGCCGGCAGCGGCGGATCTCGACTGGCGGATGCGCTATTCGATCGACGAGATGGTCGCCTCGGCCTGGTCGGCGCGGCGCGCCGCCGGCTGAGCAGCCTCGGCGACGTCGGGGACGTGCCGAGGGTACGCGCGCTCGCTGAGCGAAGTGAGCGCTGCCAGGGCCTCGTGCCCGTCCAAACCGACTGCCTCGACCTGGAGTCTGGGGTCGGCGGTGTGGAACTCGCACGTCACCAGGCCCAGGCGGCGTGCCAGGGGGCCCTGCACCAGGCCGATCGACTGGACCCGAGCATGGGGCACGTACTGCCAGCGCCGGACCAGCCAGCCGTGCCGGGTGGCGACGAACGCGTCATCGAAACCCCAGCCCAGGAAGGGCGCCGCGAACGGGTGCAGCCAGCGGGCCCGGGTGGGAACCGGGTGCAGCGTAATGGCCTCCGGATGGGCGTTGGGCCACAGGGCGGCGATGGCCGTCCGCACCTGGTCAGCGGTGCCGGCCGGGAGCAGCGTGGTACCCGCGCTGGGCTCGTCCTCGTCGCCACCGGCGCCGCCCCCGATCACACCCAGTTCGATCCGGAACAGGCCCAGCCCGCGCCACAGCGGTGACTGGCTCACCTCGACCGCCTGCACCCTCCGGTTCGGTACGGACTGGCTGGCGAGGCTGGTCAACCCCCGCGAGATCCTCAGGCCAGTCGGCCGACGGGAAAGGGTGAAGTTGAACTGACTGGTCACCTGTCTGGTGGCCACGCCGACGAGCGCCGGGATCATCGAGAGGGCAAGGGTGAAGGCGAGCCACGGGTGCTCGAGCGCCATCGCCGCGACGCCGGCCGCGACCCCGCCGGCGACCAGGCCGAGGAACTCGTGCGAGGTGACCGCGGCGAGAACCAGCCTGCCCGGCGGGACCCGGACGAGGACCTGGTCGGCGGTGGTGAGATCGTTGAGCACCGAGATCGGGGCCGGTGCGTCCACGGTGACGAGCACTCCGCGGGCCCGCCCGAGAAGGTAGTCGCGCAGCGCATGTGCCCTGGTCAGGCCGAGATAGCGCAGGCGCGTCGGGCCGTCCCCACCGAGGATGCGCAGTTCGACGAGGCCGAAGATCCGGGCGGCGAAGGGCTGCACGACGTCGATGGACTGCACCCGGTCGAAGGCGATCCGCGCCGAGGTGCGGAACACCATCCCGGTCTCGACCCGCAACTCGTCATGGTCGATGACGAACCGGGTGAAGTACCAGGAGAAGAAGCCGGCGATACCGCCGCCAAGGGCGACCACCGTGACGGTGGCCAGGATGAACTCGATCGGTGGGAGTTGGGGCCGGCTGGTCCCGACAGGGAGGTACTCGCGTCCGAAGGCGATGGCAAGGGCCACCAGGAGCACCCACCCGCGGATCAGAGGCGTCAGCGGATGCGGTCGTTCGGTGCGCTTCTCCGAGGTTGGTGCGGGTTCGGGTGTTTCGGCTTGCGGCGGCGGTCCAGGCACCTCCGGGGGCGGCGTGGACCCCGGTCCGGGCTGTTGAGCGGGACGTTGCCCGTGATTGCCGGACCGTCCCGAGGGATCGGCGTCGGGCTGCGTCATAGCTGGGTGGCGCGGCTCTGTCCGGCCTCGATCAACCGGTCCCGCAGCCGGATCGCGTCCGGCTCGCTGAGCCCGGGAATGCTTGCCCGGGATTGGGCGCTGGCAGTCACCAGGGTGACCGTCGACAGGCCCCAGAAACGGTCGATCGGACCGGTCTCCACCTTCACCGACTGCATCCGGCCGTACGGGATCACCGTCAACCGGCGTCGCAGGAGGCCATGGGTGACCAGCAGGTCCCCGTCGCGCTCGGCGTAACCGAAGGACCTGGCCCAGCGCGCGGCTCGGACCACGCGGACGAGGGTCCAGCCGAGCCCGCCGACCGCCACCACCCAGAACCACGGCCCGCCCACCCAGACCGCGACGGCGATCGTCCCCATGGCCGTCGCGGCCAGGGTGGCGACCGCCGCGCCGATCATCCGGGCGGTCCGGTACTGCGGGGCCAGGCGTTGCCAGGGCTCGCCCGGCGGCGCGAACAGGTCGTCCATGTCTCCAGCCTAGGCACCGCGCGGTCGCGATCGGGGCTTCGTCAGGCTCGGCCGCCGTTGAACCGTCCTCTGAGCGGGACGCAGGGTCGGTGTGATTGCTGCTCGGTGTGATTGGCGCTCGGTGTGATTGGCGCTCGGTGTGATTCTCTGGATTCGGAGCGGTCGCGCTACAGGGAGGTCACCGTGCTGCAGAGGCCTGTGTAGCGTCGCGCT
>CAZPCM010000014.1:0-1491 GCA_964585085.1 uncultured Propionibacteriaceae bacterium
GCGTCTTGATGTAGGGGGTCTCGCCGCAGCCGGAGCAGGCCAGCGAGAACTCGAAGAGCGGCTGGAGCTGGGCCACCCCCTTGACCTGGTCGTGCCGGACGTCCGTCCGGGCGACCTCCGGCAGCCCCAGGAAGTACTCGAAGTTGACCCGCTCGCGATCGCGGTGCTCCCGCGCGGGAAGCATGTCCAGCGACTTGTGCTTGACCTCGGTCTTGGAGCGCGCCGGGCAGACGTCGGCGCAGATGCCGCAGCCGGTGCAGTCGTCGGGGGCCACCTGGACGATCAGGCGGTGGTCCTTCAGCGTCCGGTCGTTGTACTTCTTGTGCTGGAACGACTCCGGCGCGTCGGCCAGGGCCGCCTCTGGCGCCAGCTTGATCCGGATCGCGGTGTGCGGGCAGGTGATCGCGCACTTGCCGCAGTCGATGCAGATGGACGGGTCCCAGATCGGCAACTCCACAGCCAGCGAGCGCTTCTCCCACCGGGAGGTGCCGGTGGGCCAGGTGCCGTCGACCGGCAGGGCGCTGACGGGGAGCAGGTTGCCCTGGCCGCGGAGCATCGCCCCGGTGACCCGGCGAACGAAGTCGGGCGCCTCGTCCGGCAGGGCGCGCAGCCGGTGCTCGTGGCTGGTCGGTCGCTCGGGCACATGGAGGGGTTCCAGCGCGGCCACGGCCGCGTCGATGGCGGCGAAGTTGCGCTCGACCACCGTCCGGCCCCGCATGCCGTAGGTCTTCTCGACGGACTTCTTGATCTGGACGATGGCCTGGTCCTGCGGGACGACTCCGGACAGGTAGAAGAAGCAGGGCTGCATGACGGTGTTGATTCGGCGGCCCAGACCCGCCTTCTTCGCCACGGCTTCGGCGTCGATCACCCACGTGCGGAGGTTCTTGTGGATGATCTCGGCCTGCACCTCCAGCGGCAGCTTGGCCCAGGTGGCCGCTCCGTGCGGAGAGTTGATCAGCAGGGTTGCGCCGGGCTTGGCGACGTCGACGGTTTCCATCGACGCCAACAGGTCGAACTGGTGCACCGCCACGAAGTCGGCCCGTCGGATCAGGTAGGTCGACCGGATCGGGCTCTTGCCGAAGCGCAGGTGCGAGACCGTGACCGCCCCGGACTTGCGCGAGTCGTAGACGAAGTAGCCCTGGGCCTCGGCGTCCGGCTCCTCGCCGATGATCTTGACCGAGTTCTTGGACGCCCCGACGGTGCCATCCGAACCCAACCCGAAGAACACCGCGGCCAGGGCTTCGGTGGGGACCTCGAAGTCGTGGTCGGGCTCCAGGGACAGGTGGGTCACGTCGTCGACGATGCCGACGGTGAACCGCGGCAGCGGATCCCCCTTGGCCAGTTCGTCGAAGACGGCTTTCGCCATCTGAGGCGTGAATTCCTTGCTCGACAAGCCATAACGCCCACCGATGACGCGAGGCGCAACCCCCACGGTGGCTGAGCCTGACGAAGCCCCGGCCCCCACGGTGGCTGAGCCCGACGAAGCCCCGG
>CAZPCM010000014.1:1591-7884 GCA_964585085.1 uncultured Propionibacteriaceae bacterium
CCCCCACGGTGGCCGAGCCCGACGAAGCCCCGGCCCCCACGGTGGCCGAGCCCGACGAAGCCCCGGCCCCCACGGTGGCCGAGCCCGAGGAAGCCCCGTGAGCGAGGGCGACCAGCACGTCGGCGTGCAGCGGCTCGGCCGGCGCCCCAGGCTCCTTCGTCCGGTCAAGCACCGCGATGCTGCGGACGGAAGGCGGGAGCGCGGCCAGGAAGGCTGCCGCCGGGAAGGGCCGATAGAGGCGGACGGTCAGCATGCCGACCTTCTCACCGCAGCGATTCAGCTCGTCCACGGTCTCGGTGAGGCAGCCGGCGGCGGAGCCCATCGCAACCACGACCCGCTCGGCGTCGGGCGCGCCGTGGTAGTCGACCAGCGAGTAGCTCCGGCCGGTCCGGGACCGGAGTTCGCCGAAGACCTCCGCGACGACGTCGGGAACGGCGTCGTGGAAGCGGTTGGCGGCCTCGGCAGCCTGGAAGAAGGTGTCCGGGTTCTCCGCCACACCGCGGATCACCGGAGCGTCGGGGGTCAGGCCGCGGGCGCGGTGGGCGAGCACGTCCTCCTCGCGGATCAGGGCGCGCAAGTCTTCGTCGCCGAGCAGTTCGATGGTGTTCACCTCGTGCGACGTGCGGAAACCGTCGAAGAAGTGCAGGAACGGCACCCGGCTCCGCAGCGTCGCCGCATGGGACACCAGGGCGAAGTCGTGCGCCTCCTGGACCGAGGACGCGCACAGCATCGCCCACCCCGTCATGCGGGCGCTCATCACGTCGGAGTGGTCGCCGAAGATGCTCAGCGCGTGGGTGGCCACCGTCCGGGCGGCCACGTGGATCACCGCCGGGGTGAGCTCGCCGGCGATCTTGTACATGTTCGGCAGCATCAACAGAAGGCCTTGTGACGCCGTGAACGTCGAGCCCATCGTGCCCTTGGTGAGGGCGCCGTGGAGGGCTCCGGCAGCCCCGGCCTCGGACTGCATCTCGATCACCTCCGGGACCCCGCCCCACAGGTTCGTCCGTCCGGCCGCAGTCCAGGCGTCGGCGGACTCGCCCATCGCCGACGACGGGGTGATCGGATAGATGGCGAGGACCTCGCTCAACTTGTGAGCGACGCGCGCCGCGGCTTCGTTGCCGTCCAGGGTTGCCCAGGTCTTGTTCACCCGGTCATTCTCACCCCTGGGCCGACGCGCCGGGGCGCTGTGTCCACGCTTGGACGGCGCCGAGCGTGGACCGCGACGGCAACAGTGCTACAGCGGCTGCTGGCCCAGCGTCCCGACCAGCGCCGCGCGGTACGCCGGTGAGGAGAAGCGGGCAAGCTCCGCCTCGGCGGCGGTGATCCGGGAGGCGAGGTCGAGGCGCTGGATGGTTTCGCCGTTCTCGGGCACGGACGCGAAGAACTCCAGCCGCTCCAACCCGGCCCGGGCCCGGGCCACCGCTCCGCGCTGCTTGGCGTCCAGCCGCTCGGCGTACCACGGCGAGTTCACCACGGACTCGTAGGTGAACAGGCTCCGGATTTCGGGGGAATCCAGGTCATGACCGTCCTCGGTGGTCCCGGTGGCCATGATCTCCAGCAGGGCCCGCAGCGGCGGCACGGCCAGGTCGATCGTTCCGTCGTCGAAGTAGGCCTGGGCGACCCGGCGATGGGTCTGGACCATCACGTCCATGCTCTCGGCGAAGATGTCGAGGTCCTGGAGTTCGGGACGCAGCATCTCGTCGGTGAACACCACGTGCGGGTGCAGGAAGATCCGGCCGAAGTACTTGCGCGCAAAGGCCTGGGTCATCCGGTAGCCGAGCCGGCTTGCCAGGACGGGGCGGCCCTCGTGCTCGAAGTCCGCCACCCGCTCCAGGCAGCCCTCAGCGATCAGGTTCTCAGCCCGCCGCTCCGCCGGTGACATCCGCGAGAACACCTCCGGCACCAGCATCGAGATGTCGTGGTCGACCCGGACGTTCGGCCCGACCACCCCGGCGCAGGACACCCAGCCGTCGTAGCCGGTGAGAACGTAGGACAGCAACGCCGCGTTCAGGTCGATGACCGCGGGCATCGCATTGAACGGGCCCTTGGTCAGCGCACCCTCGGAACCGGCGCCGGTCGTGGACGGCGACTTGCCCGTCATCGAGCTGATGAACTCCATGAAGAGCTCGGGCAGTTCGAGGTAGTGCAGCGGGTTGAACGAGCACAGCGGCGGCACCGGACCGTCCGGCGCGTTGTTGCGCCGCCCGGCCGCGACCACGTCGATCGGCAACGGCAGCGGCGCCCCCGAGGGCAACCGCCGCACCAGATGGGAGGACAGGTCCGCGGCGGCCGTCGCCTTCGCATTCGTCCGATCCGGACGCTGCTGCAGGTAGCGCGGGTTCTTCGACGGCTTGCCATCGACCAGGCGGGGGTTCGCCGAGGAGACGAAGAACGCCGGCGAGCTGCCCTCGGGCCGATCGGCGGCCGCGGAGATCAGCGCACGCATCGGCTCGGTGAACGCGCTGAAGGCGACCGCGTCGTCGCGCATCGCGATCGCATCCGCCCTGGTCAGCGGCTGGAAGTTGGACAGGAACGTGCCCGGCAGGGCGATGTCGGCCTCGGCCTGCTTGTCGTAGCCACGATGGATGGCGTCGTCGGGACGCTGGAAGAGCAGGTTCTCGCAGTTCTGGACGTACTTGTCCGACCGGTCATCGGCCGACCCGGCCACGTGCGGAGGAGCCACGATGCTGGCGGTGATGTCGTCCTCGGTCTGCACCTTGGCCGCCGGGTTGAAGTCGTGCCGCAGGCCGAACAACCGCCACGAGCCGTCGTGGTCGAAACCCACGCGGAGCATGTTGACCATGATCTTGTCGCCGTCGAGCCGCAGGGCCACGCCCTGGCGTCCGTTGATCTTGCCCACCGTGAAGTGGCTGCGCCATTCGGGACCCCACTCGGGACGGTAGAACCGCTTCACGACGTAAACCAGTTCCTTGACGTGCTGCGGGATCGACTGCAGCCAGCCGTTGTACTCCGGGGTGTACTCGGTCGACGAAGGAGTGAGCAGCTTGATCACGCTGCCGATGCTGCGCTGGTCGGAAAGGATCGGACGGGTGTCGACTCCGTTCAGTTCGTCGTCGAGGAACCGGGCCGACAGGTCCTGGTCGAAGATCGACTGGACGGCGTCCATATCGGACTCGAAGTCGGGGGTGTAGGCGTTGCCGAAGATGAACGCGTCGGTGATCGCCTTGGAGATCTCCGACTTCCCACCGCCGGAGACGGTGCTCGGCTTGTGGCACGAGGTCGATTCGGCGGTCGTGCCGATGAGGCTCCACTGCGTCCGGTCGGCCGCCAGCTGGGTCATGTGGACGCGATACCCGTTCGGCCCGAGGTAGACCTTGTCGGCCCTCATGGGGATCGACCGGGGACCGGCCGGCGTCTGCCAGGACACGGTCATCGTGCGCAAAGAGTAGGTCGGGTTGGCCGGCACCAGCACGAGTTGCGGCTGCTCCCGGTCGAGGGCGTGGCCCTCGACCCGGGCCTCGAAACGCTCGGGATCGCGAGCCAGCACCTCGGTGAGGGTGTACGCGTCCGCCGCGGAGGTGTCGGTGTACTCCTGCCCCAGGTTGTAGCTCGGGAACACCAGCGCACCACCGGCGTGCTCCTCTTCGGTGTTCCCGAACAGGTTGGCCGAGTAGCTGATCTGGGTCTTCACCTCCTTCTTGCAGTAGCCGAAGTAGTTGTCGGCGATGACGGTGACGATCACCCCGCGGGCGTCCCGGGCGCACACCTTGAACGCCTGTCCGCCGTTGTAGCGCTCGTGCTCGTCGGCCCAGCACATGCCGTCGCGGCGCTGCCGGTCGGTCGCTTCGCTGACGTGCGGCAGGCCCAGTTCCTTCTTGGTCACCGCGGTCAGGTGGGGCGCGAGGATCACGCAGCCGGTGTGACCGGTCCAGGAGTCCGGCGCCAGGGACGCGTCGTTCTCAGGCAGGTACGGGTCGCCGGCGTTGCCGAAGATGCCTTCGACGAAGTCGAGGTTGGCGACCAGGCCACCGGGGACGAAGAACCGGGTCTCCATCCGCTTCTCCACCGCGTAGCCCGGGACGGCCGGGGACACCAGCGGACGGAGCAGAAGCGAGACGAAGCAGGCCGCAGGGTTGGCCTGGTTGGCGCTGTAGGGCAGGACGAGATCGACCGTGGGAGGCTGGAAGGCCAGCTCGAGGAGCCGGGCGAACGCGGTCTTGGGGACCGCGATCTTGTCGTCGGGTACCGCGAGGCCGCCTTCGGCGATGTGGAACACGCCAGCGGTGGTCCGGCGGTCGTTCGCCGGGTTGTGCAGGACGCCGTTGGCCAGGCGATAGCTCGAGAGCAGCGGCGAGGTGAACGAATCGCCGTCGAAGGGGAGCGAGAGGGCCCGGGCCAGGCCCGGCTCGTCCAGCACCAGGGTCCGCTTGGGCAGCTTCGGGGACTCGGGCACCTCAAGGAGGTAGTCGTCGAGGAAGGTCTGGATCCGGAAGTCGGTGGCGCACAGTCGATCGGCGAGGCGCCGGCTCAGTTCGCGCTGCCGAGCCAGGATCGGGGCCACCAGCTTGGCCGACGCGGTGTTCTCGACACCGGCGGGCAGTGGGAGTCCGAGCAGGGACAGCCGCAGGTTGATGGCGGCGTTCGTCTCGATGGAAGGCATGGTCAATTGTTCGCACGCAACCCAGGTGAGGCAATCCTCATCTCGCCGCAGGCGGGGACAACTTCAACTCCCACCCCGCGGGTCCGGTTCCAGCAGCCCGAATCGAACCAGACCCTGGTCCCGCGCGCCACCTGCGCGCCGGCTTCTGCGCCCCCGGGCACCTCCAGCTCAGCTGCTCCGCGGGCGAGGCCGGCGACGCAGTCGGCAGCGCCAGGGGCCGGCGGGAGGGAGCGCCCGGAATCAGTCGAGACTCACGACCTCACCGCTGGTCGGCACCACCGCCAGCCAGCCGAGCTCGGTCTCGATGCGGTCGGCCAGTTCTGCGGCGGCCTCGGGCTCGCCGTGCACCACGAACACCGTCTCGGGGGCGGGATCGAGACCGGACAGCCAACCGATGAGGTCGGAGCGATCGGCGTGCACGGAGAACTCCGTCTCCTGCAGCACGTCAGCGCGAACGGGCACGTAATGACCGTGCATCTTCAGCTTTCTGGCGCCCTCGACCAGTTCCCGTCCGCGCGTCCCCACAGCCTGGTATCCGACCAGAACCACGGTGTTCCGCGGATCGGGCAACATCCGCTGGAGGTGTTGGAGCACGCGTCCGCCCGTCGCCATCCCCGAGGCGCTGACGATGATGGACGGCTCCCGCACACGGTCCAGGGCCGACGACTCCGCGGCGGTCCGGACCCGGGACAGGTTGGGCACGTCCAGGAAGTTGTTCGCGGGTAGGTCGTCGCGGAGTTCGGAGCGGGCCCACGGCTCGGTGTAGGCGGCCAGTGCGGCCAGCGCCATCGGGCTGTCGACGACGATCGGCACGTCGGGGATGCGCCCCCCGGCCCGCATCTCGGTCAACGCCTGCAGCACCACCTCCGTCCGATCCACCGCGTAGGCCGGCACCAGGACCGAACCGCCGCGGTCGACCGTCCGGCGGATCGCCTCGGCGAACTCCTCGTGCGGGAGGCCGGCGGGCTCGGGGTGCTCGCGATCGCCGTAGGTGGATTCGACGACGACCCAACGGGCCCCGGCCGGTTGCTCGCGGGCGCGGAGTACCGGGTGGGTGGCCCGTCCGATATCGCCGGAGAACAGCACCGACGTCTCGCCCAGCACCAGGGTCACGCTGGCCGCCCCGAGGATGTGCCCGGCTCGCGTCAGGCGCAGCGTGACGCCGCCGCCCAGGTCGTGCTCCACATCGAACGGGACGGACCGGAGCAGCGGCAGCGCCTGCTCGACGTCGGCCAGGGTGTACAGCGGCCGCGGCGGGTGGTGTTTGGAGTAGCCTCCGGCGGCAGCGAGTTCGGCGTCCTTCTCCTGCAGTGACCCGGCATCCCGGAGCAGGATCGGGGCCAGCCGCCGCGTCCCTTCGCTCACCCAGACCGGGCCATGGAATCCGGCTTTGACCAGGGCGGGCAGGTAGCCGGCGTGGTCCATGTGGGCGTGGGTGAGCACGACATCACTGATCGTGGACGGGTCCACGGGGAACGGCTCCCAGTTCTTGACCCGCCACTGCTTCTCGCCCTGAAATACTCCCGCGTCGACCAGGATGCGCCGACGTCCCCAGGTGAGGAGGAACTTCGAACCTGTGACCGTCTCGGCCGCCCCGAGGAAGGTCAGCGTCAGGTGGTGACCCATGCCCCCATGGTCCCCGATGAGCACCGCCGATGCGAGCAGAACCTGA
>CAZPCM010000014.1:7984-16674 GCA_964585085.1 uncultured Propionibacteriaceae bacterium
AGCCCGCCCCGGACGGCGGCCGAGCCCGACGAAGCCTCGTCATCGGGGGCCGCCCTTCGTCAGGCTCAGGGAACGGCCTCGATGCCTTCGTGACGCTCAGGCAGTGACCCCGGTCACAGCGGGCGGATGTGCCTTTCGGCGATCTCGACGACCTTGGCGACCCGGCGGGCGTACTTCGCCTCGGTGGCGCCCAGGTAGTCGGTGGTCATCCACGCTTTGACCACCTCCAGAGCCAGCGCCGAGCCGATGATCTTGCCACCGATGCACAGCACGTTGGTGTCGGAGTGCGATCGCGCCAGGCCTGCGCAGAAGGGGTCCTGGGCGACTGCCGCGAACACCCCGGGCAGTTTGTTGGCGATCATCGCGCTCCCGTACCCCACGCCGTCGACGAAGACGCCCCGGTCGACCTCGCCGCGGGCGACCGCCAGGGCTGCCGGGTAAACGTAGTCGGGCAGGTCACACGCCTGTTCGTCGTGGGTTCCGAAGTCGACCACATCGTGGCCCTGGCCGCGCAGCCACTGCGCGATCTCCTGCTTGAGGGCGAAGCCCGCGTGGTCGTTCGCCATTGCGATGCGCATGCCGTCACGCTAGCCCAAGCGGGGGTCAGTATAAGCGAGCGCGATGTATCTGCTCCGATCCCCCTCGCTCGGTGGGACGACTGTCCTGAACCTGCCATGATCGGCGAGAATAGGACCCTAGCGCACCCCAGGACGCAGATGGGGGGCCGACCAGCCGCGAAGGGGGAAAGTGGCCGGAAAGACGAACCGGATCAATCCGTTGGACCGTGCCCAACTGGCGGAGTCCCCGGTGAAGTTCCGGCGCGTGGCGGCCCTGTTCGCCCCGTTCCGGTGGCAGTTGGTGATGGTCACGGCCATCATCGTGGTCACCTCCATCGTCTCCCTCGGCCAACCGTTCCTGATCAGGGCGGTCATCGACCAGGCCCTGCCTCAGGGCGACACCCGGCTGCTGGTCTGGTGCGTGGTAGGCATGGTCGGGGTCGCCGTCCTGAGCTCGATCTTCGGGGTCTGGCAGACCTGGCTGGCCACCTCGATGGGCCAGCACGTGATGCACAGCCTGCGGACGCGGGTCTTCGCGCACCTGCAGGACCAGTCGATGGCGTTCTTCAAGCGGACGCGCGGCGGGGAGATCCAGTCCCGGCTGACCAACGACATCACCGGCATGCAGTCCGTGGTGACCAACACCGCGACAGCGGTGGCGTCCAACCTGACCACAGCGATCGCCACCGCGGCGGCCATGGTGGCGCTGAACTGGCAGCTGTCGATGCTGTCGCTGCTGATCCTGCCGCCCTCGATCTGGCTCACCCGGCAGGTGGCGCTGGTCCGCCGGGACATCACCGGACAGCGCCAGCGGGCCCTGGCCACCCTGCTGGGCCAGGTGGAGGAGTCGCTGTCGGTCAGCGGTGCGCAGCTGACCAAGACGCTGGGCGCCGGAAAGGCCCGGCGGCGGGCGTTCGAGGAGCTGTCCCGGGAGCTGATCGGCCTGGAACTTCGATCCAAGATGGCCGGCAAGTGGCGGATGGCGACCATGAACATCGCCTTCGCGGTGATCCCGGCCATCATCTACCTGGCCGCGGGCTTCCCGGAGTTCTCCGGCGGCATCACCGTGGGCACCCTGATCGCGTTCACCACCCTGCAGGTCGCCATCTTCCGTCCCCTGATGGGGCTGTTGAACGTGGGCGCCGACGTGGTCGCCTCGCTGGCCCTGATGAGCCGTATCTTCGAGTACCTCGACCTGCCGGTGGAGGTGCCTGCGCCGACCAAGCCGATCCGGCTGCTGCGCGACCACGTCCGCGGGGAGGTCCGCTTCGAGGACGTCACCTTCCGCTACTCCGACGGCGACGTGGACGTCCTCAGCGACATCGACCTGACCATTCCGCCCGGCGGCTCGATCGCTGTCGTCGGCGAGACGGGCTGCGGCAAGTCGACCCTGGCCACCTTGATGTTCCGGCTGGCCGACCCGACAGCGGGCCGGATCACGCTGGACGGGGTGGACCTGCGCGACCTGCACCCCGACAGCCTGGTGCGAGCCATCGCCATGGTCTCCCAGGACACCTACCTCAGCCATGCCTCGATCCGGGAGAACCTGCTCCTGGCCAAGCCGGACGCCACCGACACCGAGCTATGGAAGGTGCTGGTGGCCGCCCAGATCGCCGACAAGGTCCTCGAACTGCCCGACGGGCTCGACACGATCGTCGGAGCGCGGGGGCACCGGTTCAGCGGCGGCGAGCGGCAGCGCATCGCAGTCGCCCGGACGCTGCTGCGCGACCCGAAGGTGCTGATCCTCGATGAGGCCACCAGCGCGCTGGACACCGACACCGAGCAGGAGCTGCAGGCAGCGCTCGACATCCTGATCCAGGGACGGACCACCGTCACGATCGCCCACCGGCTGACCACCGTCCGCAACGCCGACCAGATCTACGTCCTCGACCGCGGACGGATCGCCGAGCACGGCACCCACGACGAACTGGTCGCAGCCGAGGGCCGCTACGCGCACCTCCTGGGGCTCGCGGGCGAGACTGTCGCTGTGGCGGCCGAGGCCACGGGCACGCTCGAACTCCCCATGACCGTCCGCAAGGCCATCGCCGATCACGCCCTGGACAAGTCCGCTCCCGGAGGCTTGCCGGATCGCCCCGAGCGGTCGACCATGCCCACCAAGGCGCGCCGGGCGCTTCGGAAGAGCCGCCTGCTCCCGGCCACGATCGCACTCGTCGTGGTGGCCGGCTTCGCGATCGGCGCCGACTACCCCACAGCCGTCGGACGCAGCGCCCTGGCGCCGGTGTCCAAAGCATCGGACACGGTCGAATCCTTCCTCGGCGCGCTGGCTGACGGCGATTCCGACGCAGCACTGAAGCTGGTGGCCGACGCCCCGGCTGACACCAGCTTCCTCACCGCTGCCGTCCTGGATGCGTCGGCGTCCCGCACGCCGATCTCCGACGTGTCGGTGCCCGAGGTGACCGACAACCAGGCGACTTCGGTTGAGGCGTCCTACCGGCTCGGGAGCAGGCCGGTCTCCGCCACCTTCAAGGTCGTGCGACGCGACGCGTCCTGGGCCATCGAGGGCGCTCTGACCACGCTCAAGGTGCCAACCGTCCAGGGGCTCAAACTCCCCATCCTGGTGAACGGGCAGCGGGTCCGCGGTACCTCCATCACCGTCTTCCCGGGGTCGTACGAAGCGACGCTGGCCACCCCGTACCTCCAACTGGAACCGGCCGGGGCGGTGCTGGTGACCACGCCCGGGACGACAGTCGGCTCGCTCCCGCAGCGCACGACGATCACCGACCGTGGCCGTCAAGCCGTCCTTGAGGCGGGCCAGGCGTCCCTGAACGCCTGCCTGAACTCCGGTTCCTCAGAACCGGAGGGCTGCCCGATCGGTGTTCGGTGGTCCTCCATCCGGGCACGCACCGCCGATTCCGTGACCTGGCTGCTGCGCGCCGACCCCTGGCCGCAGGCCGAGGTCTTCACCTCGGCCGACCGCCCGGGCCATGCCAGCGTCACCCTGTCCATCCTGGCCCGGGTCACCGCCGCCCAGCACAACGGCAGCCGCACCTACACCTGGTACCGGAACCTTGCTTTCCGCAACGCCACGATGGAGGTCGACCTGACCCAATCCCCGCTCAAGGTCACCTGGCTGGTGCCGGCGATTCCGCTCTCGGAGTCCCGCCGATGACCGTTCCCGCTGGGCCGGGACGCCGAACCTTGCTTCGCGCGGCGGCGGGGATCCTCGGGCTGGCAGGAGTCGGCTGCGCGACGACTCCGACGCAGGGGACGCCGTCCGGCGCTCCCGTCGGGTTCTCCGTCTCGGTGCTGACGTACAACATCATGACCTCGAACAAGAAGTCGGTCACGGACATGCCGAGCGCCCACAACGGCGACCTGCCGTGGGAGGTCCGGCGGGAGGCTGTCCTGGCCAGGATGCTCGCCCGCGACCCCGACATCATCTGCCTTCAGGAGAACGAGGGGATGCCTGCGGGCGGGGAGAAGCAGGTCACGTTCCTGGCTCGCAGTGCGCCGGACTACGCCGTCTCGCCGGCCGCCTCACCGGAGGACACCCTGCAGATCCTCTACCGGTCGGCGCTGTTCACCTTCCTCGACGGAGGGTCGTTCCGGATCAACACCCAGGGCCTCAACGGCGCCCCGAAGGACCGCTGGTGCGTGTGGGTCAAGCTCCAGCGCGCCGGCGCGGCTCGCCCGCTGTTCGTCTTCACCGTGCACCTGACCTCGACCTCGAGCCTCGAGCGCGCTCGGCTGCGGTCCTACGAGTGGGATCAGCTCCTGGCCGGGATGGAGCGCCTCAACCCCGGCCAGGCCGACCCGTTCGTGCTGGCCGGCGACTTCAACGCCTCGAACACCGAAACCAAGCCGGTCTTCAACGATCACCTGCTGAAGATGTCCGCCGCCGGGATCGTGAACGGCTACGACGTCGCACGGACCAACACCACCGTGGTGCCGCGAGCGCAATCGTTCAACATGATGGGCGGCGAGGTGGACGGGACCTGGCGCTATGGCCTGATCCGGACCAAGAACTACCACCTCGACTACATCTGCTCGGCGACGTCCACCGTGGTCGAGGAATGGCAGACGGTGCTCGGCACCGGGCCCGGTCAGGGCGTCCGCTGGATCAGCATCGGTGGCCGGAGCCACCCGTTCTTCGCCAAGGGCCCGATCGGGTCGGACCACAACCCGATCTACGCGCGCCTCACCTTGCAAGGCTGAAAGGCCGGCGGACGACCCCCGCTGCTCACGCCGTCCGGCCCAGGTCGTTCGGGATGGGACGGATTCTCCACCGTGGAACGGCTCCCGTCCCCGGGCCCGGGTCAACCGCGCAGGTAGCCCATCGGGTCAACCACCCGACCGTTCTGGACCACTGAGAAGTGGAGGTGGCAACTCGTGGCCTGCCCCGACGAGCCCACCCGCGCAACCGGCTGCCCACGAGTCACGTCCTGGCCGACCGAGACCAGGTAGCCGCCCAGGTGCAGGTACGTCGTGTAGACGGCCTGGTGGTTGAACACCCCGTGGTCTATGCGCAAGTAGTGCCCGCTGTCGTCGGCATAGCCGATGGCCATGACGCGTCCGTTCGCCGGTGCGACCACCGTGCGTCCGCACTCCCCCCGGATGTCGATGCCGTTGTGCAGCGTCACCTTCTTCGTGATCGGGTTCGGACGCCTCCCGAACGGCACGCCCACGCTGCCCACCAGCGGCCACGTGAACGTGGTGGACAGCCGCTCCGACTCGTTCTGGATCTCCTCGGCCTGATCGGCCAGCGTGTCCCGCCGCTCGTCGGCCAGCTTGTCCCGCTTGGCGTTGGTCGGTGACGCCTTCGGCGTCTTCGTCGGCGACCGCTCTGCCGACGCGGTGGCCGAAGGAGTGCCCAGGGCTACCATCGGCGAGCCCTCCGCGGCGGGCGGGCCGGGCAGGGGGATCAACGACACTGCGATCACCGCGGGCACCGCCACCGCGATCGTGGCGCCCACCAGCACCGCCGCACGACGTCGGCGGGCCGTCGGGCGCGGTTCTGGCTCCCGACGGCCGCGTTGTGTCCGGGGGGTGGTGATCACCGTCCTACGGTGCGGCACCGCCCAGCTGCGGCGCTACGACGTTCAGCAAACTCTCAGGTTCTCTTGGGAATGGACGGCGAATAGCGCGGCAAACCTGAACCTGAGGTTGCGGGTCCCGGCTGCTCTGGGGATCGGCGCCGTAGGGGCTCCCGCCCCGACGAGCGTGTCAAGCCACCGGCCCGCGCGCGATGGACGCCCTGGATGACCTCGACCTCGTCACGCAGGACATGGTCATCGGATACACGGCGGAACTGGAGAAGTTCCTGTGGTTCATGCGGGCGCATCTGGAGATCGCCGGCAGTGACTGCCGAAGGCGAAGGCCGAGAAGTAGGCTCGGGTCCTTCGGTCAGGTCACTCAGCCACCTGTCGGTAGCCCCGGCTCGCATCGAGGCGCCTGACGATGTCGGCGCCGATGGCGGCCATGTCGGCCGAGCCGCCGTGCGGGACGACCAGATGGGTCAGGCTCCCGTCGCGCAGATGGATGGTGATGCGTCCCGGAGCCCGGGTGACCCGGGTGACGTCCGCCCACAGGCCCGCGCGCGGGGCGCCCGGTCCCTCGACCCGGTAGCCGGCGTCGTCGAGGACGACCCGCACCTGCATCGCCCGGACGGCGTTGATCGCCAGCCACACCAGCCCCGCCCCGGCGAGGATCGCCACGACTCCCATGACGGTCACGGCCACGTGCCAGCCCAGCAGGTCCGCGAGCACCGCCAGGCTCGCTCCCAGCACCACGAGCAGCGCGGCGAGACCGAAGGCCCGGACCGGCGGACGGGGCTTCACCAGGTGCGTCGTCTCAGCCACCATTCCTCCGTCCGCTCGACGACGTGGCGGCGAGGGTGGGATTCGAACCCACGGAGCTTTGACACTCGGCCGCTTTCAAGGCGGCTGCACTAGTCCACTATGCGACCTCGCCCAGTCGTCTCATCTTACTGTCAGTGCCCCGTGCCAAGCTGAACCCATGCGAGTCGTAGACGTGACTGCTCCGGGCGGACCGGAGAACCTGACCCTCGGCAGGGCCCGTCGTCCTGAGCCGGGGGCCGGTGAGGTGCTGATCCGGGTCGTGGCGGCCGGGGTGAACCGGGCCGACGTCCTGCAGCGACAGGGCTTCTACCCGCCGCCGCCCGGGATCAGCGAGGTGATCGGGCTGGAGGTCTCCGGCTTCATCGACGTCATCGGCGACGGCGTGACGAGTTGGAGTGTCGGCGATGAGTGCGTGGCGCTGCTGGCCGGGGGCGGCTACGCCGAGTACGTTGCAGTGCCGGTGGGCCAGGTGATCCCCCCTCCTGAGGGCGTGGACCTGGTCAGCGTGGCCGGTCTGATCGAGGTGGCCGCCACCGTGCTGTCGAACTTCGACCACGTGGGCCTGACCGCAGGAGAGACGGTCCTGCTCCACGGCGGCGCCGGCGGCATCGGCACCTTCGCCATCCAGTACGCCAAGGCGATCGGGGCCCGGGTGCTGGTGACGGCCGGCAACGCGGACAAGCTCGCGCTGTGCCGTGGTCTCGGCGCGGAGGTCGCGATCGACTACCACGACGACTGGGCGGCCGCCGTTCGTGCAGCAACCTCAGGACGGGGCGCCGACGTGATCCTCGACGTGATCGGCGCCAAGTACCTCGAAACCAACGTCGACACGCTGGCCATGGACGGACGCCTGGTGGTCATCGGCCTTCAGGGCGGGCGCAAGGGCACCCTCGACCTCAACAAGCTGCTGGTCAAGCGCGGCACAGTGACCGCGACCAGCCTGCGTGGACGCCCGGCCGAGCAGAAGGCGGCCATCTGCGCCGCGGTGCGGGACCGGGTGTGGCCGCTGGTGGAATCCGGCGCGATCCGTCCGGCACCGGAGACCCGGTTCGCCTTCGAAGAGGTCGCCGACGCGCACCGGCACTTGGAATCGGGGGGCAATATCGGGAAGGTGATCCTGACCTGGTGAGCCAGAGAGGAGGCGCCATGCTGGTCGACTTCGCCCCCTCGGCCCGTTCGACCGTGGGCATCGAATGGGAACTGGCCCTGGTGGACCTGGAGACCCTGGAGCTGACGCCCGCCGCCGACGCCCTCCTGCGTGGGGTCGGCGGCTCGGAGGACACCCCAATCCGCAAGGAGTACCTCCAGAACATGGTCGAGATCGTCTCTGGCGCGCACCGCGTGGTCGGGGACGCGGTCGCCGATCTCGCCGAGAACCTGGGGGTGGTGCGGCGGGCGCTGGCCGGCACAGGGGTCGGCCTGATCGCTTCGGGCAGCCACCCGTTCAGCCGTTCGGCCGCCCAGATCCCGTTCGCCGGCCCGCGCTACGACGTCGTCGCCGAGCGCACCCGGTGGTGGGGACGGCAGATGGCGATCTGCGGCACGCACGTCCACGTCGGCGTCGACCACCGGGAAAAGGCGCTCCCGATCACGCACGGCCTGGCCCGCTTCTACCCGTTCTTCCTGGCCCTGTCGGGCTCGTCGCCGTTCTGGGAGGGCGAGGACTCCGGCTACGCCTCACAACGCACGATGCTGTTCCAGCAACTCCCCACCAACGGGCTGCCGTACCCGCTGACCCAGTGGTCGGAGTTCGAGGCCTACGCCGACGAGTTGGCCGAGTGCGGCATGATCAGCGTCCCCGCCGAGATCCGGTGGGACGTCCGTCCGTCCCCGAAGTTCGGCACGGTCGAGAACCGGACGCCTGACGCCGTCCCGACGTTGAGTGAGCTCGGCTGCCTGGCCGCCCTGACGCAGTGCCTGGCCGAGTACGTCGCCCGGGCCTACGAAGCCGATCAGCCCGTGGAGATGCTGCCCCCGTGGCTGCTCAAGGAGAACAAGTGGCGGGCCGCCCGCTACGGCCTGGACGCCGAGGTGATCACGCCCAATCGCGCGCGCCGGGTCCGTCCGTTGCGCGAGAAGCTCCTGGAGTGGCTGGACCGATTGAGCCCCATCGCCCGGGAACTGGGCTGCGAGAACGAGTTGCGGTTCGCCGACTCGCTGGTCGCTGACGGGCCGAGCTACTGCCGACAGCGCGCCGTTGCAGCGGCCGCCGGAGGGGACCTGCGCGCCGTGGTGGCAGCGCTGGTCTCAGAGACCGGCACGGACCGTCCGGCTTGACCGGGCTCGGGCGGGCCCGGAGCTGCACCGAACCGGG
>CAZPCM010000014.1:16774-19930 GCA_964585085.1 uncultured Propionibacteriaceae bacterium
ACCACTCGGATCGAGCCGAGCGCCGGCCGCGTCGCGACCACTCGGATCGAGCCGAGCGCTGGCTGCATCGCGACCACTCGGCACCGGCCCGCGGGCCGGTGGGCGCCGAAGCGCTAGCCTGACTGCCGTGAAACCGTTCCTCCTCCTGGCCACTCGTGACCATGACAAGGCCGCGGCCGCGGAGTACCGGTCGGTGCTGCGTCACACCGGGTTGGCGCGCGACCAACTCGTGCACGTCCGGGTCGAGTCCGCACCGATGCCGCCGATCAACCTCGACGACTTCTCCGGGGTGATTCTGGGCGGCAGCTCCTTCAACATCTCCGACTCGCACAAGACCGAAGTCCAGCACCGGGTCGAGGCCGACCTGGCGCAACTGGTCGACCGGATCGTCGATGCCGACTTCCCCTTCCTGGGCATGTGTTACGGGGTCGGCACGGTCACCACGCA
Organism: uncultured Propionibacteriaceae bacterium; assembly: GCA_964585085.1. GTDB lineage: Bacteria > Actinomycetota > Actinomycetes > Propionibacteriales > Propionibacteriaceae > Propionicimonas. The sequence goes on from CAZPCM010000014.1 coordinate 17,222, forward strand.
CCTGGGTGGGACGGTGGATCGCACCTACGGTGAGGCGGTGGGCGCCATCGCGATCCGACTCACTCCAGCCGGAGGCTCCGACGAACTGCTCCAGGGCGTTTCGCCCATGTTCCACGCCTTCGTGGGGCACAAGGAGGCCTGTAACGGCACTCCGCCGGGCGTCACCCTGCTGGCCACCGGAAGCGTCTGCCCCGTCCAGATGTACCGGGTCGGACAGCACGTCTACGTGACCCAGTTCCACCCCGAGTTGGACGCAGACGACCTCGCCGAGCGGATGCGCATCTACCAGCACGCCGGCTACTTCCGCCCCGACGAAATGGACGACCTGATCGCGATGGCCTACAACAGCGAGGTCAGCGGAGAGCAGCACCTGTTGCTGGCCAACTTCGTGCGCAGGTACACCGTCGACTGACAAGGAGACTGACGACGTGGCCACGGACTTCCGCCGGGAAGCACCCCGACACACCCCCTCGGAGACTCTGTCCGAAGCGACCCACGCGGTCGGTGACCACGTTCGAAGCCTGACCCGGCTGCTGCCGCGTCCGTCCGACTACGCCGGGCTCGGCGGCCGCTGGGGCAAGGAGTTGATCGCCGGGGCGACTGTCGGCATCGTCGCGCTGCCGCTGGCCCTCGGCTTCGGCGTGGCCTCGGGCGCCGGCGCCGCGGCCGGCCTGATCACCGCCATCGTGGCAGGGGTCGTGGCTGCGGTGTTCGGCGGATCGCACCTGCAGGTCTCCGGTCCCACCGGCGCGATGACCGTGGTCCTGCTGCCGGTCATCGCCCACTACGGCGTGGGCTCGGTCCCGCTGTTGGCGCTGATGGCAGGCGTCCTGGTCGTGGTCATGGGCCTGGCCGGGCTGGGCCGAGCGGTGGACCTGATCTCCTGGCCGGTGGTCGAGGGCTTCACGATGGGCATCGGGGTGATCATCTTCGTCCAGCAGATCCCCCAAGCGCTGGGCACGCCCAAGGGCCCTTCGGAGTCCACGGTGGTGTCCTCGGCCCAGGCGGTTCTGGCCACCGATCCGGCCAAGGCCTGGGCGCCGCTGCTGCTGGTCGCCGTGGTGCTGGCGGTCCATCTTGCGCTGAACCGGGTCAAGCGCAACGTGCCGATCGCCTTGGTCGCGATCGTCGTCGCCACGCTGCTGGCCGAGCTGACCGGCCTCCCGGTGGCCCGGATCGGAGCGCTGCCGACGTCCCTGCCGCTGCCCGTCCTGCCGACCTTCGACCTGCAGCGGCTCAACGAACTGCTCGCCCCCGCGCTCGCGGTGGCCACCCTGGCCGCGCTGGAATCGCTGCTGTCGGCTCGGGTGGCCGACCAGATGGTGCCCGAAATGGACCGCACGAATCCCGACCGGGAGTTGCTCGGGCAGGGTCTGGCCAACATGGCCTCGGCGCTCTTCGGCGGGCTGCCGGCCACCGGCGCGATTGCGCGGACGGCGGTGAACGTCCGTTCGGGCGGACGGACGCGGGTGGCGGCCATCTTCCACGCCCTGGTGCTGACGGTCGTGGTGCTCGCCCTGGCCCCGCTGGTGGCCCGCGTGCCGCTCGCCGCGCTGGCCGGCGTCCTGATGTGGACGGCCATGCGCATGATCAACCTCACGTTGGCTCGGCAGATCCTGTCCACGACGCGCGCGGACCGGACCACTTTCCTGCTCACGCTCGGCGCGACGGTGGTCTTCGACCTTGTCGTCGCGGTGCTGCTGGGAGTGGCGATGGCAGCGGTGATGAGCCTGCGACACATGGCGTCCTACTCGGTGGTGCGCCGGGAGCGGCTTCCGGTGACCACGCCGTCGGGCCTGGTCGACTTCCCGAACGAGACGCTGCGCTCCCAGGTGGCGGTGTTCCGGGTGGACGGAGCGCTCTTCTACGGAGACGCACGGCGCTTCGTCGAGACCGTCGAACAGGTCGAAGATGTCCATGGAGTGATCCTTCGTGTCCACAGAATGAACATCATGGACGCCTCCGGAGCAGAGGCTCTGCGCGAGGTCGCCCACGCCCTGGCGCGGCGACGCGTTCCGCTGGTGGTGCAGGGGATGACTGACTCGCAGCTGCGGACGGCGGCCGCTCTCGGCGCCATCACCGCCGAGCAGCACGCCGAGACCCTGCCGGAGGCGCTCGCACTCGTCGAGCAGGCCATCGCCCGGGTGAGCGCCGAGGACGCCGCGGCGACCGTCCCGATGTTCTCCTACGGCACTCTCTGCCAGCCCGATGTGCAGCGAGCCACCTATGGGCGGGAACTGACCGGCGTCCAGGACGTCCTGCCGGGCTATGCCTTGGAGTGGCTCAAGATCGACGACCCCGACGTGGTGGCCCTCGCCGGAAGCGAACAGCACCCGGCCGTCCGTCGCACCGATGACCCGGAGGACGCCGTGGCCGGCATGCGCTTCGTGATCACCCGGGCCGACCTGGCCGCATCGGACGCCTACCTGACCGACGACTTCGTCCGGCTGTGGGAGCAGTTGGAGTCGGGAGTGTCGGCGTGGGTATACGTCGACCGTGCCTTCGCCCACGAAGGCGCCTACAACGTGCACGCGCCGGCCGCGGAGTAGGTCGCGCACCTGCCGCTCTCGTGCCGAGCCGTCTTCGGACGCTCGGTCTGCCGTCCGAGTGCCGCCGCCCCGCCCACGACGACGCCGAGGATCCAGTTCGCCACCGATTGTCCGCTTCGCCACCGATCCTTCAGCGGCAAACCTGACAAACAGTGGCAGA
>CAZPCM010000014.1:20030-39685 GCA_964585085.1 uncultured Propionibacteriaceae bacterium
GATTGTCCGCTTCGCCACCGATCCTTCAGCGGCAAACCTGACAAACAGTGGCAGACCGGCGGCCACCACCGGAGACCGCTCCGAACCCCCAGACCGCCCCGCCCACGACGCCGCCGAGGATCCAGTTCGCCACCGATTGTCCGCTTCGCCACCGAGGATCCAGTTCGCCACCGATTGTCCGCTTCGCCACCGATCCTTCAGCAGCAAACCCGACAAACAGTGGCAGACCGCGCAGGGAGGACCGCTCCCGCCCACGACGCCACCGAGGATCCAGTTCGCCACCGATTGTCCGCTTCGCCACCGATCCTTCAGCGGCAAACCTGACAAACAGTGGCAGATCGCACCAACCAGGCGCCGACTGGGCGCCAACCACAACCCGGCCAACCACAACCAGGCCAACCACAACCCGGCCAACCACAACCCGGCCAACCACAACCCGTCCAACCAGAACGAACCACCAGACCCCTAGGGTGTCGCCATGACCGACAGCAGCCTCGCCGGGCCGGCCGCACGGCGCATCATCAAGGCCGCGCGCAGCCTGTCGGCGCGGGTCGCGCGGGCGGTGGGGATCCTGAGCGGCAACGAGGCCGACATCCAGGCACGTCACGCCGAACTGCTCGACGAGCTGGCTGAGCGTTCACTGGCCCAACTCCCGCTGGAGGCTCTGCGCACCTCGACCACCGGGCGACTCACCCTTGCGCCCTTGGCGGACGCGGGCCACACCACGGTCGCCTCGTTGGCTCGGCTCAGCGAGGAGGACCTGACCGGACTGCCCGGGGTCGGCCCGGCCACCGCCCGCAGCGTCGTCGCGGCGATCGGCCGGCTCAAGCAGGCCGCGCGCGAGCAGGTCCGGTTCCGCATCGACCTGGACCCGTCCAACGACCGCGCGACCAGCCTGCTCCAGGCCCTCGGCCGACACGACCAGCTGCGACAGGCCGCCGCCGGAGTGCGGGACGACCTGCAGACCCTGGTGACCTACCTGCCGGCGGAGTTGGAGACCGCGCGGCCCGCCGGCAACCCCGTCCGTTGGCTTTTCACCGGGGGATCGCGCCGGGGACAGGCCCTGGAAGCCGTCGGGAGACTCCAGCACGCCCTTGGCCAGGCGGCCGGCCGCGGCGTCGACGAGCGGATCGCCGCCATTGACGGCGTGAACGCCACCCGGGCCCCGGATCCCTGGCCCGACTTCGAACGACGGGCCGCCGACTACTACGCCCTGTTGAGCGAATTCGTCACTACCGGGACACCCGCCCAGGCCGGTCAGGGCTACCTCACCGCGGAGGTGGTCGACGCGGTCGAGGCCCAGGAGCTCGACGGCAGGTATCGCCGGGTCGACCTGCGTGGCTACCAGGTGTTCGGCGCGAGATTCGCGCTGGCCCAGAGACGGGTGATCCTGGGCGACGAGATGGGCCTGGGCAAGACCATCCAGGCGCTGGCGGCGATGGCGCACCTGCGCACGGTCGATGACGGTCTCATGCTGGTGGTCTGCCCCGCCTCGGTGATGCCGAACTGGGAGCGGGAGATCCGCTCCCGGACGACCCTGGCCGCGATCACCCTGCACGGCGAGGATCGGCAGGACGAGGTGACGACGTGGCTCACCGAGCGACCCGTGGCCGTGACCACCTTCGAGACGCTGCGGTTGCTGGAACTCCCACGCGACCTGCGCCTGGCCGCGTTGGTGGTGGACGAGGCGCACTACGTCAAGAACCCATCGACGGCTCGATCGCGCTCGGTCAAGGTGCTGAGCGAGCGTGCCGACCATGTGTGGTTCCTGACCGGCACGCCGATGGAGAACGACGTGGAGGAGTTCCGGGCGCTGATCCGCTATCTGCAGTCCGACCTCGTTCCGGCGGACGGGCCCGCGGCGGCGGTCGGGTCGGTGGCCTTCCGGCGCAGCGTTGCCCCGGTCTACCTCCGGCGCAACGCCGAGGACGTCCTGGTGGAACTGCCCGAGCGGCAGGAGATCGATGAGTGGGTTCGGTTCACCGCGTCCGATCTGGCCAGGTACCGGCAGGCCGTGGCAGGCGGCAACTTCATGGCGATGCGGCAGGCGGGGCTGGCCAGCCCCGACCCGCACGCGTGCGCCAAGGCCGAACGGCTCGTCGAGCTGGTGGGGGAAGCCGCGGCGAACGGGCGGAAGACAGTGGTGTATTCGTTCTTCCGCGGCGTGATAGACGTTGCCGCCCGCGCCCTCCCGGGCCCGGCCTTCGGCCCGATCACCGGTGAGCTCGCGCCGGCCCGCCGACAGGAGGTGGTGGACGCCTTCACCGCGCACGCCGGGCCGGCTGTGCTCCTCAGCCAGATCCAGGCCGGCGGGGTCGGACTGAACATCCAGGCCGCTTCGGTGGTGATCCTGTGCGAGCCGCAGCTGACCCCTACCAGCGAGGACCAAGCGGTCGCGCGGGCGCACCGAATGGGCCAGGTGCGGACGGTTCAAGTCCACCGGCTTCTCAACGAGGACGCGGTGGACGAGCGGCTGGTGGAGTTGCTACGCGCCAAGCGGGAGGAGTTCGACGCCTACGCGCGACGCAGCGCGCTCGCCGAAGCCACCGTTGCAGCCGTGGATCTCAGCATGACTCAGGTAGCGGATCAGATCGTCCATGACGAGCAGCAGCGGCTGGCCAGCCTTGGCGCCCGGTGAGTCTGGGCCACGTGGCCCGTTGAATCCGGCCGGAGGCCCGCACCTCGACTGACCAGGGACGACCGACGGGTCGCAGAGCCGGAAGCCCCCCACCACCCGAACCGGTCGTCGCCCCTGGACCGCTCGGTGTCGAATCAACTGCGAACCCGGGGTCCGAACCGGGCGATCAGCCGTGACGCCCGCTCCAGGCCGGACGCCGTCCCCGCCGAGCACTGACCCTAGGTGGCCTTGAAAGAGGCGCTTCCCACCGGACCAGAGACGGCCCCCGTGATCTGCCGGGCAACTCAGGACGGCGCACTCAATGGGCGCGGAGTGCCTCCAGGCGGGCGGACTGCAACGGCGACACGCTCCAGGCGACCCTGCCGCGTCCCTGGCCGTCGAGCTTGAGCACCAGGGTGTGCGGGCTGTCGAGGAAGAGGATCCGCACCTCCACGGCGCCGTCCCCGTCCGTCCCGGCAGTCGCTGCGACCGGGACCTGCAGGCCTTCGACCTGCCACGCCTGCCGGAGCCATTGACCCGCCCCGGCGACGAGAGTCGACTCGGCACCGGCGTAGCCCAGGCTCACGTTGAACCCGCCGGCGCCGTCCCGAAAGACCGCCACCGTGTCGATCGCCGGGAGATGGAGCTGTTCCTCCAGGTGAGGGGCGAGGCCGGGATCCACGGTCAACGAACCCACTGCGCGCCAACTCGATCCGAGGCCCGAGTCGCTGGGCGGCCGGATGCCCAGCCGGCTCAGCCGATCGGCCAGCGCCGCATCAGCGGCCGGGTCCTCCAGCGACCCGCCCACGGCCGGCACGAGGTGTGTCCAGAGCAGGTTGATCAGCTTCTGGGTGTAGCTCTGGCCGGACGTGATGGCGATCACCGCCTCGCGATCAGGCAGCACGAAGGAGAACTGGCCGTAGGCGCCGTCCAGCCGGAAGCCCTCCCGTCCCATCCAGACCTGGTAGCCGTACCCGAAGCCCCACTCGATGTTGTCGACGTCCACCGTCGGGATGTGGGGTCGGCCCAGGCTCGCCGCCCAACCCTCGGGTAGCAGCCGGCGACCATGCCAGAGCCCGTCGCAGCGATACAACTCCCCCATCGCCGCGAGCCCACGCGTCTGGACGTGAGCGCCGGACCAGCCGAACTCGCGACCCAGGCCGTCGGTATCCCAGGTCAGGTCGATCCCCAGCGGCTCGAGCAGCCGCGGACGCAGGAACTCCAGCAGCGTCAGGCCTGATCGCTGCCGGACCAACTCACCGCACAACCAGGAGGCACCGTTGTCGTAGACGTGGCGTGACCCGACCGGGCCCTCCGGGATCAGCGACAGGTAGGTAGCGGCCCACTGCTCGGGAGGCTGCTCCAGGAGGGACGGGAGCGCGTCGGTGTCGCGTCCGGTCGACATCGAGAGCAGATGGTGGACGGTGATCTCCCGGACGCGGTCGCTCACCTCGGCCGGGACCTCCCCAGGGATCAGGCCGACGACCCGATCCTCCAGCGACAACAGCCCCTCCCCCACCGCTAGGCCGACCGCCGTCGCGGTGAAGGTCTTGCTCACCGAGTAGACCAACGGACGGTCGTCGGCCCGATAGGGAGCCCAGTACCCCTCGGCCACCAGGCTGCCCCGGCGCATGAGGGCGATGCTGTGCAGCTCGATCGTGGGCTCTGCCTCGACGGCGTCGAGGAAGTCGAGGATGCCGCGGGCATCGACGCCTTGGGCGGACGGGCTGGCGAGGGGAAGGACGACGGTCATGGGTTCAGGCTACGACTCCCCAGCCCCGCCCTTGCGCGACCGACCTCCCGAGCTCAGCTGGGCCTCTCGTGCGGCGATCTCTCCCAGGTCTTGGCTGGGTCCCGGACGGCGACATCGCCCAGCACCTCGTCGATGCGGTGCAGGAGCGCCCGAGGAATCACAACGCCCGAGGCGGCGACGTTCTCGGCCACCTGCTCGGGACGGGAGGCCCCGATGATCGCAGCGGCCAGGTTGTCGTTCTGCAGGACCCAGGCGACCGCCAGTTGGGCCATGGTCAGCCCGAGCTCGTCGGCGATCGGGCGCAGGCCCTGGACGCGTCCCAGCACCTCATCGTCCAGGAAGCGCTGGATCATCTGGGCCCCGCCTTTGGTGTCGGTGGCCCGCGACCCGTGCGGCACCGGCGCTCCGGGGACGTACTTCCCCGTCAGCACACCCTGAGCGACCGGCGACCACACGATCTGCGACACCCCGAGTTCACGGCTGGCCGGAACGACCTCGGCCTCGATCACCCGCCACAGCATCGAGTACTGCGGCTGGTTGGAGACCAGCTGGAACCCCAGTTGCTGGGCCAGTTCATGCCCGGCCCGGATCTGGTCCGCCGTCCACTCCGAGACCCCGATGTAGAGGGCCTTGCCCTGGCGGACGACGTCGGCGAACGCCTGCATCGTCTCCTCCAGCGGAGTCTCCACGTCGTAGCGATGGGCCTGGTAGAGGTCGACGTAGTCGGTCCGGAGGCGCTTCAGGGAGCCGTTGATCGACTCCATGATGTGCTTGCGGGACAGGCCGCAGTCGTTGTGACCGCGGGGCCCGGTCGGCCAGTACACCTTGGTGAAGATCTCCAGCGACTCGCGCCGCTCACCGCTGAGGGCCTTGCCCAGGACGGTCTCGGCCGCCGTGTTGGCATAGACGTCGGCGGTGTCGTAGCTGGTGATCCCGGCCTCCAGCGCCGCCCTCACGCATCTGGTCGCGGTCTCGTTCTCGACCTGCGACCCGTGCGTCAACCAGTTGCCGTAGCAGATCTCGGACACCTTGAGACCCGAATTGCCGAGGTAACGGAACTTCATCGCCGACTCCTTCGTTGCTGGGACACCGTTGACCCTAGCGTCGCCCACCGACAGAAACCGCCACGGCGCCTCCGGGTCGCGCCAGCCGCGCGACCACGCCGTCAGCTGGCTCCGCACGGCGGGTCCGGTGGCCGAGGGGGGTCCGTCCGACCGGACGGCTACAGTGCTGCCGTGCGCTACCTCTCCACGCGTTCGCTGCCGGGCGATCCGACGCTCAGCTTCTGCGACATCCTGCTCGAAGGGCTGGCTCCCGACGGCGGCCTGTATGTCCCGGAGCGCTACCCGAGGGTCGACGCTGCCACGCTGGGGTCCTGGCGCAGGCTGCTGGCCGAGGGGGGCTACGCGGCTCTCGCCCACGCCGTGCTCGGCCTGTTCATCGACGACATCGGCGCCGATGACCTGCTCGGGATCTGCCGTCGCGCGTACAACGCCGAGGTCTTCGGCGATGACGAGATCGTGCCGGTCACGCAGCTGTCGGACGGCCTCTGGCTGGCCCACCTGTCCCAAGGGCCGACAGCAGCGTTCAAGGACATGGCGATGCAGCTGCTCGGCCAGTTGTTCGAGTACGAGCTCGCCCGGCGCGGGACGGAGTTGAACATCCTCGGCGCCACCAGCGGCGACACCGGGTCAGCGGCCGAGTACGCGATGCGCGGACGCCGCGGGATCCGGGTGTTCATGCTCACCCCGCGCGGGCGGATGACCCCGTTCCAGCAGGCGCAGATGTTCTCCCTCGACGACCCTGCCATCGTGAACATCGCCGTCGAGGGCGTGTTCGACGACTGCCAGGACCTGGTCAAGGAGGTCGCGTCAGATCTGGAGTTCAAGCAGCGGTACTCCCTCGGGGCGGTGAACTCGATCAACTGGGCCAGGCTGGTCGCGCAGGTGGTCTACTACGTGGCGGCCTGGCTGCGCGTGACCGAGCGGGACGACGAACGGGTGTCGTTCTGCGTCCCGACCGGGAACTTCGGCAACATCTGTGCCGGACACGTGGCCCGGATGATGGGAGTACCGATCGACGCCCTGGTCCTGGCGACGAACGAGAACAACGTCCTGGACGAGTTCTTCCGCACCGGCGTCTACCGGGTGCGCTCGGCCGCTGAAACGCTGGCCACCTCCAGTCCGTCGATGGACATCTCCAAGGCCAGCAACGTGGAGAGATTCGTGTTCGACCTGCTCGGACGCGACGGCGTCCGCGTCCGCGAACTCTTCGGTGGGCGACTGGCCAACGACGGATTCTTCGACCTCTCCGGCACTCCCGAGTTCGCCGCCCTGCCGCAGCGATACGGGTTCACCAGCGGAAGTTCCACCCATGCCGACCGTGTCGCCACGATCGCGTCGGTGTGGGCGGAGAGCGGGGTGATGATCGACCCGCACACCGCCGATGCGGTCAAGGTCGCGCGGGAGCACGTGATCGCCGGCGTGCCGATGATCATCACCGAGACCGCCCTGCCGGTGAAGTTCGCCGCCACGATCACCGAGGCGCTCGGCCGCGATCCCGACCGCCCCGCGGCGTTCGTGGGGCTGGAGGACCTGCCCCGCCACGTTGTCGACCTGCCCAATGATGTGGACGCCCTGAAGGCGCTCATCGTCCAGCGCTGCACCACCGGGAAGCGCTGAACCGCCGTCCCCGCTCAGCTGGGCGCTCCCGACGTCGCGCGGACGCTCGGGTCCCCGCCGCCCGCCATCGACGGTGGGCGGCCGGTCGCGTCCCGCACCTCCGACCAGAGGAGCAGCGCTGGGCGGCGTGGCCGCCGCCTCGCTCAGTCGGACGCCGGCTTGGTCGGTCCCGTCCAGATCAGAAGCGCGAGCGCCACCACGTTCAGGCCGAGCATGATCCAGTCCGCCAGGCCCATCTGGTCGGTGAACGTGAACACCAGGTTGGCCGACACCAGCATGATCGCGAAGACGTGGCCCCACCGGAGCCGGCGGTGCACGAACCAGGCCGCGAACCCGTGGGCGGCAGCGTTGAGGGCGCTCACCGCCGCCAGGATCCCCCACACGTGCGCCGGGATGGTCCCAGGCTGCGGCACGACGTAGAAGCGAACTGCGATGACCAGCCAGATCAGCCCCAGGGTCGCGACCATGAGGGCGGTGATCAATCGCCGCCGGGCGGCTGCGCTCACGGCCGCCGCGGGCGCTGGGGGGGCCGGTCGGCTCTTGGGTGACGTCGCCATGGCGACAAGCTACCCCAGAGGCAAGCGGGACGACCGGGACGTCTAGGATGGGCGGATGGGCTTCTCCGCCGTCGAATTGGTGGGCTACCTGGCCTCGGCGCTCGTCGTGGCGTCGTTGGCGATGACGTCGGTTGTCCGGTTGCGGATCGTCTCCCTGGTCGGGTCGCTGGTCTTCGTGGCGTACGGATTGCTGCTGCCTTCCGTCCCGATCATCATCACCAACGCCGCCGTGGCTCTGCTGAACGTGTGGTTCCTGACCAAGGAATTCAGTCGGACGCGGGACCTCGGTGCGGTTCCGATCGACGCGGAAGCGCCCTTCCTGAAGGACTTCCTGCGCTCCCACGCCGCCGACATCACCAAGACCCATCCGGGGTTCACCGGGCTTGCGCACGGTGACTTCGTCCTGCTGCTGACCAGGGACGGGCTGCCCGCCGGAGCCTTGATCGGAACCCCCGAAGACCGTGACCTCCACCTGCGCATCGATTATGTGATGCCTGAGTACCGCGACTCCCGGCTCGGCAACTGGCTCTACAGCAAGGGCCTGAAAGCCTTCCGGGACGCCGGTTTCACCAAGGTGGTGGCCGTCGCGCCGGCCGACAGCGTGCGCAGCTACCTCCTCAGCGTGGGCTTCCGGCAGGAGGGCGAGCGGCTGGTCCGTGAGGTCGGCTGACCCCGGCGGCCTGCGACCCCCGGCCCTGACCTGTCCTGCGCTACTCGCACAGCGACATCGTCCCCGCGGAGACCATCTGCGGCCGTGAACCGCTGCCCACGAAGCGCACCCCGCTCGGCAGGGTCAAGATCCGCGTCTCGTCTTCGCCCAGGGAGAGCGTCTCCAACTTCGCGGTGGGGTACTTCGCCTTCAGCTGGGAGAACGTCAGCGTCACGGGGACGTCCCCGTCCATCCGCAGCGGGCTCTTGAACGGCTTGGAGAGGATGAAGCCCCACCCGTCCAGCGTCCGTGGCGCCGATTTCGAGGCGGTCTTGGCGACGAACTGCACCCACAGTCCGTCGTAGCTGAGCGTTCGCGCCCAAGGGCTTCCGGAGTCCAGTTCGCACAGCACGCCCGAATAGGTGTCGCTGGGTTGGCCGAGGCGCTCCAGCAGGACGCCCTCCACCTCGGTTTCAGCTGTGCCGAACGGCTTGCCGGCCAGCCCGGTGCCGCTCAGCACGACGCCTGTGTCGACCGTCGGCGTGGGACTGGCCGTCTGGGTCGGCGTGACGACCGGGGTCAACGCAGGGGTCGCCGCGCCCGTCGCCGGTGCCACCGGGGTCGAGGTGGTCGCACTCGGCTGGACCGTCCCACACCCGGCCAGGGCCAGGCAGGCGCAAACGACCACGGCAGCACGCTTCATCGATCTCATCTCGGCTCCTCCAACGTCCGGTGACTACCCCATCAATGGAACCACCCCCCGCCGACAATTCACCGTTCCCCCGCGCCGAGGACGGACTAGCCTTGACCAATCGAGGAAGGAGCGCCCATGTCCGCGTCCAATGCCAAGAAGATCGGAATCCTCACCGCCGGTGGCGACAGCCCCGGCCTCAACGCCGCGATCCGCGGCTTCGGCAAGGCGGCGATCAGCCACTACGGGATGCAGCTGATCGGCTTCCGCGACGGTATCCGAGGCCTGGTCGAGAACCGCCACATCAACCTCGACGGCGCCGCCCTGTCGGGCATCCTCACCGTCGGCGGCACGATCCTGGGTACCAGCCGGGACAAGGTGCACAAGATGGTGATCGACGGCGAGATCCGCGACATGATCCCGACCATCGTGGAGAACTTCGAGCGTGAGGGCCTGGACGGGCTGGTGATGCTCGGCGGCGGCGGCACCGCCAAGAACGCGCTTCGCCTTGCCGAGGCCGGGTTGAACGTCCTCACCCTGCCCAAGACGATCGACAACGACGTCGCGATGACCGACACCTCCTTCGGTTTCGCCACTGCCATGGAGATCGCTACCGAGGCCATCGACCGGTTGCACTCCACCGCGCACAGCCACCACCGGATCATCCTCACCGAGATCATGGGTCACCGGGCCGGGTGGCTCGCCCTCGGTGCGGGGATCGCCGGCGGCGCGGACATCATCCTGCTCCCGGAGATTCCGTACTCCGTGGAGAGCATCGCCGAGACCATCAAGGCCAGGACGGCCCGGGGCAGCAGCTTCAGCGTCGTCGCCGTGGCCGAGGGAGCCAGGGACCTCTCCGACACCGCCGACATCGAGGCCGCGAAGCTGCTGGTCTCCGCGGCGAAGACGGCGGAGGCCCAGCGGGCGGCCAGGCAGCACCTGACCCACATCGAGGACCTGCAGCGTGAGCACACCTTCAAGCTCGCGCGCGAACTCGAGGCTGCCACCGGCCTGGAGTCACGGGTCAGCATCCTCGGCTACGTCCAGCGCGGCGGCACCCCGTGCGCAGCGGACCGGCTGCTCGCGTCCCGGATCGGGGCGACCGCAGCAGATCTGGTGGCGCGGGGCGAGTACGGGGTCATGGTGGCCGCCCGCGGTGAAGGCACCGAGCCCGTGCCGCTGACCGAGGTGGCCGGGAAGCTCAAGCTCGTTCCTGCTGACCACACGTGGGTCCAGACCGCCCGCAAACTGGGGACGGGCCTGGGTGACTGAGCGCAGATTCGCGACGGTCGACGTCTTCGGCAGCGGAGGGATCACCGGAAACCCGCTCGCCGTCGTCGTCGACGGGTCGGGGCTGTCCGACTCGACGATGGCGGCCTTCGCTCGCTGGACCAATCTGTCGGAGACCACCTTCCTGCTGCCTCCGTCCGATCCGCTGGCTGACTACGCCGTTCGCATCTACACCACGACGGGCGAACTGCCCTTCGCCGGACACCCGACGCTCGGCTCGGCGGCGACCTGGCTGGCTCACGCAGGCGTTCCGCGGCGACCTCAGATCGTGGTGCAGGAGTGCGGGGTGGGCCTGGTGCCGGTCCGCGTCCAAACCGACTCGTTCGCGTTCGCCGCTCCGCCCCGGAGCCGCACCGGCCCGCTCGACGAGGAGACCCTGGCCACCGTGGAACGCAGCCTGCGACTTCCACGCAGCGATTTCCTCGCGCACGCCTGGGGCGTCAACGGACCGCCTTGGGCGATGGTCGAACTGGCATCCGCCGAGGCGGTCCGCGCTGTCCGTCCCCGGCTCGCGGACCTCGGCGAGGTGTTCCTCGGGCTGGTCGGACGGTTCCCCGCGGGCGCCCCGTACGCCTACGAGGTGCGCGGACTGCTCGCCGACTTCGAGGATCCGGTGACCGGCAGCCTGAATGCAGCTCTGGCCCAGTGGATGCGGGAGCGACGAGTGGTGCCGGCCTCCTACCGGGTCGCGCAGGGCTCGCAAGTGAGGCGAGCCGGCGAGGTCGCAGTGACCGATGACGGGACGAACATCTGGATCGGTGGCCGGGTCACCCCGATCATCTCCGGCACACTGAGGCTCTGAGCCCGCCGCACGGCCGCCTGCCCCAGGCGGATCGGTCGCGGGGATGCCGAGCCTTTTCCCCCGGTTGTGTCAGGAGCGAGTGGAGGCGTCCCGTGACGAGGCTTCGTCAAGCTCGGCCATCGTCCGCCCGCGCCGGATGACCGCACCCAACCGAAGGGCCCGGGCTGCCCGAGGCTCATTCGCCTGGCACCCCAGTGGGTCCCGTGCGTGACCAAGAACATTGCTGGCGACCCTGCGATAGGCCCGGCCCGCCAGTGGGGGGGCCAAGTAATTCGCTGCTCCGCGATCCCGCAGGCGGATGAACGCGGGCGACCTCACAGCACCAGCGGAGGGAATTACTCGGCAGGTCGAGATACGCGTTCGACGGGCACCGAAGGCGCGCCCGCCCAGCACCTCGCCGACCGCACCCCGGACTTCGCCAGAAGCGCTCCCGCGCCACGGGCGCCGGGCCGAGGGCCGAGCCGATAGCCGAACTCGGCGGAGTCACGGGGAAGCGGCAGCCGCGGAGGACGGGGAAGCGGCAGCCGCGGAGCTACGGGGACGGGGGCAGCCGCGGCCATGGCGTCGCGGACCCACGCCGTCACCAGCAGCAGTACCCGCCGTCGACGAGGAGTTCCACCCCGGTCACGTAGCTGGCCGCTGGGCTCAGCAGGAAGATCGTGGGTCCGGCGATCTCGTCGGGATCGGCGAGTCGGGCCATCGGCGTGGTGGCCGCGAATTCACCGACGAGGTCCGCCACCTCGGGGCGCCGGTTCATCGGCGTCAGCGTGTAGCCGGGCGAGACGGAGTTGACCCGGATACCGGCGCTCACCCATTCCACAGCCAGCGACTTCGTCAGGTGCACCACGGCAGCTTTGCTGCTGTTGTACTGAGCTTGGGTGAGCCCGCGATTGGCGATCGTCGCCGAGATCGAGGCGATGTTCACGATCGCTCCGCCGCCGTTGCGGATCATCGCACGCGCTTCGGCCTGACAGGCGTGGAAGAGCCCGTTCACGTTGACGTCGTAGACCGACTGCCACTGCCGCGGGGTGATCTCAAGCGCTGGCGTGCCAGCACCGATCCCGGCGGCGTTGACGGCCAACGACACAGGCCCGAGAGCCTCTTCGACCTCCGCGACGGCTACGGCGGCGCGCCCGGGATCTGTGACGTCCCACGGGACGGTGATGCCCTGACCGCCGGTGGCGCCGATGCGGCTCATGGTATCGGCGAGCCCCGGCGCCGACCGTGCTGCGCAGCCGACCAGAGCGCCGGCCCGGGCCAGCGCGATGGCGATCGCCTGGCCGATGCCGCTCGAGGCCCCGGTGACGACGGCCACCCGGCCCGCGATGCTGAAGTCGACCCCGGCCATGTCCGCCCTCCTTGGTCCCTGCCTGAAGGCTAGAGCAGGACGGCGCTCCCCGGGCGTGCCCGTGCGCGTGAGGAAGGGCCTCTGCTGAGACCGGGCGATGCCGCTGGGGGGCCGGACGACGCGACGGGAGGGGTTGGCCTGCCTCGCTCGGCGTGCTCCCGCCCACCTCCAGCGGACGGACGGCCACCGTGAGCCAGTGCCGATACGGTCCTGAGCCGCGAATCTCCTGGTGGAACCGCAGATGCCGGAGGTTCCCGAAGGCATAGCCGAACTGGCCGCCCTCCCGAGGTCGCACGCCGCGGACGGTATCCAGGTCGCTGAAGGTCAGCGTGAACCCAGCGCCGAGGCATTTCGCGGCGGCTTCCTTGACCGTCCACAGGCGCAGGAAGGTCCAACGCCGCTCGGGCAGGCCGAGCCGCGCCAGGCTCCGCTGCTCGGCTTCGCTGAGGGAGGCCTGGACGATCCCCCCGGCAGCGTCGGCGGCCGAGGCCAGGTCGATCCCGACGTCGAGGTCGTCGGCCAGGGCCACCGCGATCAGCTCGTCCGAATAGGCGAGGCTGATCCGCGGCATCGAGGGCCCCGGCCCGTGGACGACCGGACGGCCGCCCGGTGCGGTGCTCAGCCACCACCTCGATGCGGCCGGTGGGCCCCCGGGCACGGGGCGCGCCCGGGATCGGACGCGGTCCCGCTCGGCCAGGATGAGGCCGGCCAGGGCACGCGAACTGGTGAACCTCAGCCGACGCGAGCGGCTGGTGAACCGGGTCGCCTCGGCCTGGTCCTCGGGTCCGAGCAACGCGAAAAGGTCGGCCTCGTGCGCGGCGCAGGCCGCCACCGAGAACAGCCGCACGTCCACACCCGCGAACCCCGGACACACCGGCTCCCCGGGTGCCCGCAAACGGCGAAGCAGGTCGCTTGCCTCGGCCCGCTCCCGAACGGCCCTGGGGCCCGTCGGCGTGCGCGGCGCGGCCTCGGCAGTGACGGACGCCGCGCCGGCCGACGTCCCGATCGCCCCGTCGGTGGACGCCGGGACCGCGGGGACCGCCAGGCCCGGCTGCCCGGACGGGCCGGGCACGGGAGGCACGGCTGCGGAGGGACCGGGGGGCAGCGCCGCGGGAACCTCCACAGCCGCCCCCGCAGGAACGCTGACTGCCCCGGTCACGGGGACCGCCGCCGACACCAACGGCACCCGAGCACTCTCGATCGGACCGGCGGGGTGCGCAGGGTTGCCCAGCCACCGCTGGCCGGCTGGCACCTCCTCGCCCTTCATCAGGAACGAGTCGGCCTCGATGACCGAGCCGGCCCCGACGTTGGTGCCGTAGTGCACGAAGGCGATGACCCCGATGGTGCACTCGTCCCCGATCACGATCCGGTCGGACTTGAACGCGCCCTCCTCCAGGGAGTGCCCCTGCAGCGTGCTGCCGGCGTTGAGGGTGACGTCGTTGCCGAGAGTGGTCAGGGACTTCTCGATGATGGCGCAGCCGTCGTCGAACAAACGGCGGCCGACCTTGACGCCCAGCGCCCGCCAGATCCAACTCGCGAAGGGCGTACCCGCCCACAGCGCCCCAACCCCGCTCAGCTTCCAGTAGCGCTCGTGACGCCAGAAGATCGGGTCGTAGATCGAGCAGGTCCGCGGTTGCATGGGCCGGAAGCCCTGACTCGCGCGCTCGACGAGGATCGAATACACCGCCCCGAAGATCGGAAGCCCGAAGAGCAGCAGCGCCAACGGCCAACTTCCGTACTGCGGCAGCCGATCGATCGCCCAGGCCAGCAGGACGCTGCTCAGGAAGATGAAGAACCAGTGGACGAGCAGGTACAACCCGATGGTGACGGTGTTGTAGCGCATCTTCGCCCGGAGCGCCCGGGCCCTCTGCGCCACCGACAGGTCCCGGCCGATCTCGCGATCGGCCTTGACGGCCCGGGGGATCTCGAAAGCCGGCGCCCCCAGCAGGCCGACGTCGTGACGGACCTCCCCGGTCACCGGCAGCAGGACCTTCGTTGCCAGCAGGCAGTTGTCGCCGACCTTGGCATCGGGCGGGTAGACGATGCCGTTTCCCAGGAAGACCTGCTTGCCCACGGTCGTCGGCCGGACCCGGAACGAGGTGCTGGAGTACTCAGCGTTCATCAGGCTGAGACCGTCGGAGACCATGGTGCCGGTGCCGATCCGGACCAGGTAGGGGACGTCGTGCCTGACCACCATGCCGAAGTTGGACCCCGTCTGGACCAGCGGCTTCAGCTTGTAGCCCAACCGCGAGAGGTACCCGGTGATGTAGTTGCTGTCGCCGAAGAGGCCCATCATCCGACCGTTGGTCAACCGTCCGATGGACCGTACGCACCAGTACCGCAACCCGAACAGCGGGTAGACCCGACCGGGCTCCATGCCGAGGTGGAACAGCCTCGGCACGGTCCACGAGACCAGCACGGCCAGCACGATGCCGCCCAGGTAGGTCGCCAGCGTGACAGCAGCCCCGAAGCCGAACGTGGACGGCTGGTCCCACGCGAAGCTCGGGTGCCCCAGCACCACGTCAGCCACGTCAGGGAAGAACGACAGCAGCGTCACCGTCCCGGCGAGGACGATCGGCCCGATCACCAGCACCGGCACGAGCAGCTTGGCCAGCCCGTACAGCAGCGGCCGGAACCGCCACATCGGCGCCGGCGGCACCTGCTGGTAGTCGGCATCGGTCGGCACCGCCGGGGTGCCGTGCCAGTGCTCTCCGTCGGGAACCACCTGGCCACGCAGCAGCGTGGAGGAATGCCCGAGCTGGGAGTGCGACCCCAGGCCGGTGTCGATGTCGATCACAGCGTGCTCGCCGACAAAGGCGTGGTCGCCCATGGTGACCCGCCCCGTCCGGATCACCCCGCCTTCGGCGCGATAGCAGTTCAAGGTGGCGTCCTTGCAGATGACGGTGTCCGAGCCGATCGTGAGCAGGTCCGGGCAGGGCGGCAGGCTGGTGGTGAACATCACCACCCGCGGCCCGATCCGAGCCCCGAGCAGGCGAAGGTACAGCGGTACCAGCGGCGTCCCCGTCATCAGGCGGATGGGATTCAGCTGGATCAGCCGACGCACCGTCCAGAACCGGAGGTAGCCCAACCCCCACGCGGGGATGTCCTGCGGGGTCCACCGTCCGACGAGCACCCATTTGGCCAGGATCGGGAAGACCAGCAGAAATCCGAAAACCCCGAGCGACCAGCCGACCGAGTACAGGTAGAGCTCCACCGGGTTGGCGGCTGCCCCCCACCACTGCAGCAGGAACGCCATCCACGCCGCCGCCACCCAGCAGAAGCCCGCATAGGTCACCAGCTGAGCCGCACCGCACGCCACGTAGCGGGCCGTGGTCGCCCGGCGCACACCAGGGGCCACCGACGGATCGCCGTCCGGACCGGGACCTTCCCCCGCCGGGTGCACCGAAGGGTCCGTCCGGGGCTGGATCGCCTGGGCCAGCGACCGCACTGACGGATGCAGGTAGACGTCCTTCATCACCGGGGCGACCAGTCCCGGACACTCCCGCACCCGTGCGCAGAACCGGGCCATCAACAGCGAGTTCGCGCCCAGGTCGTCGAAGAAGTGGGCGGTCACCGACACCCGCTCCAACCGGAGGACGCCGGCCAGCATCTCGGCGAGCACCTGCTCGACGGGCCCGTCCGGGGCCGCGTGGTCCTCCGCGCCTGACGGACGCCGGGACGTGTCGGGCGGGGGGAGACGCAACCGGTCGACTTTGTTGCTGGCCATCAGCGGGAAAGTGACCAGTTCCTCGTAGTAGGCCGGGACCATGTAGCCGGGCAGGCGGTCGCGCAGCGCCTCCTTGAGCTCCGCCGGGTGGATCATCGGCGCGTCGCTGCGCCGGCTGTAGTAGGCCACCAGTTCGACCACCCCAGGTTCGGGGCGGTACGGCTCCACCACGGCCGTCGCGATCCCGGGGACCTGAAGCAGCACCGACTCGATCTCGGTCAGCTCGATGCGGTAGCCCCGGACCTTGACCTGGAGGTCGATCCGTCCGTGGTACTCCAACTCGCCGGCTTCGTCGATGCGGCCCAGGTCACCGGTGCGGTACAGCCGTCCGGACGGGTTGTTGGGGATCTGGTGCGGGTCGTCGATGAACGCCTTGGCGGTCAGGTCGGGCCGGTTGAGGTAGCCGGTGGCCAGGCAGACCCCGGCGATGCAAATCTCGCCCACTTCGCCCCGGGGCACCACGCGGTCGGACTCGGGGTCGAGCAGCACGATCGTGTACGTCGGCAACGGCACCCCGATCGTCACCTGGCGTTCCGGCGTCAGCTGCGTCCACGTGGCTGTGACGGACGCCTCGGTGGGCCCGTAGACGTTAAGGAACCGCCGCTCCGGCCGATGCCACCGCGCGATCAGATCCTGCGGGCACGGCTCTCCGGAGACGAGCAGGAAGCGCAGGTCCGGGACGTCGTTCTCCAACGTGGCAAGCAGGGTCGGGACGCAGCACAGCGCCGTGATCCGCCGCGACACCAGGAAGTCCCACAGCTCCTGACCGACCAGGGCGCCACCGCTGGGTTTGGGGACGAGGGTGGCGCCGACCATCCACGGCACCCAGATCTCCTCGACCGAGAAGTCGAAGGCGACGGTCATCCCCTGGTAGACGCGGTCCCGTCCCGAGACGCCGTAGACCTCGGCGGCGACCCGGACGAAGTTGCAGATCCCCGCGTGTTCGATCGCCACGCCCTTGGGGCGGCCGGTGGAGCCTGAGGTGTAGATCACATAGGCGAGTTCGCTGACCGGCGCTCCCTTCTCGGCCTCGGTCAGCCGGGCCGCCGACTCCCGGTCGATCTGGCCGGTGGCGGCGTCCACACACACCACCGGCGCACCCACCTGCCCCAAAAGATCCACCAGGCGCAGATTGGTGAGCACCAGCCCCACCCCGGCGTCCTCGCAGATGTAGGCGAGCCGGTCGGGCGGGAAGCCCGGGTCGAGGGGGACGTAGGCGGCGTTGAGCTTCAGGATCGCCAGCATGCCGGTGTAGGCGTGGACGGCCCGGTCGCACAGCAGCGCGACCCGGTCGCCGGAGCGGACGCCCTGCCGGGCCAGGTACCGGGCCACCTGGTTGGCCCGGGCCTCGAGCCCGTCGTAGGTGAGCGACGCGTCCTCGGAGTCGATCGCCAGCCGATCGCCGTGGCCCAGGGCACGCAGAAGGTCGGCCTGGGCCTCGAAGAGGTGGTCCAGGCGCTCGCCCTTCCGCCACCGGATCTGCTGGTCGTACCTGCGGTCGATCAGGATGCTGCCGAGAAGAGCACCGTCGTGCATGGCTTCACCGCTCCCCGGTCAAGGCGCGACCAGCTCAGGACGGGACGTCGGCCAGGAACTCGTGGGCGACCGCCTCTGAGATGATGTCCAGCCCGCGCTCCAGCAGTTCATCCGGTGTCGTCAGTGGCGCCATCACCTTGATCACTTCGTCCCACGGGCCGGCGCACTCGATGAGCAGTCCCTGCTCCACGCACCGCGTCCGGACCGAGCCGGCGTGGATGCCGGTGCGCAGGTCGACGCCCATCATCATGCCGCGCCCCTTGACCCGCGCGTCGGGGGCCATGGCCGCGATCTCGGTCAGCCGAGCCCGGATCAACTCACTGCGCCGGGCGACGTCACGCACCAGACGATCGTCGGACCAGAACGTGGTCAGGGCCGCGGTCGCGGTGACGAAGGCGTGGTTGTTGCCGCGGAACGTCCCGTTGTGCTCGCCGGCCGACCACTGGTCGAGGTCAGGACGGATCAGCACCACCGACATCGGCAGCCCGAACCCGGACAGCGATTTCGACAGCACCACCAGGTCGGGCGTGATCCCTTGGCCCTCGAAGCTGAAGAACGTCCCGGTCCGACCGCAGCCGGCCTGGATGTCGTCCACGATCAGCAGGGCACCGTGCTCGCGCGCCATGGCCGCGACGCGCTGAAGCCAGTGGGCGGACGCGACGTTCAGGCCGCCCTCGCCCTGGACCACCTCCAGGAGGAAGGCCGCCGGCGGGTCGATCCCCCCGGCCGGGTCGTGCAGCATCGTGGCCATCATCTCGGCCGTATCGATGCCGGGACCGAAATAGCCGTCGAAGGGCATCCGGGTGACCCCGCCCAACCCCTGTTCCGGTCCCATCCGGTGGTGGCTGTTGGCGGTCGCCGCCAGCGACCCGGCACTCACCCCGTGGAAGGCATTGGTGAAGGCGACCACATTCGTGCGGCCCGTCACTTTGCGCCAGTTTCAACGCCGCCTCGACCGCATTGGTCCCGGTCGGACCGGTGAACTGCATCCGATAGTCGAGCCCTCGCGGGATCAGAATCAGTTGCTCGAAGGCGCTCAGAAAGGCCCCCTTCGCCGCGGTGTGCAGGTCGAGGGAAGCGGTGATCCCGTCGCCGGCCAGGTAGTCCACCAGCGCGGCCTTGAGGTCGGGATCATTGTGGCCGTAGTTGAGTGCTCCGGCGTTGGCGAGGAAGTCGAGGTACTCCCGGCCCTGCGAATCCCGGACGATGCTTCCTTTCGCCGAGGTGAGCACGGACGGGAAGCCCCGGCAATAGCTTCGGGCGGCCGATTCGCGATGGTCGAAAACACTGACATCGACAGCCGGCGCAATGATTGACATCCGTCCCACCCCCAAGACTCGGATCTTTCCTGCTTTCGATTCCACGCGACCTCGACTGGCCGTCGCAATACCAATGACTACCCATAAGGCTGTCTGACTAGGTGTGATAAGAGCGGGACGGCGACAGCTCACCCCCGTGATAAATCAGCTTCTCCTCAGCGAACGCTTGGCATCGTTATTCGCCGGCCGCGGCTCGGCGGGGCGCGGGACCCGTCGGAGGATCGGCCTCTGCGCCCCGGTCGGACTACTCTTGGAGGCCCAGACCACTTGGCGGAAGGCAGGGGCATGCCCGTTCTTCGCTCGCGCACCACCACCCACGGACGTAACATGGCCGGCGCTCGCGCCCTGTGGCGGGCCACCGGACTGGTCGACTCCGACTTCGGCAAGCCGATCGTGGCGATCGCGAACTCGTTCACCCAGTTCGTGCCCGGCCACGTTCACCTCAAGGACATGGGCGCCCTCGTCGCCGGGGCCATCACCGAGGCCGGGGGGGTCGGACGGGAGTTCAACACCATCGCCATCGACGACGGCATCGCGATGGGCCACAGCGGGATGCTGTACTCACTGCCCAGTCGGGAACTGATCGCCGACTCGGTGGAGTACATGGTCAACGCGCACGCCGCCGACGCCCTGGTCTGCATCTCCAACTGCGACAAGATCACCCCCGGCATGCTGCTGGCCGCGC
>CAZPCM010000015.1:0-33851 GCA_964585085.1 uncultured Propionibacteriaceae bacterium
TCGGCTTGCCGATGTCACGATAACGGTAGATGTCCTGGAGTTCGCGGATGGTCGCGCCGGCCAGTGCGGTGTAGGTGAGGCCGACGTGCCGTAGGTCGTGGAAGCGGAAGCCCTCGATCCCTGCCTCGGCGCAAGCGCGCAGCCAGGCGGCTCGCCACTCGGTGTCGGTGACGTGACCGCCGTCGTCCCGCCAGAAGAGCAGCCCGTTCGGGCCCAGCTGTGCGTGTTCATGAAGGTGGGTCTTGACCTCGCTGAGGATCGACGCAGGGATGCGGACGGTGCGTATGCCGGCTTCTGTCTTGGGGTCGCCGACGTGTTGGGTGCGCTGTCCGGCGTGGGTGACGCCGCGGGTCACCTTGATGACGCCTCGGTTCAGGTCGATGTCCTTGCGCCGGAGTTCGCGCACCTCACCCGAGCGAAGAGCGCACCACGCGCCGAGCGGCACGCCGAGGCGCCAGCGGTCCGGCATGTTGTCGGCGATCTCGCGCACCTGTGCCGGTGTGAGCGGCTCGATGCTGCGCCGCTTGGACGGCTTGCCGGCCCCCTTTACCCGAACGGGGTTGCTGTCGATGATGCCGTCGTCGACCGCAGCGAGACAGATGGTTCGCAGAAACTGGTAGGCGAGGTCGCAGCTGCGGCGCCGCTCAACGAGCGGAAGTGAACGCCACCAGGCGTGTACCTGCGCTCGGTCCAGATCGGCGAGCGCGACGTCGCCCAGGGGATGGTTGGTCCACACCTTAGGGCGTGCTCGCTTGCCGGTGCGCTTGTTGGATCGCAGGCTGAAGGCGAGCGGCTCGCCGCAGATGTAGATCCGCAGGCTGGCCTCGTAGCGGGTGCGGGTGGTCGTCCGAAGGTCGGCGGTAGCCAGCCACTGGCGGGCGTACGTGGCGACGGTGGGACGCTCTGGGCCCGGCTGCTCGGCGCGGCGTCGGGCCGCCTCGCGGTCGGCGGGTGGGCTCCATTGGTCGCTCTCGATCAGCCGACGTTCCATCTCCAGCCACACCCGGGCATCCCCCTCGGTCTGGAAGGTCATGGGTGCGGCGTAGACGGTGCTCGGGAGCACGCCAGGGATGCCGCCGTGGCGGTAGCTAGCCTGGTACTTGCCTGACGCCTTGAGCCGGACTGTTCCCCAGGTGCTGCGGCGCCTTGCTGACCCTCTCGCGCGCCGTCCCATTTCTCACGCTCCCATTTGGTACGCCGGGCCCTTATCGGGCCCTTAGGTACACCCAACATGCCTATGCAGGCGTCTGCACTCGTGACTCGACTCGGCATCGAAACACCTAGTCAAAGCCATAATAGCAGGGCTGACAAGGGGTGCCGGGGAGGCCGTCTGGACGGATTCGAATCCCATTGGGGGCACCCTCTGAATGTGGCATGCACGGGCCCGGCAAGGGATGAGCTTGATCTCGTGGGGCGCCGGATGCAATGCCTCATCAGCGTCGCTGTGAGGAATGGTGGTCGCTCGAGATTCAGCAGTCGGGGTCCGTGGTGTTGCAGAACTCGGCCCAGCGGGTAAAGGGGGGCTTGGTGGCGCCGTCATTGTGTGAGTCGAGGTCGATGATGGTGACTCGGGTGGGTTTGGCCTGGCCGCAGTCGCCATAGATCGCGGGGTGGGTGAACTCCGTGCCGTTGATGGTGAGTGGGGTCGACAGTGCGCGGGCGGTGCCCTTGCCCGAGGGCGGGCACAGCAGGTAATCGCTGGTTGCCGCGCCGATGTTCGTGTTGGACGCGGTTCCGTCGACGGTGAGGGTGACGGCGTCGGCGGTGATGGTGAGGTCGGCGGGTGTGGCCGGGCTGGTGGTGGTCGCATCGGCGAGCAGCCGGTAGCTTCCTGCCGGGACGCTCTGCGGGCCGGCCTGGCAGCCGACGAGGAGCAGGGCAGTGGCGAGGCCGGCGATCGTGGTGAGGCGACGCCCGGGGAAGCGTGTGGTCATTGTGGTTCCT
The DNA here is from genome assembly GCA_964585085.1 of uncultured Propionibacteriaceae bacterium. Taxonomy (GTDB): domain Bacteria; phylum Actinomycetota; class Actinomycetes; order Propionibacteriales; family Propionibacteriaceae; genus Propionicimonas. The sequence continues at coordinate 1,945 of CAZPCM010000015.1, forward strand.
CCGTGATCAGTGCCCGAGTTGGTCGTGGGCTGCGGGTGTGCCAGAGGCCGAGGCCGAGGCCGAGGCCGAGGGTGGCGATAGCGGCCAGCCAGCCGAACTCGCCGAGGAGTTGGGGGTCGCCGGTGAACGCCGGCATCCGGGTGTCGCCGGCGATCACGGCGAAACTGGTCGCGACGAGGCCGTTCCAGGCACCGTGGGCCAGGGTGCTGGCCCACAGTCCTCGGGAGCGGTCGGTGATCACCCCTACGAAGAGAGTGAAGCCGGTGATCGCGATGGTGAACGCGGGAAGGCCGGAGAGGGTGCCGTACCAGCCGAGCAACACGATGGGGAAGTGGTAGGCCCACCAGATCGGGCCGATGACGAGGCTGGTCTTCCAGAAGTGGTGCCGCTGGCGCAGCGTGGGCCACAGGAAGCCGCGCCAGCCGATCTCCTCACCGATCGCGGAAATGCACGCTGAGCCGATCAACAGCGGTGCCCCGGCCAGGGAGCCGCCGAGGACCGCCGGTTCCACCTCGACCCAGCCGAGGGCCGCGGCCAGCAGGTAGGCGAGCAGCGCGACCGCGACGGGCAGCAGCCCGGCCAGGATCCACCAGCTCGGCCGACCCCAACGGACCTTGCCGGCACCGACGAACCGCGCCAGTAGGGCACCCACGGTCGGGGCGGCCATGATCACCAGGAAGAACAAGGAGTCCGGTACTTCACCGGGCTGCGGCCAGAACGCCCACAGCCCGATCAGGTACGTCGCGATCAGACCGCCGAAGAACCACCACAACGACCTGCCTGGTCGTGACTGGGAGGGCTCGGTCGGTGGGTCGCCCATGAGGCCTCCTTGAGCGGTTGGACGGCGGTGGCGCCGCCGCGTCGAGGAGCAGATTACTAGGTTGACTCAATCATCGTGGGAAGGCTCTTGCGTCGGCGTCCGACCCGGTCGCCGTCGCACCGACTGCTAGTTCGCCTAAACCATGGTGGCCTTGGAGGGCGCCGCCAACGAGCGGGTCCATCCTGGGGCGAGCCCGTGCGCCGCCGAACGCGAAACGTGAGGCGCCACGCTTTGGAGCGACAGCGTTCAGGCCACGCTGGCTCGGGCAGCAGCGGTGAGCGTCGCCTGGAGCGTCGCCGCCAACCCTGGTGCATGTGGTGCGAGTGCCACGGCCAGGTCCTCGGCCGTTCTCCGTCCGGCAGCCGTGGGCTCGATCAGGACGGCCCGGCCGTCGGCGAAGTTCGCATCACGACGGCGCCGGACCGCTCCGACGTTCTCCATCCGATCGAGAATGCTGCTGACGGCCGCGGAGCTGATTCCCAGGGTCGTGCCGAGCTCGTTGGGGCGATGCGGACCCGGCTCGGAAACCAGGGTGAGGATGAACCGCTCGTGATCACCGAAGCCCCACGGCGCCATGAGGTGCGATGCCTCCGTGGTGTAGGGCGCAGCAGCGGCCGCGATGCGCCCAGCAGCACCGAACACGTCCACGTCCAAGCGGCGCTCATCTTCGGAACCGCCACCCAGCAGCCGGGTCGCTTCCTCGATGAGGTCATGATGGGCGATGAAGTAGGACGCAAGCTTCGCTTCCAAACCAGCGATCGACTTGCGCCCCACTCCCGACAGGCAGATCCGGATTGATCGGTGGTCTCTGGGATCGGTGTCGCGGTAGACAAGCCCTTCCCGGACAACACCGCGGAGTACTTGGGAGACCATGCTGCGCGAGGTGCGCATCCGCTCGGCGAGGCTCGCAGGAGTGATTCCCTCGTTGCGTGCAACCAGAGTCATCAGCTGCACCTGGCGGTTCGACTTCACGTTCGGGGCGAGGCACTCCATCGCGATGGCCGTGACATCAACGGTGATGCGGATCATGGCGACGATCGCCTGCGACAACTCGGAGCGTCGTTCGATCGAGATCGACGCGTCGGGAACAGGCACCCCAGAAACACTACTCCGCGCGCCCACCGCCTCAGGGGTTGTGGCGCCGTGCAGCCAGAAGGCCTGGCAAGGCTCCTCGGATCGAGCTCAGCTTGGGATTCGAAGCTCATTGGGGGGCACTCGCGCGTCAGGGTGTCGCCTGCTTCGGCGTCGGAGTCAGCGAGGGTGTGGGGCTCGGCGTCCTGGTTCCGCTGGACCGGAAAGTGATGTCAACCAGGGCGGAACCGTCTGTGTCGGTTCCGACGAAGTCGACCGCCAGGGTGGCGTTCTGGAACACCCGCGTCCGCCGGATGGCGTTCCCCCAGACGCGCGCCAGATCGGGATACCCGGCGTCGAAGTCGATGCGGTACCGGAGTTGCAGTTCCCCTTCGTACCACGATAGGTAGACCGGCTTCTTGCCGAGCGCCCGCTCCAGGATGAGCAGCGTGGGCCCAGAGTCCGGAGTGGCGTTCAGTCGGACTCGCAGCGGCAGTTCCTGACCGGGCCTGACGCGGACGATCTCCTTGGCGTCGAGCAGATGCAACGCCTCGAGTTCGGGTCCGGTGAACGTGTCCACCACCCAGGCGTACGACATCAGCGAGGAGCCATCATCGGTGTCCTGGACCGTACAGTGTGCGATCTTCACCGGGTTCTCGCAGGTCGCTATTCCGGCGTGGCCCAGGCCGGCATCGTGCCCCACCTCGTGGAGCACGACGTGCGTCAGTGAATACACGCTGTTGAGGGCGCTCCAGTAGGCGACCGGCATGGTCTCGGGCAGATCGATCCCGGCCCAGGTCTGGCCGTCTCCGGGGCTGTCGCAACTCGGTGCCTTGACCACCACGACGTTGATCGCGCCGCGCTCGCGTAAGCGCCGAGCAGCCTTGTCCACCTCGGTGAGGTCGTCCACGCACCGCAGGGGGAGCCGCAGCGCGCCCTTGGCGGGCCTGATGCGCGCGCGGGACGGCACCTGGCGTCCGCCCGAGGCTCCGATGAAGCCCTGCCGGACGGCGTCGGCCAGGATCGGGTCGCGGGACCGGAGCCGACGCGCCAGCCCCTGTCGCACCTTCGTCTCGGGGTCGCCGGCCGTCAGGGCGAGGTCGGTGTCGAGGTAGATGATGTTGAGCGGCCGAGTATCCCTGATCCGAGGGGGCGTGTGCGCTGCTGCTACGGGCTGGGGAGTCAGGCTGTCGGCCCGCGTGCCGTTGCCCAGTTGCCCGGATTGGTTGATCCCCCAGCAGCTGACTCCGGCGACCGTTGCCGCGCAGGTGTGGTTGCTTCCGGCAGCGATCGCCGACGCCTGGGCCAGCCCGGCCACGTCCACCGGGATCGCGCTGCCCGCCGTGCTGCCGTCGCCCAACTCGCCGTCGTCGTTGGCTCCCCAGCACGCCACGCCGCCAGTAGGCGTGATGGCACACGTGTGTCCGCTTCCGGCCGACACCGCGACCGCTCCCCGGGCGAGCCCGACCACGGTGACGGGAACGCGGCTGCTCATGGTCGTCCGATTGCCCAGTTGGCCCTCGCCACCCGAACCCCAGCAGGCGATCCGGCCCTGGTCAGTGATCGCGCACGTGTGCGAGTCTCCGGCCGAGATGGCCCGGACGCCGGAGGTCAGTCCCTTCACCGCTACCGGAGTCGTCGCGTCCTTGCGTCCGCCGTTACCCAGTTGGCCCTCGGCGTTGCGACCCCAGCACACCACGCCGCCGGCCCTGGTGAGCGCGCACGTGTGGGTTACCCCGGCGGCGACGGCCATGACCGGGCCAGGCAGTTTGGCCACCGCGGTCGGCGTGGCGCGTCCCTTCCTGGTCCCGTCGCCGAGCTGGCCCAGATCGTTGTCGCCCCAGCACAGGATCTTCCCGGACCCGGTGAGGGCACACTGGTGTCGCGCGCCGACGGAGACAGCGATGACCCCGGACGTCAGCTTGGGCACGTCGGCGATGCCCGCGCCGTTCGAGGCATCCTCACGGATACCCCAGCACCGGACACCGCCGGCGGCAGTGACGACGCAGCTCCCGGTGACCCCCGCGGAGATCGACCCATTCCCCGCGGCTGTTTCGATGACCTGCGTCGGTCGGCGGATGTCGGCGGAGACGCTGCCGGTCCCCACCTGGCCCTCCCCGTTCCGGCCCCAGCAGAGCACGACCCCGGCCGCGGTCAGAACGCAGGAGTGCCCGTCGCCGGCATCGAGCGCGATCGGACGCCCCTCAGGCGCCGGCGGGGACACAGGAGACGCACTTGTCTGCGCTGCCGGCGACTGGGGTGGCTGCGCGGGGCCGGCCCCTTCGTCCGGCTGCCCTGAACCGAGGAGGAATCCGGCCGTGCCGGCGACGACCGCCGCCGTCAGTGCTGCCAACAGGACCGGCCGGTGCCGATACCCCCGGCTGCTGTCGGCCGATACCGCCCCCGTGCCCGAATCCATCGACATCGCCGCCCCCTGGTAGGCAGAGTGTAGGGCGTGTCGTCGGGGTGCGGGCGAGGTGCGTTGCAGGGTTGCTCAAGGTCGCCAGGCACCCCCTGGATCCCGCGCGGCGGATCTTCCGCCGGTGCTGCGCGTCGAGTCTCAGGGGACGTTGGGGGAGGCCCCGGAGGGGGGAACAAAGGAGCCCCACAGAATCGTTGCCTACGATGGACACAGATCCACAAGGAGGACAACCCACCATGCGAAGCACCAACCCGGTCTTCTCCAGATCCGAGGCGTTCAGCGGCCAGGCCCCGGCGGGCCAGCAGACCGCCACCTATGCTCCCGGCCAGGGCTACCCCGGCCAGCCGTACGCCGGACAGGGGTTCTCCCCTCAGGCCTACCCGGCCCCCGGCCAGCAGTACGGCTACCAGCCGGCCACGCCGGCGGGCGTGATGACCATCGACGACGTCATCACCAAGTCCGCGATCACCATGGGCGTCCTGATGCTGAGCGCCGCCGCCGCGTTCCTGATGGTTCCGCCCCAGCTGCTTTCCGCCACCGCGATTGTCGCGGGCCTGGTGGCCTTCGTCGCGGTGATGGCCGTCAGCCTCCGGCGTCAGATCAGCCCGGCGCTGGTCCTGGTGTACGCGGTGATCGAGGGTGTGTTCATCGGCGCGTTCAGCGCGATGTTCGAGTACCTCTACCCCGGCATCGTCACGCCGGCCGTGCTGGGCACGTTCGTGGCCGCCGGTGTCACCCTGGCCGCGTACAAGTACTTCCGGATCCGGGTGACCTCGAAGTTCCGCTCGATGGTGACCATCGGCACCATGGCGCTGGCCGGGGTGATGCTGCTCAATCTGGTGTTGTCGCTGTTCGGCATCAACACCGGCATCATCTCCGTCACCGGCGAGGTCAGCCTGATCGCCGTCCTCTTCTCAGCGTTGGGCGTCGGCCTCGCCGTGATGAACCTGATCCTCGACTTCGACTACATCGAGCAGGGCATCGCGGTGCGGGCGCCGGCAACGGAGTCATGGCGTGCGGCTCTGGGCCTCACTGTGACGATGGTGTGGCTCTACACCGAACTGCTGCGGATCCTGTCCTACTTCCAGCGCAACTGAGCCAGCGCGGCCGGGGCCGGGTCAGCGGGCCGCACCCCAGCGCCAGGTCGAAGCGAGCTGGCGCAGGTGGCGGTCCAGGAGCGCCCGGGCCCCGGTCGCCCAAGGCGTGGTTTCCCAGCGGGACAGCGGGATCCAGGCCGCGGAAGCGGTGGTCCCTCCGCGATCGTGGACGACCGGCGTTGACGGTTCGAGGCAGCGCGCGGCGTAGATGATGCGCACTGCGTGGAAGTCCTCGATCACTCCTGTGGGCGAGCGTCCGATCCAGTGATCGGTCTGAACGTCCAGCAGGTGGGAGATCTCCAGGCTCTGGCCGGTCTCTTCGGCCACTTCGCGGGTCACTGCCTGGCTTGGGTTCTCCCCGGCGTCGATGCCTCCCCCAGGCAGGCCCCACAGCCCGGGCACCGCCGTCCGATCGGAGAATTCGGTGGCGAGGATGCCCTCCGATGACAGCACGATCGCGTATGCGGCCAGCCGTTGCCGGGTGATCGGCTCCACGCCGCCGGCCAGGTTCAGGTCGGGTTCCATCGATCGGGTTCGCTGCAGGCCCCGATGGGCCACGCGCCGTCCGTGCCGTCCGACCTGGACGGTGAGGGTCAGATCGGCCTCCGACCCGGTCGCCGACAGCGGTCGGACGATCCGGTAGCCCAGTTCCCAGGCCATCCGGTGCGGATCGGCGCCGTGCGCCAGCGGACGGGTGAAGACCGGCGGCCCGCCGGGAACCTCCACACCGATGATCCGCATCTGTTCATGATGGCCGAGCGCACGGACGAAACCAAGCGCCGCGACGGTGGCCGGCGTCGGTCGGCACGGCACCGGTGACCCCTGTCACGCGGCGGATATGCTCGCTGGGTCGGAAGCGGGCAGGGGAGTTGGCATGCAGTACAACAAGGACGCGAAGCTCGACGCCTCCCAGATGGGGTCGGGCGGCGGACGGGGAACGACGATCGCGCTGGGTGGTGGCGCGGGCATCATCGTGATGATCCTCGCCCTGCTCTTCGGCTTCGACCCCGGTTCGTTGGTCGGAGGCAGCACCGGCGCCCCGGCCGAGTCCGACCCGTACGCCGCCTGTCAGACCGGCGCCGACATCGAGAAGAACCGCGAGTGCCGATTCGTGGCCTACACCAACTCGATCCAGGCCTACTGGTCGCAGGTCTACCCCGGATACCAGATGACCAAGACGGTGACCTTCACCGGCCAGTACCCCACCGGTTGTGGAACCGCCACCTCGGCCGTCGGGCCCTTCTATTGCCCGGCGGACCAGACCGTCTACCTTGACACCGGCTTCTTCGACCAGATGCTCAAGGGGCAGCTCGGCGCCCTGGGCGGGGACGCAGCGGAGGCGTACGTCATCGCCCACGAGTACGGCCACCACATCTCCGACCTGCGTGGAGTCCTGGCGCAGGTGCAGGCGGCCGGCCAACAGACCGGACCGACCTCGCCTCAAGTGCGACTGGAATTGCAGGCCGACTGCTACGCGGGTGCTTGGCTGGCCAATGCCGGGGAGGATCCGAACTCGCCGATCGAAGCCGTCACCCAGGATGACCTGAACCGTGCGGTGGACGCGGCGCTGGCGGTCGGCGACGACCGCATCCAGAAGGCGAGCACCGGTCGCGTCGACCGCGAGTCCTGGACACACGGCTCGGCGGCTCAGCGCAAGTACTGGCTGGCCGTCGGGTTCAACTCCGGTGACCCGACCAAGTGCGACACCTTCGCCGAAGGTGCTCTGGGCTGATCGCTGAGCATCCTCGCGCGGCGTGATCAAGTACCTCGGGTCGAAGCGACGGCTGGTCGGCGATCTGGGCCGCTTGTGCCGGGCGACCGGGGCTCGCACTGCGGTCGACCTGTTCACCGGAACCACCCGGGTGGCCCAGGAGTTCGCTCGCCAGGGCGCGTTCGTCACCGCCGTGGACGTGGCCGCCTACTCCGAGGTGCTGGCCCAGTGCTACGTGGAGGCCGACTCGGCCCGGATCGACGCGGACGAGGTGGCCGAGGCGCTGCGGCGGCTCTCGGCGTTGCCCGACCGGCGCGGCTACGTGACCGAGGTCTTCTGTGAACGAGCCCGGTATTTCCACCCCGACAACGGGGTACGCATCGATGCCATCCGGCAGGGCATCGACGACCTGTACCCGGACCACCCGCTGAGGCCCCTCCTGCTGACCAGTCTGTTGGAGGCCGCCGACGCCGTCGATTCCACGGTGGGCCTCCAGATGGCCTACCTGAAGCAGTGGGCGCCCCGCGCCCTGCGTCCGCTCCGGCTGGACGTGCCGACGTTGACCCCGGGCCCGGGACGGGCACTGCGCCGTGACGCCGTCGCGGCGGTCGAAGAACTGGAGCCGGTGGACCTGGCCTACCTCGATCCGCCCTACAACCAGCACCGCTACTTCGCCAACTACCACGTGTGGGAGACGCTCGTGCGTTGGGACGCCCCCGAGCACTACGGGGTCGCCTGCAAACGGGTGGACACACGCGAGAACCGCAGCGACTTCAACTCGCGTCGGCGGATGCCGGCAGCGCTGGCAGGGGTGATCGAGGGGGTCAGGGCGCGGACGGTCGTGGTCTCCTTCAGCGATGAGGGCTTTCTGCCGTTGGAGCAACTGGTAGGGATGTGCCGCGCGCGGGGGGACGGGGTGGCCGTGCTGGCGTTCGACACCAGGCGCTACATCGGGTCGGTGATCGGCATCCACTCGCCCAGCGGCGAGCGCGTCGGAGTCGAGGGCCGCGCACGCAACACTGAGTACCTGATCGTTGTTGCTCCTGACGAGGAGCTGCGGCGGATCGCCGCTGAGGGCGTCCCGGAGCTCAGTCGTCGGTGACCGGAGTCCCGGACAGGTCGGTGACCACGATCTTGAAGCCGAACGAGAAGTGCATGCGAGGCACCCCTGTGCGATCCCGGTCATCGATCATCACGCTCCAGTGGCTGCCGACGGGCACGCCCTGGGTGCCCTCCACGCTGTCCACGACGGCCCAGATCGCCTCCGCCTCGACGCGGCGTGGGTCGAACAGGGGCAGGTTCAAGGTCTCGGCTCGGGCGTTCGTGGTCACCGGGATCTTGGACGTCCGCTGCCGGCGAATGGTCGTCCCCTTCTCCCCGGGGTAGTCGACCCAGGCCCCCACGTCGGACTGCACCGCGACCCGATGGACGCTGGTCCGCGTCCCGACGGCCTCGGTGATCCCGCGCGAGATGCCGGCCGGAGTGGTGAAGTCCAGCGTCTCCAGGAGCGTGCCGTCGGGGTGGAAGAAGACGGTGCGGGACTCCGGCACGGTCGAGACCGACATCATCACCTGTCCGCCGGAGTAGTCCACGATCTGGAGGTTCTGGTTCTCCTCCGATCCCGATTCGGCCGCGGCGGTCCGGAAGAGGGCTCCCACGTCGCTGAGGTCGAAGTCGTCGATAGCGAACACGGCCTGGTCGACGTAAGCCATGTCGCTTGCCACCTCGCCGATCGTGCCGTCCCGGTAGGCCCAGGTCACCGGCTGGCCCTGGACCAGCACGCTGACGCTGACGGTGTCCGCCTCGATCTCGACCATGATGAGTCGCTCGGTGCCGGCCGAGGCGATCAGCTTGCGCACCATGTCGAGCGCCTCACCCGGCCTGGAGAAATCCGGTCCGGCAGGGGTGGTCGCGGAGGCTGCCGGAAGGCTGGGGGTCGGCGGACTGGCGGTCGCCTGGCAGCCGGCCACCCCACCCGACAGGGCGAGGCAGCAGGCCAGGGCGGCCAGCCGTCGAGGAGTGCTCACCAGGCGAGGGTAGCGCGAGCGGGCACACTGGGGCGGTGCCGTATCTGTCGCTGCCCGCCGAAGAACTCGCACCCCTGCTGCTCGGTGCGATCGTGCGCAACGGCGAGGTTGCCGTCCGTCTGAGCGAGGTGGAGGCCTACGCCGGGTCGGACGATCCTGCCGCCCACGCCTTCCTAGGTCCGCGACCGCGCACCCGCGACCTTTTCGGCAGGCCGGGGACGCTGTATTGCTACCTGTCTCACGGCCTGCACATCTGCGCCAACATCGTCTGCGGGACGTCCGGTGAAGGTTCAGCGGTGCTGCTGCGAGGCGGGGAGGTGGTGGCGGGCATCGACCTGGCGCGGTCCCGCCGTCAGGGTATCCGCGACCGGGATCTGGCTCGCGGTCCGGGGAATCTGGGCCGCGCGTTGGGGCTGCGGCTGGCCGACTCGGGTGCCTTGTTCGGGCGCGGCCAGCTCGCGCTGGAGCCACGCGCTGGAGTGCCGGGGACGGTCGCGTCCGGCCCGCGGGTGGGCGTTTCGGTGGCCTTCGCACGTCCGTGGCGCTTCTGGTTGGTCGGAGATCCCACGGTGTCGGCGTATCGGCGCAGTCCGCGTATCGTGCCTGGCCACCATGAGTGGTGACGTGGGGCCGGACCTTGGCACGTGCGTACGAATAAGGAGGCCGGATCACACGAAGTGGTCCGGCCTCCAAGGTTTGTTCGGATGGGACGTGCGTTCCGAACAAGGTCGATTCGCTTGTCCATTCCGTCCGTCCCGACGGAATACCTTCGGATTGCTCCGATGGCTGAGGACTTCGATGGTCAACCTTTGCGGATCTTGTTGGCTTCGTTCCTTTCGGTGTCTGCCGTCTTGATCTGCTGATTCATTTCTACCCCTGGACGTGCCGTGGCGCAAGAGGTGGAGGGGGGAAAGTCGGACCTTTTCGGTTACCTACGGCGTGTCGTTAAGCATTCCAGTCTCAGGTGCCTCAAACTTCTCCCTTCGAAACTTCTGTCCCTCAGGGCTGAGAACTCCCAGCAGGCTGACGCACCATCGCCGACGGCGTGGGCGGCCCGTCGCAAGGAGCCGACCCATCCTTGGGCGGGCGGTTCCGCCGCCGTCCGCGGCGGAACCAGAAGGCCCCAAGGCGGGTAAGGTGTCCGGTACACCGGCTCGTCCACGGGTCGGCGTTCACCCGCATCGGATGGAGGTTCATCCATGACTGATCAGAGCGCGAGCGACACGCTCACACACCCTGCGGACACCACCGTCACTGTCAGCCGGTCGGTGTCCCAACCAGTGAAGAACGTATGGAAGCTGCTCGTCACGCGTGAGGGCGCCGAAGCCCTTCTCGGCCCGGGCGGCGAACTCGGTGACAAGGGGGACAGCTGGCACGCCGCGGACGGAACCTACGGGGTGATCCGCTCCTACCACCCGTTGGAACAGATCCGCTTCAGTTGGCACGCTGCCGACGAGGCGCCGAAGACCCTGGTCGACCTGCACCTGCAGAGGGCCGGCGACAGCGAGACCAGGCTGGAAATCCGCCACGAGCACATTCCCACCTATTTCGACACCGCCGCCATCGCCCATCGCTGGGAGAAGGCGCTCGACAAGCTGGCCGCGGCCGCTGAGTGATCCGCGTTTCCTGGCCCGCCGCGCGGCGGGCCAGGGCGGCTCAACGAAGAGCCGTCACAACTTCTTGACCATGGCGCCGGAGTCGAAGGCTGCGTCGACGCCGACGAACCCTCGGCGCTCATAGAGACGCCGGGAGCGGTTTCCAGCCTCGACCCAGAGCGAGAGGGAGCGGAAGCCGCGGCGGATCGCCTCCTTCTCGATCTCGATGAGCAGGTCGTGCCCGATGCCGAGTCCGCGACGGCCCTCGAAGACGCAGATGGTGACCTCAGGGATGTTGTCGTCCACCCAGCCCGGTGCGGGATCGCCCTCCGCGGAGAACCTCGCCCAGACCACGCCGACCGGGCCGCCGTCCGACTCCGCCACGATCCCGAAGTCGTGGACGTCGGGGAACCCCTCGACGTAGCGCCGATAGCGCCAGTCGGCGTCGATGTCTGATTCCTCGACCGTGCCAGGGTGGACCGCGTTCGCATTCAACAGCAGCGCCTGGCGGAGCAGGGGGACGTCCATGGCGGTGGCCGGACGGAAGGTCATCTCCGCTGAGTCCATGGCTCCGACTTTAGTAGGGCGTGTCTTGAGATCGGGGTGCGGTCGAGGACGGGCCCGACCCCGATCCGGCCACCCCGCTCATTGCCCCGGCGGCGGATTCGTCGACGATCGGTGGACGATCGAGCAGGGCACGCTGGTGACCGGCGGCAGTTCGCTGATGGTTCCGTTCAGGGTGTGTTGGGCCGCCATCCGCCCCATCTCGTAGAAGGGGATCCGTACGGTGGTGAGCGCGGGGGCGAGGTCCGCGGCGATCGGCTCGTCGTCGTACCCGACGATCGAGACGTCGTCGGGGATCCTGATCCCCATGCGGGCCAGGGCGATGTAGGCGCCGGTGGCCATCTGGTCGTTGCCCATCAGCAGAGCGGTGGGTCGGTGCTTGCCCCGCATGGCGCGCAGCGTCAGCTCGTAGCCGGAGTCGATGCGGTAGTTGCCCATGTAGACCGGGGCCTTGTCCGGGTCGAGGCCGGCCGCCTCGAGGCCCTCCCGGAAGCCCAGTAGGCGCATCTTGGTGGCCCAGGCGCCCTCACGTCCGGTGATGAACGCGATCCGGTGGTGGCCCATTGCCAGGACGTGCTCGACCGCCGCCCGCCCTCCTGCACGTTCGTCAGGCAGGATGCAGGGCAATGCCCCCTCGGGCGTGAAGGCGTTGACCAACAGGGTGGGAACCCTTCTGCCCACGTCGGGGAACTCGATCTGGCGCGTCCCCATCGCTGCGAAGATCAGCGCGTCGACCTGGCGGTCGAGCAGGTCGTTGACAGCGGCGCGCAGCCGGCTCGCGTTGCGGGTGGTGTTGACCATCAGCAGCAACGACCGCTTCTCCCAGGCCAGGTCGTGGATGCCGGCGATCATCGGACCTGAGAAGGGCTGGATCGCGATTTCGTCGGTCAGGAAGCCGATGGTGCTGGTCTGGCCGAGCCGCAGACCCTGCGCGGCGCGGTTCGGCCGGTAGCCCAGTTCCTCGACTGCGGCCATCACCCGTTCGCGTGTTGGAGCGCTGATCTTGGCGTCCTGGCCGCTGAGAACCAGCGAGACGGTGGTCTGGGAGACGCCCGCAGCCCGGCTGACGTCCGACATGGTCGGGCGCTGCGGGCGTTCCTTGCGGCGGTTCACGCGGGCCTCTTCCGGTTCTTGACAGTTGGGCACGCTAACCGCTGGCCTGGGAAGGGTCAAGCCAAGCTCCGCTCGAAGGAAGATCGGTAACGGTTCCATAACGCTTCAGCGCGCGCGGCCAGCAATTCACACAATGGCTCTTGACGCGCCTCGGCCCGCAGAGCAGGCTATCTACGGGTAAATCGTATTACCTCGCAACGGAGCGTACGGGGCACGTTGCGAACCGGCGGAATCACAGGAGCAACATGCGCAGGCTCAGCCTCATCAAGTCGGCCGCGGTCACCGCGGCCCTGGCTCTCACCACGACCGGCTGCCTCGGCACCCCGGCGGCAACCACCCAGTCCACAGGCGCGGCAACCGCGAAGGACACCGTCTCCATCATGTACGCCTTCGGCGGCTCGCAGAACGAGGCGTTCAAGAAGGACATGGCCGCCTGGTCGGCCAAGAGCGGGGTCAAGCTCGACCTCATCCAGAGCAACAGCTTCGAGCAGCTCATCCAGACCAAGGTCGCCTCCGGTGACCTGCCCGACATCGCCATCTACCCGCAGCCGGGCATCCTCAAGGGCCTGGCGGCCAAGGGCAAGGTCGCCGAACTCAGCACCCAGGTCGATGTCGCGGCCGTGGAGAAGGACATCCTCCCGGGCTTCCTCGCCGCTGGAACCGTTGACGGCAAGGTGTACGGCGCTCCGATCTCGATGAACGTCAAGAGCCTCTACTGGTACGACAAGGCGAACTTCGCCAAGGCCGGTCTGACGGTCCCCAAGACCGAGGCCGATCTTGAGGCTCTGATCGAGAAGGTCAAGGCGACCGGCAAGACCCCGATCTGCTACGGCATGGAGTCCGGCTCGGCGACCGGCTGGCCGGGCACCGACTGGATCGAGGACTACATGCTGCAGACCAACGCCCCGGAGGTCTACGACAAGTGGGTCACCAACGAGGTCAAGTTCGACAGCCCTGAGGTCCGCAAGGCGTTCGACATCTACACCAAGCTGATCATGACCGAGGGCAACGTCTACGGCACCGCCAAGGCCGCGGCGTCCAATGCCTTCGCCAAGGCGCTCAACCCGATGTTCGACGCCGATCCGAAGTGCTACATCGGCAAGCAGGGCAACTTCATCACCCAGTCCGGGTTCTTCCCTGATGCCGTCTTCAAGGACCTCGACAAGCGGGTCGGCGTGTTCGTGACCCCGTCGGTCAGCGGCCAGGCCCCGATGCTGGGCGGTGGCGACCTGGCTGCCGCGTTCACCGGCAACGACACCAACGTCAAGAAGGTCATGAACTTCCTGGTCAACGATGCGACCTTCGGCGTCGAGGTCGCCAAGTCCGGTGCTGCGCTGTCACCGCACAAGTCCTTCGACTCGGCCAACTACCCCAACGACACCACCCGTGAGGTCGTCAAGCTGGCCCAGGCCGCAACCGTGTTCCGTTTCGACGGCTCCGACCTCATGCCCGGCGCGGTGGGTTCGAAGTCCTTCTGGACCGGGATGGTCGACTACACCTCGGGCAACAAGCCGTTGGACGCCGTCCTGACGGCGATCGACAAGTCCTGGCCGACGGCCTGATCCCACTCAACTCGGGCGCCGGTTCGGCGGAGTGACCGCCGCCGAACCGGCGCCCGATACCCAGAAAGGACACCCGTCCCATGGATGTGACTGGAAAGATCATGGGCGCCCTGCTCGCCGTCGTTTTCGGCGTGCTGGGTGCCATGGCCGTGTTCTGGATTCTCAACAAGCTCGTCGAATTGCTCCCACCCAAGTGGGAGGAGCGGCTCAAGCCGTACGCCTTCCTGCTGCCGGCCTTCAGCGTGATCACGCTCTTCCTGCTTTACCCGGCCGTCACCACGATCTACGCCAGCGTGCTCAACGACGACTCCACTCAGTTCGTGGGCGCCAAGAACTACACCCGGCTGTTCACCAACGAGCCCTTCCTGTCGGCGCTGTTCAACAACGTCTTGTGGATCATCGTCGTGCCTGCCACCGTGGTCGCCTTCGGCCTGCTGGTGGCCGTCCTGGCTGACCGGATGACGCCCCGCAAGGAGAAGCTCGCCAAGTCGGTCATCTTCCTGCCGATGGCGATCTCGATGGTCGGCGCCTCGACGATCTGGAAGTTCATCTACGACTACAAGCCGGCCGGGACCGACCAGATCGGCCTGCTGAATGCCATCGTGGTCGCCTTCGGTGGGCAGCCGCAGACCTGGCTCCAGTTCGAGACCATGCGGTTCAACACCTTCCTGCTGATGATCGTCTACATCTGGACGCAGGTGGGCTACGCCATGGTGCTGCTCTCCGCGGCGATCAAGGCTGTTCCCGACGACACCATCGAGGCTGGGCGGATCGACGGAGCCAGCGAAGTCGCGATCTTCTTCCGCATCATCGTCCCGCAGGCTTGGCCGACCGTGATCACGGTGTTCATCACCGTGCTCATCGGCGTCATGAAGGTCTTCGACATCGTCTACGCGATGACGAACGGCCAGTTCAACACCGACGTGATCGGCAACGCCTTCTTCAACGCCACCTACTTCGAGGGTGACCGGGGCAAGGCGTCGGCCATCGTGGTGATCCTGATGGTCGCGATCATTCCGGTGATGGTGTACCAGGTCCGTCAGTTCCGTGCGCAGGAGGCAAACCGATGACCACGACCACAGCGGCTCCCAAGCAGACCGCGAAGGCCAAGGCGCCCACGATCGGCGAGGGCGGGGTCTCCAAGGCCGGTTGGCTGGTCGAGTCCGCCGTCCTGATCCTGTGCTTCCTCTGGCTGATCCCCACGATCGGCCTGCTGATCACCTCGTTCCGCTACCCCGAGGCGGCCGACACCACCGGCTGGTGGACCTGGTTCGCCAATCCGCTCCAGGTCACCATGGACAACTACATCGGCGTGCTCACGGCGGGCACCAACCCGATGGGCTTGGCGTTCATCAACAGCGTCACTGTGGCCGTTCCGTCCACGATCATCCCGATCCTGATCGCAGCCTTCGCGGCGTACGCCTTCACGTTCATGGAGTTCCCCGGACGCGATCTGCTGTTCATCATCGTGGTCGGGCTCCTGGTGGTGCCGAACCAGGTGGCCCTGGTGCCGCTGTCGGTGCTGTTCCAGCAGTGGGGGATCCAGGGGCAGTTCATCACGGTGTGGCTGGCGCATGCCGGTTTCGGCATGCCCTTGGCGGTCTACATCCTCCGCAACTACATGGCCACGCTGCCCAAGGCGGTCATCGAATCGGCGAAGATCGACGGCGCGAGCCATTTCCAGACGTTCTGGAAGCTGATCATCCCGATGTCGGTCCCGGCGCTGGCGTCCTTCGCCATCTTCCAGTTCCTGTGGGTGTGGAACGACCTGCTGGTCGCCCTCATCTTCCTGGGGACCGGCCCCAACCAGGTGATGACCATGGCCATGGCGTCCCTGCTGGGCGACCGGGGCCAGGGCTGGCAGCTGCTCACCGCAGGTGCCTTCCTGACCATGCTGCTGCCGATCATCGTCTTCCTGTCCCTGCAGCGGTACTTCATCCGCGGCCTGACCGCCGGCGCCGTCAAGGGCTGACGATGGACGAATCGATGATGACGCCCAGTGTGGCGGCAACGTCGGCGAAGGAGCTCCCCGTCAAGGGGGGCTCCTTCGTTCACTTGCGCGATGATCGCGCCTCGCTGGTGCTGGTGACCCCCGAACCGTCGGCCACCAACGAGGCGCCCCTGCCGAGGGTTGTGCACTGGGGTGCGCCTGTCTCCACCGGGGCGGACGCGCTGGCGCTGGCGTCGCTGGTCGCACCGGCCGTGCCCCACGCCGCCGCGGACGTTCCGCTGGAGCGGACGATCCTGCCGCTGGCTGTGGACGGGTGGCGGCTCCGTCCTGGCTTGCACGGCTGTCGGGCCGACGGCACGGACTACTCGCCCCGGTTCAAGCTGACCGGCTACCGGGCCGAAGGCGGGTCAGGCCCGGTAGCCACGAGCCTGTGGCTGACGGCGCGGGACGCCACCGCACGCCTGCGCCTGGAGATCGAGCTGACGCTGTCGCACGGGGTGCTGGCCGTCCGCCAGACACTCCACAACGAGGGCGATGTCGACTACCTCCTGGGCGGCCTGGCAGCCACCCTGCCCTTGCCCGCGCGGGCCGGTGAGATCCTCGACCTGACCGGACGCTGGTGCCGCGAGCGGACCCCGCAGCGCCATCCGCTCGGCATGGGCACCTGGAGCCGGGAGAGCCGCCGCGGCCGCACCGGCCACGATGCGCCGATCGTGTTCGCCGTGGGCACGCCGGGGTTCTCCTTCGCCACCGGTGAAGTCTGGGCGGTCCACCTGGGCTGGAGCGGCGACTCCGTGGTCTGGGCGGAGCGCAGCCCGACGGGGTTCGCCCAACTCGGTGCCGCGGAACTGCTCGCGTCCGGCGAGGTCCGCCTGGCGCCTGGAGCCTCCTACGCGGCGCCGGTCGCCTATGCGGTGTACTCCGCAGAGGGACTGGACGGTGTCTCGACGGCGTTCCACGAGCTGCTCCGGGCGCGTCCCGGCCACCCGCGGACGCCGCGTCCGGTGATGCTGAACACCTGGGAGGCGGTCTACTTCGACCAGGACCTCGGCCGGCTGACCGCCCTGGCGGACGCGGCAGCGTCGGTGGGCGTGGAGCGGTTCGTCCTCGACGACGGCTGGTTCGGGGGACGGCGCGACGACACCGCCGGGCTCGGCGACTGGGTAGTGTCGGCGGAGGTTTGGCCGGAGGGGCTCACCCCTCTGATCCGGGCCGTCAGGCAGCGGGGTATGGACTTCGGCCTGTGGGTCGAGCCGGAGATGGTCAACCCCGACTCCGACCTCCACCGGGCACATCCCGATTGGATGCTGCAGCTGCCCGGCCGGGTGTCTCCCACCTGGCGAAACCAGTATGTGCTCGACCTCGCTCGCGAGGAGGTGTCGGCGTACCTGCTGGAGCGGCTGGACGCGCTGCTGGCCGAGAACGACATCGCCTATCTCAAGTGGGACCACAACCGCGACCTGGTCGATGCCGGACATCTGGGGGTGGCCGGCGTGCGGGCACAGACCCTGGCGTTGTACGCACTGCTCGACGAGTTGCGCCGGCGCCACCCGGGGGTGGAGATCGAAACCTGCGCCTCCGGCGGCGGACGGGTCGACCTGGGCATCCTGGCCCGTACCGACCGGATCTGGGCCAGCGACACCATCGACGCCCACGAGCGCCAGCACATCCAACGCTGGACGGGGCTGCTGGTCCCTCCGGAGCTCATGGGCTCCCATGTGGGTTCGGGCACCGCGCACACCACCGGGCGGAAGCTGAGCCTGGCTCTGCGGCTCTCGACCGCGTTGTTCGGGCACTTCGGGATCGAGGCCGACCTGACCAGGCTCGATGCCCAGGAGCTCCAGGCGATCGCGGGCGGTGTGGCGGCCTACAAGCGGTACCGAGGGCTCCTCCACCACGGGCAGGTGATCCGGCTGGATGATGCGCCCCCAGAAGCGGTCGCCCACGGGGTGGTGTCGGCGGATCGAGCCGAGGCGTTGTTCAGCTGCGCGCAACTGGCGTCCTCACCGTACGAGGTGCCGCCCCCGCTGCGGCTCCGCGGGCTTGATCCCGTCCGGACCTACCGGGTGGCGCCACTCACCCTCGCCGGTGGACCCGGCGCGCAGCAGTTGGCCATGCCCCCGTGGATCGCCGCGGGCGGCATGACCGCCTCGGGTGAGGCGCTGATGACCGTCGGCGTGGCGCTGCCGGTCCTGCATCCGGACCAGGCGTTCCTGGTCCATCTGACCGCTTCGTGACAGGAAAGGCACAGCCGGTCCACAGGTGATGGCGGGCCGTCTCTCAGGTGAGTCGAGGAGACTCAGCCGATGAGGCGGCCCGCTTCACCTGTGGGTTGCAGGATGCCGTGAGAGGGACCTGCGGTGGTTGATCGTGCGTCGCGTTTTGCGGGGGCTTCCCGCAGGGCGTTCCTGAGTGGGATGTCGGCTGCGGCGGTGCTCGGTCTGGTCGGCTGCAGCAGCGACGAGGCCGCCTTGGCTCCCGAGTCCACCTCGCCGCCGTCCTCTGAGCCCGTCGCCACCGTGACGCCGGCCCCGTCCTCCACCTCGCCGACCTCGTCGCCGTCATCGGCGACCGGCACGGAGTTGCCCGCTGGGGCGGTGGCGTCCATCAGTTTCACGTTCACCGCCAGCAGCACCGGCGCCGGCGGCGGGGATCGGCGCGGGGGCGGAATGGTCCGCAACCCCTACATCGCAGTGTGGATCGAGGACGCCCGGGGCGCCCTGGTCAGGACGGTGGCGCTGTGGCACCTGACGGCCGCGGAGGATCGTTGGCTCAACTCGTTGACCCGCTGGTACCAGGTAGCCGGTGGTGTCGAGACGACCAGCAGCGCCACCAGGCCGCCCGGCGCCTACACCGTCGAATGGGACGGAACGGACGCCGAGGGCGGTCGGGTCGCCACAGGGAGGTACGCGGTGTGCATCGAGGCCTCCCGTGAGCACGGCCCGTACGAACTGATCCGCAAGGAACTCGACTTCGCGACCAGGGCGTTCACGGTGGAGCTCGAGCCGAGCAACGAACTCAGCGCGGCCTCGGTCGCCTTCCGGATCTGAGGACGTGATGGGCACGAAGGGAGGGGCCGCGGTTCATCGCTGGAGCCGGAAGTTCCACGCGTGGACGTCGCTGCTCAGCCTGGTTCTGCTGCTCTTCTTCGGCCTCACCGGGCTGCTGCTGAACCATCCCGACTGGACCTTCGGCCAGGACGCGGTCACTGTGGCCACCCAGGGCACCCTTCCCGCGGGGGCCGCGAGCCCCGACGCGGTGGACTTCCTGGCGATCAGCGAGCACGTACGCGGCATCGACGGGGTCCGCGGCGCCATCACCGGGCACGGGTTGAGCGGCACGAACGGCTGGATCAACTACACCGGACCCGGCGTCCAGGCGTCGGTTCAGTTCGACACCGCCACAGGCTCCTACACCCTCACCCAGACCCGCAGCGGGTTGGCGGCGTTGTTGGGCGACATCCATCGTGGCAACGGTGCGTCGCCGGCCTGGGGCCTGGCCATCGACGCCACGGCGATCTTCCTGGTCCTCGTCGCCGTCACCGGGGGCACGATCGCCCTGGTCAACCGCAGCAGGCACCGGCGACGGGACCTGCTCCTCGCGCTCGCCGGCGCGGTGGCCGCGGTGGGGCTGGTCTGGACGACCTTGGTCTAAGAGCCTGCTGAGCCATCATGTCCCGGTTGCGGCGCACCGGATCGGGCGATCTGCTGCGGCCTCATCTTGGGCCTGTAGGTCCACTACAGACCCAAGCTGCGGCCTTGCAGCTCATTCCGCCCGGCACGTCCTCGCTCGGAACGCCATTGTTCAGCACACTCCCAGCGGCGGTCCGGCTGCGCCCTCGTCCACCGAACTCGGGGCACAGCCGCACACCCAAAGCGAACTCAGGCCTCCGGCCAGCCGGGCGTCCGGTGCCGACGGCCGTCTCCGTCGATCAGGAAGAAGTCCACGCCGCCGAGTTCGCCGACCAGACGCAGGCCTTCGGCGAGCGGCAGCACACCGGCGCAGGTCGCCACCGCATCGGCCGTCGCGGCGTCGGGGGCCAGGACGCTCACCGAGCGGGTGTGCGCGACCGGCCAGCCGGTGCGCGGATCGAGCACCTGGCCGTACCACTGCCCGCGCACCCGGAACCCGCGGCGCGCCGCGCCACTGGTGGCGAGCCCGGCGTTGCGAACGCGGACCCGCGCCAGCGGCGGAGCGTTGTCGACAGGACGGGCCGGGTCTTCGATCCCGACCGTGACCCCTCCGCTGCCGCGGTGGCGGAGATCCCCCCCGGCGTTGACGGTGACCGCGTGCACCCCGGCGACGGCGAGGCCTGCCTCGGTTGCCCGGTCGACGGCCCATCCCTTGGCGATCGCGTTGAGGTCCACGTCTGCGCAATCGGCCACGCGGATGATCCCGCCCTCTCGCGTGGGGTGGAAGGGGAGTTCGGCGATGCCCGCGGCCAGTTCGGCCATCTCCCGCCTGGCCGGAGCGTCGTCGTCCTGCTCGGCCCGCAACCAGCGCCGGCGCAGGCGTAGTGCGGCCGGGTGGAACGCGCGCCGGCTCAGCGCATGCCAGCGGTGGGCAAGGGTCAGGACACTGACGAGCTCGGGGCCGGCGTCCACTTCGCCGCGGCGCCACCGGCTTAGCTCGCTGTCCGGCTCGAAGACGCTGAAGACGCCTTGGAGGTGCTGGAGCGTGCCGACTGCCGCCTCCTCGCAGGCCTGGCCGGCATCGTGGTCGGCCGCGACGACCCGGATGCTGACGTCGGTGCCCAGCAGCGGGAAGAAGGTCGCGTTGGTCTCCACCGGTACTGCGGTCATCCGCAGCGCACCCCGGTCGCGTGCACCGGACAGTAGCCGAACGGGTTCTTCGCCAGGTACTGCTGGTGGTAGGCCTCGGCGTAGTAGAACGGGCCGGCCGGCGCGATCTCGGTGGTGATCGGACCGTAGCCGGCCGCTGACAGCGCGGCCTGGTAGCGCACGGCCGTCGCCCATGCCGCCTGCTCCTGCTCGGGATCGAGGTGGAAGATCGCCGAGCGGTACTGGCTGCCGCGGTCGTTTCCCTGGCGCATCCCTTGGGTGGGGTCGTGGTTCTCGAAGAACACGGCCAGCAGTTCTTCGTAGCCGACCCGTGCCGGGTCGTAGACGACCTTGACCGTTTCGGCGTGCCCGGTGCGGCCGGTGCACGTCTCCTCGTAGGTCGGGTTGGGCGTGTAGCCCCCCTGGTAGCCGACCGCGGTGTTGACCACTCCGGAGACATCCCAGAACAGCTTCTCCGCGCCCCAGAAACAGCCCAGGGCGAAATACGCGATCCGGGAACCGGCGGGGACGGCGTCCACGCGGGAGCCGAACACCTTGTGCCAGCACGGTTGAGCCAGCACCGGAGCATCTCGTCCGGGCAGGGCTCGCTCAGGGGTCACCATCGACGACAGCGCGACCATGCCCTCTCAACCTCGGCGGAGGCGGCGGCATTCCACCAGCCGCCGCAGGGAGACTCAGCCGTCCAGCCGCCAGTCGATCGGGGTCGCGCCCTGGGCGACCAGCGCGCTGTTGGCCCGGCTGAACGGACGCGAGCCGAAGAAGCCGTTCGCCGCCGACATCGGGGACGGGTGTGCCGAGGCGATGACCGGGACGCTCCCGAGCCGAGTCGCCAGCGACTGGGCGTCCCGCCCCCACAGAATCGCCACCAACGGCCCGCCCCGGGCGACGAGGGCGTCGATCGCACACTCGGTTACCTGCTCCCAGCCCTTGCCACGGTGCGAACCGGGCGCACCCGGACGCACTGTGAGCACCCGGTTCAACAGGAGCACCCCCTGCTCGAACCAGGGGGTCAGATCGCCGGAGAGGGCGGGCGTGATGCCGAGGTCGTCGTGGAGCTCCCGGTAGATGTTGGCCAGGCTGCGCGGCAGCGGACGGACCTGCGGCGCCACGGAGAACGCCAGGCCGACCGCGTGCCCGGGGGTGGGGTAGGGATCCTGGCCCACGATCAGCACACGAACCTGGGCCAGCGGACGGGAGAACGCCCGCAGCACCGTCGGGCCTGGAGGCAGGTAGCCGCGCCCCGCGTCCAGTTCGGCGCGGAGAAAATCGCCGAGCCCGGTGATGACGCCTTCGACTCCGGCCAGGGCCTCCGCCCAGTCGGGGGCCATCAACTCACGAAGGGGACGGCGTGTGCTCACCCGCCCGACCCTAGGGCAACCGCGTTGTTGTCGGAGGCGGCGGCTAGGGTGTGGGAACACCGCCGGAAAGGATCTCCCGTGGCACTGCCCCGCCCCCGCCCCGCACGCAACGCCGCAGTTGACACCATCCCGCAGGGGGTTGTCACCGCTGCCGGCTGGTCGTGGCGGCTTCTGGCGATCGCTGCCGCGCTGATCGGCGTCTACTACCTGCTGGGCTTCTTCTCCGGGGTGAGCATTCCGCTGGCGGTGGCCGTGTTGTTGTCGGCGCTGCTCAGCCCGGTGGCCGGCCGGCTGCGCGCGTGGGGCTGGAGGCCCGCTCTGGCCTCGGCCGGCGCCCTGGCGGGGATGGCCCTGCTGATCGTCGGTGTCCTGGTGGGAATCGGGGCCCAGGTGGCCCGTGAGATGCCGCAGTTGGTCAGTCAGTCCGTGGTCGGCTTCGAACAACTCCTGGCCTGGCTTGCCGCAGGGCCGCTGCACATCGAGCAGGCCCAGTTGGACGCGTGGACGGCCCAGATCACAGCCTGGGCGAGGGAGTCCCAGGCTGAGTTGGCCGCCTGGGCGGCCGAGGCCGGGGTAGGCGTCGGGCACTTCTTCGCCGGGCTGGCCATCGCGCTGATCTCGACTTTCTTCTTCCTCGCCTCCGGTCCCCAGCTGTGGGAGTCGGTCAGCAGCATCGTCCCGGCGCACTACCGCCCAGCCACCCACCGCGCCGCGGGGAAGGGCTGGGTCTCGCTGGTGGCCTACATGCGGGCGCAGGTGCTGGTGGCCCTGGTCGATGCCCTCGGCATGCTGGTCGGAGCGCTGGTCCTGCAGATCCCGATGGCGTGGGCGTTGTTCGCCTTCACCTTCTTCACCGCTTTCATTCCGGTGGTGGGCGCGATCTTGTCCGGCACGATCGCGGTGCTGTTGGGCCTGGTCACCCACGGGTGGGTGACGGCGCTGATCATGCTGGCCATCACCGTGGCCGTGGTGCAGACCGAGGGGCACTTTCTCCAGCCGATCCTCCTCGGCCGTGCGGTGTCGCTCCATCCCCTGGCCGTGCTGGTCGGGCTCGCCGTGGGCGCCACCCTGGCCGGCATCGTCGGTGCCCTGCTGGTGATCCCGGTGCTCGCGTTCACGGTCGCGTTCGTCCGTGGCTTGCGACCCCCGGAAGTGCCCGAAACCGGCTAGCGCTTGACAGACTGGTAAGCGTTCCTTTCTTCTAGTGAAAGCTGCGCGTACGCTGTTCACATGAGCACGCCCGATCTGACCCCGATTCTCGAAGACCTGGCCGCCGGACGGATCGACGCCTCCGAAGCCGCCCGGCGCATCGACGCCCTCAAGGCCGCTGAATCCCGCGGTGGGCGTCCGGCCGAGCCGAGCAACGACGACCTCGGCGGCGACCCGGGCCGTCGGCAGTATTCCCCCTACGCCCGAGAGGTGTTCACCCCGCCGACCCAGGAGGAGGTGCCGCCGACTCGGCGCCGTCCCAGCGGGGCCAAGGGGGTGGACCGGATCTCGGTCAGGGCCGTGGGTCGGCGCGTCCGGATCGTGGGCGACCGGGCGGTGGCGACCGTGTCCGCTGAGGGGCCGCACGTACTGCGCCGCACCGGTTCGGTGCTGGAGGTCACCAGCGACGGTGAACTCGGCCCCAGTCTGGACGGCTTCAGCATCCTTCGCCCGCCGCGCAACTTCGACGAACTGCGCGCCATGGGCCTGGGCAAGGAGCTGTATCTGCGGGTGAATCCCGCGATCGTCGTCGACGTCGAGGTCACTGCGGGGAGCCTCACCTGTACCGACGTGCCCTACCTGGGCAAGGTCCGCATCACAGCGGGCGGCGCCGAACTCGAGCGGATCGCAGAAGTCAGCGACGTCCTCGTCCAGGCCGGTTCGGCGACTATCCGTGGCACGATCACCACCGGACGGTCCCGCGTCCGCTGCGAATCGGGGCAACTGACCATTGAACTCACCGGCGACTCCAACGTGACCGTACGGGGTGAGGCCCAGCTGGGCAGGATCACCTTCAGCGATGCGCACACCGGTGCGCTGGACGAGGTGATCCTCGGCAACGGATCGGCGAGGCTCGATGTCGGAGTGGTGATGGGTTGGGCCACCATCAAGGCCGGCGACACCCTGGGGGACCTGCGATGAGCCCGGCGAGCGGAGCGCGCCATCGGCCGCCGGCGGACTGCCCGGTCTGCGGCGGCCAGTTGCTCACCACTCGCCTGGGCTGTCCGGGCTGCGGCACCGAGCTGGCCGGCGAATTCGGCCACTGCGACTTCTGCGCCCTCGACGCGCGTGACACGGAGTTGTTGCGGGTGTTCCTGGCCTCGCGCGGGAACCTGCGCGAGGTGGAGAAGCACCTGGGGGTGTCGTATCCGACGGCCCGAGCCAGGTTCACCCAGCTGCTGACCAGGCTGGGGCTGGCCGGCGAGACCGAAGCCGTACCGGCGCCGACCCGCGAGCAGGTGCTCAGCGAGGTAGCCAGCGGAGCCCTGTCACCGCAGGAGGCGGCCAGCCTCCTGGCTTCGATCGGGTAGCCCCGGTGCGATCGGCGGTCGTCAGCGCAGATGCGGCTGGACTTCGAGGATGGTCACCTCGATCGGCTTGCCGTTGGGCGCGGAGTAGGTGACCGTTTCGCCGATCCGGCGACCAAGGATGGCGGCACCGAGCGGCGACTGGGGGGAGTACACCTCAAGGGGGGCCGAGGTGTCCAGGTTCATGATCTCGCGCGACCCGAGCAGGAACGTGTCGGTGTCGGCGGGATCGCCGTCGAAGATGATGGTCACCTCGACGCCGGGAACAACCTTGTCGGTGGCGGTGGGTGCTTCGCCGACCTCGGCGTGCCGCAGCATCGTGGTGAGCTGGAGGATCCGCGCCTCCTGGTGTCCCTGCTCTTCGCGGGCGGCGTGGTAGCCGCCGTTCTCGGACAGGTCGCCTTCCTCGCGAGCTTGGGCGATCTTGGCCGACACCCTCGTGCGTCCCTCGCCCTTGAGGTAGGCCAGTTCGGCGGTCAGCTTGTCGAAGGCGTCCTGGGTCATCCAGACGGTCGGGTGGTGCTCGTCAGCCATCTGTCGAGACTATCCGATCGTCCGGCAGTTCTCGACGCCGGCCGTGGTCGCTCGCTTGAGGGTCCTGACCTCGACCCGGACGTCGGTGAGCCGGTCTCCGCCCGGACCCACCTCCAGCGGCAACTCGCCGACCCGGTCGTAGCTCACCGCTTGCGCGTACACCAAGCAGCGGGCGCCGACGCTCGGGTCGGGGCGCTCCACGGTGACCGTCACCGCGATCGCAGAGTCGGAGAGCACATCGAACGACGACACGCGGGCCGAGACGGGCGGATTGGCCCCCGTGCCGGCAGCCCACACCAGCCAGACCGCACCCACGCCAGTCAGGACGGCCGCCACGGCCACCCAGAGCCAGGCGGGTGTGCGCCGAGGCGGATAGCGGCGGGCCAGGCGGTCAGCGTCGGCGAGGGTGCTCACCGTCCCATTGTCGCCGGGGCGGGCTGGTGGCGGCTTGCGCCGGTCCGCAGAATGTCGACATGGAAAAGCGCGACGATTCCGGGTTCCGGCTTCTGCAGGTGCACGCCCATCCTGATGACGAGTCGTCCAAAGGTGCGGCGACCACCGCGCGCTACGTCGCCGAGGGGGTGCGGGTGCTGGTGGCCACGTGCACCGGGGGTGAGCGCGGCTCCATCCTCAACCCCCGCTTGGACACCCCCGAGAACCAGGCGCGGATCGCCGACCTGCGCCGGGCGGAGATGGCCGAGGCGGCGCGGATTCTGGGCATCGAGCAGGTCTGGCTCGGCTTCGTCGATTCGGGTATGCCGTCCGAGGCCGATCCGCTGCCCGAGGGCTGCTTCGCGGTGCAGGACGTGAGTGCGGCCGCGGGCCCGCTGGTCAAGGTGATCCGCGAGTTCCGTCCGCAGGTGTTGACGACCTACGACGAGGCCGGAGGCTATCCCCATCCCGACCACGTGATGTGCCACCGGATCTCGATGGCCGCCGTCGAGGCCGCTGCTGATCCGGCACTGTGGCCCGAGCACGGCGAGCCGTGGCAGGTGGCCAAGGTCTACTACGACATGTCCATCCACCGCGGACGCCTCGCCGCTCTGGACGCGGCCATGCACGAGCGGGGCCTCGGCCGTCCGTACCAGGAGTGGCTGGACGACTGGCCTGAGGACCCTGAGTACCAGGCGCGGCTGACAACGTTCGTCCCGTGCGCGGATTTCTTCGAGGTCAGGGACGCGGCGCTGCGCGCCCATGCCACGCAGGTCGACCCGGACGGCCTCTGGTTCGCCGTGCCGATCCCGATCCAGCGGGCCGGGTGGCCCACCGAGGACTACCAACTGGTCCATTCCACGGTCCCCACCCTGATCCCCGAATCGGACCTGTTCGCCGGGCTGCGCCGGCCCGGGGAGTAGGGTCGGCCCATGGTCTGGATCGAACTGGGCTCTGACCTGGTCACCCCGTCGTGGCTGCCGCTGGCCCTGGTGGTCGTCATCGGCATTGTGGTCGCCCTGCTCTACCGCAGCATGAGGCGCAACATCGACCGCATCCAGGTGCCGCACCGCGACGAGCTCGCAAACGCCAGGGCCGCCTCGCCGACCTCGCCGGTGCCCCCGCAGCTCTGAGCGCGCCGAAAGCGTCCGGCGTGCCGGGCTACTCTTGCGGCGTGAATCGACTGGCCGCCGCGGCTTCCCCGTACCTGCAGCAGCATGCCGACAACCCGATCCATTGGCAGCCCTGGGACGCCGCGGCGCTGGCCGAGGCCCGGGAGCGGGGCGTCCCGATCCTGCTGTCGGTCGGCTACGCCGCCTGCCACTGGTGCCACGTGATGGCTCACGAGACCTTCGCCGATCCGGCGATCGCGGCCCTGGTGAACCCGCACTTTGTGGCGATCAAGGTCGACCGCGAGGAGCGTCCGGACCTGGACGCCGTCTACATGAAGGCGACCCAGGCGCTGACCGGCCAGGGGGGCTGGCCGATGACGGTCTTCCTCACTCCGGACGGATCGCCGTTCTTCGCCGGCACCTACTTCCCGCCGCAGCGACAAGGTCAGATGCCTTCGTTCGCCGAAGTGGTGACCGCGATCGCGTCCGCGTGGGCTCAGCGCCGAGGCGAAGCGGTGGCCGGAGCCGCAGCCATCGCCGAGCATCTCGCGGGTGAATTCGCACCCCTGCCCGCGCCGGCCTCGGTCGACGTCTGGGCGACCCTCGATCGGGTCAGCGCCGAATTCGACGCCGTCCACGGCGGCTTCGGGACGGCGCCGAAGTTCCCCGCCCCACTGCTCATCGAGGCGCTCCTGGTGAAAGGCGAGCCCGGCTCGCTGGACGTGGCTCAGCGCAGCCTGGAGGCGATGGCCCGGGGCGGGATCCACGATCAGCTCGGCGGCGGGTTCGCCCGGTACAGCGTCGATGCCGGATGGGTGGTGCCGCATTTCGAGAAGATGCTCTACGACAACGCGCTGTTGCTGGGGACCTACGTCCGCGGCTGGCGGCGGACGGCCGACCACGACGGCTCGCTGCGCACCCTGTTCGAGCGGGTGGTGCGCGGCCTCGTCGGCTGGCTGGAGCGTGAGATGGTCGTCGACGGCGGCGGGTTCGCCGCGAGCCTCGACGCCGACAGTGCCGACACCCGCGGCATGCCCCACGAAGGCATCTTCTACGTGTGGAGTCCGGAGCTGCTCGTCGATGCCCTCGGCGAGGCGGACGCCGACTGGGCGGCCTCGGTGTTCCACGTCACCACCGCCGGGACGTTCGAGCACGGCCTGTCAACCCTCCAATTGCGCGGCAATCCCGACCCCGACCGGCTCGCCGCGGTCGCGGAGCGGCTGTTCCAGGTGCGTGAGGGTCGGTTCCGGCCCGCGCGGGACGACAAGGTGGTGGCGGCCTGGAACGGCTGGGCGATCGACTCGCTGGTCTGGGCGGCCGCGGTCTTCGACGAGCCGGGTTGGCTCGACCTGGCCCGCGCGGCGGCCGAGCTGCTCTGGCGCGTCCACTGGGTCGACGGACGGTTGCGCCGCACCTCGCTGGCTCAGACCGCATCGGAGGTGGGCGGCTTCGCTGAGGACTACGGCGCCGTCGCTCTCGGCTTCGCCCGCCTGGCCGGAGCGCTGGGGGACGGGCGCTGGCTGGAACGAGGCCGGACGCTGCTGGAGGTGGCGCTGGAGCTCTTCGGAGCGCCGGACGGCGGGTTCTTCGACTCCGCCGCGGACGCCGAGCCGCTGTTCGCCCGGCCGAGGGAGGTCTCGGACAATCCGACTCCGTCGGGGACAAGTGCACTCATCGCCGCGCTGCGGCTCGTCGGCCTGATGGCCGATGAACCCTCCTTCCTGGCCCGGGCGGAGGCCGCGGCGCAGACCACGCGTGGGATTGCGGCCCAGGCGCCCCGGTTCGCCGGCTCGGCGCTGACCGACCTGCTGATCGCCGACGAGGCCCGCACGGGGCTGCGTCCGGCGGTGGCGGTGGTGGTCGATGACGCCGGTGATCCGCTTAACCGCTTGGCCCGGGCGGCCTGGCGGATGGCGCCGGTCGGGACGGCCGTCCTCGTGGGCAGGCCCGGCACCCCGGGGTTCGCCCACCACTTCGAGGACCGTCCGGCAGTCGCCGGGTCGCCCACCGCCTACGTCTGCCGTGGCGAGACGTGTTTCGCTCCGGCCGGCGACGTCCCCGACCTCCGCACGGCCTTGTGGAGCCGGGCCTGACCGCGGGGCTCAGTTGAAGGTGGCCACCGCGATCGCCGCGTAGTGGCACAGTGCCGCCGCGATCGTGCAGGCGTGGAAGATCTCGTGGAACCCGAACACCGACGGTGCCGGATCCGGCCTCTTGCGGGCGTAGATGACCGCCCCCACGCTGTAGAACAACCCGCCGAGCCCGATGAGCAGTACCACCAGGGGGCCGCCGTTGACCCAGAAGGGCACCAGCCAGCCCACGGCGGCCCACCCCATGAGGAGATACAGGACCGTGTAGAGCCAGCGTGGCGCGTCCAGCCAGGACAGGTTGAAGACCATGCCTGCGGCGCCCACGGTCCAGATCAGGGCCAGTAGGAACAGGGCCTGCGCCTCATCGAGCAGCAGGAGTGCCAGCGGGGTGTAGGTCGAGGCGATGAAAACGAAGATGTTGGCGTGATCGAGCCGGCGCAGGATGATCGCGACTCGGGGTGACCAACGTCCCCGGTGGTACAAGGCGCTGGTGCCGAACAGCAGTGCCGCGCCCGCCGTCCACACTGCGCCGCCGAGCCGGGCCTGGGGGCTCGGGGCCAGAGCGACCAGGATCAGCCCAAGGGTCAGAGCAATCGGGGTGAAGCCAGCATGCAGCCACCCGCGCAGGGCGGGCTTGCGGACGGGGATCGGATGGGCCGTGGCCACAGGGACTCCTGGTTACGGAAAGGTAACTTACGCGAACGTAGGTAGCGTACCAGCGTCACGGCCGGGCCTGTGACGGGTCTCCCGGCAACCGGATGTGGCACGCACCCCCGGGGGTAGAGTGCGAGCATGTCCTGGGGCAAACGCCTGCGCGAGGTGGCCGACCGGCTCCAGCCGCTGGGCCTGCTCTACTCCACCTACGAGCAGCGGTTGTTGGCCCAACTCGATCGTGATTCGCTGCCGCAGCATGTGGCCGTGCTCGCCGACGGGAACCGGCGCTGGGCCCGCTCGAACGCCCCCGACGAGCCGCTCGTGGTCGGCTACCAGGCCGGCGCTGACAAGCTCAAGGAGTTCGTCGGCTGGTGCGACGAGGTGGGCATCAGCGTGGTCACGCTGTGGGTGCTGTCGACGGAGAACCTGACGCGTTCGGAGGTCGAGGAGGTGTCCCCGCTGCTGGAAGTGATCGAGGGCCTGGTCGTCGACCTGGCCGCCAGCGGACGGTGGCGGGTGCAGGTGGTGGGTGACCTGGCGCTGCTCCCCGAAGCGATGGCCGAACGCTTGCGCGCAGCGGACGCGTCGACCCTCGACTGCACGCGCATGCACGTCAACATCGCGGTCTCCTACGGCGGGCGCCAGGAGCTGCGCGACGCCGTCCGGTCCCTGCTCACTGAGGCGGCCGAGCGCGGTGAATCCCTCAGTGACGTCGCCGAAACCCTCGAGATCGACCACATCGCCGAGCACCTCTACACCGCCGGCCAACCCGATCCCGACCTCATCATCCGCACCTCCGGCGAGCAGCGGCTGTCGGGCTTCCTGATGTGGCAGTCGGCGCACAGCGAGTTCTACTTCTGCGAGGCCCTATGGCCCGACTTCCGCAAGGTCGACTTCATCCGCGCCTTGCGCGCCTACGCACAGCGGGAGCGCCGGTTCGGACGCTAGGGCGTGTCGCGGCCGGTGGCCGTGCCACGGCGCAATAGCCTCGAAGCAGTCGGGCCCCCTGGCCCGGCTCCGGGAGGCACACCGTCCATGCGGAATCCAGCTCGGCAGAGCCAGAACCGCGGGCCCGCACCAGGCCCCGTCCTCCCCGGCTGACCACCCACCAGGTGGGGCCGGGCGAGGTGCGGTGCGGCCCCAGGACAGGGATCGACGTGCCGCGCTCCACCACCCGCACCGCCTTCTCAGGCACCCGCGCCACTGCTGTGGCGCTCAAGACCTATGTCATCGACACCTCGGTGCTGCTGAGCGATCCGCAGGCTCTGCGCAACTTCGCCGAGCACGCTGTCGTCGTGCCGGTGGTGGTCATCACCGAACTGGAGGCCAAGCGCCACCATCCCGAACTGGGCTACTTCGCCCGGACGGCGCTGCGCTGGCTGGACGACCTCCGCGTCCGCTACGGACGTCTGGACGCACCCGTCCCCGTCAACGCCGCCGAGGGCACCGTCCAAGTCGAACTGAACCACACCGACCCGGACGTCCTGCCGGCCGGCTTCCGGCTGGGCGACAACGATTCCAGGATCCTTGCCGTGGCGCTGAACCTGCGCGCGGAGGGGCACAACGTGGTCCTGGTCAGTAAGGACCTTCCGCTGCGGGTCAAGGCGTCCGCGGTCGGCCTGGCCGCGGAGGAATACCGCCACGAGCTCGCTCCCGACACTGGGTGGACGGGGATGGTCGAGGCGGACGTGGCGCAGGGCACCATCGACGGCCTGTACGCCCACGGCGTCGCGATCGTGCCCGAGGCGGTCGACCTGCCCTGTCACACCGGTGTGGTGCTGCACGGCACGGGTTCCTCGGCGCTTGCTCGGGTGCTGCCGGACGGGTCCGTCCGGCTTGTCAAGGGCGACCGCGAAGCCTTCGGAATCCACGGACGCTCCGCCGAACAGCGGGTTGCGCTCGACCTCCTGCTCGACCCTGACGTGGGGATCGTCTCTCTGGGTGGAAGGGCGGGCACCGGCAAATCGGCGCTGGCGCTCTGTGCGGGGCTGGAGTCGGTGCTGGAGCGGCGCCTGCACTCGAAGGTGCTTGTCTTCCGTCCCTTGTACGCCGTCGGCGGCCAGGAACTCGGGTACCTCCCCGGCGGCGAGGGGGAGAAGATGTCGCCGTGGGCGCAGGCGGTCTTCGACACCCTGGGGTCGGTGACGAGCCGGAACGTGATCGAGGAGGTGCTCGCCCGGAACATGCTGGAGGTCCTGCCGTTGACCCACATCCGCGGCCGTTCGCTGCACGACGCCTTCGTCATCGTCGACGAGGCCCAGTCGCTGGAACGCAACGTGCTCCTCACCGTGTTGAGCCGGATCGGCCAGAACTCGAGGGTGGTCCTCACCCACGATGTGGCCCAGCGGGACAACCTGCGGGTCGGCCGCCACGACGGCGTGGTCGCGGTGGTGGAGAAGCTGAAGGGTCACCCGCTGTTCGCCCATGTGACGCTGACCCGCTCGGAACGCTCGCCGATCGCCGCCCTGGTCACCGA
>CAZPCM010000015.1:33951-39396 GCA_964585085.1 uncultured Propionibacteriaceae bacterium
CTCAGGCGGAGGTCTCCAAGTCGATGTCGACCATCAGCTCGTGTGCCAGGCGCTCCAACGAGGCGTGCAGCGCGGCGATGTCGGTGGTCGGCGGGACCTCCAGGACGGCCCGCGCCTCGAACAGACGCCCGCCTGACATCGGCGCGTCCCGGGTGTCGGTGTGCAGGGTGTCGATGTTGACCTGGTGCGCGGCCAACACGTCGGTGATCTCCCGGACGATGTGCGGACGGTCCGTCCCCAGCAGCGACAGCGTGAAGCGCCGGGCCTCCGGCGGGCTCACCTCCAAATCGGCAGTTCCCGTCTGGACCTGGATCTCCAGCAGGCCGGCCAGCGGCCTGAGATCGTCCACCAGGGACTGTCGGGCCGTGTCGGGCACCGTGATCAGGACGATTCCGGCGAACTTGCCGGCCAGTTCGGCCATCTGGCTCCGCTCCCAGTTGCCGCCGTGCCGTGACACCACCTGTGCCACGGCGTTCACCAGCCCCGCCCGGTCGTCGCCGATGACGGTCAGCACCAAGGTAGCCATGGGTGCCATCGTAGGAGTACCCCGCGGGTGCCGGCGCTCAGGACGGCTCGGGCGCGAGGGTCACCTCGGCCTGGGTGAGGCCTCTGGCCACCGCGAGGGACTCCGCCTCCGCCTCCAATGCAGCCGACACGCCGAGGTCGGCCCAGGGCTCGACCGAGATCCGCAGGGTGGCGCCGTGCGGTCTGCTGCGCCAGATGCCTGCGATCCGTCCGTCCAGCAGGAGCGTTCCCGGCCAGCCGATCGTGCGCCAGACGCGGGGATGCAGCCGGCGATCGGGGAGCACGCTTGTGCGATCTCGCAACTGCACCCACGGGTCGAGCGGGGGGAGCAGGCGCAGCGTCCGCGGGTTCCCGGAGGCGAGCAGCCGCGGCAGGTCGTCGGCGTGCACGTACGCTCGGCGGCCATCGACAGCCACCTCCACCAGGGAATCCGCTTGACGATCCCACAGACCGCGCGCGTGGCCCTCGCCGATTCCGGCCCACGAGGCGAAGTGGCCGTGGGTGGACGGGCCGTAGCAGTTCAGGTAACGCCGCACCAGCCCAGGCCCCGACGGGACGCCGGCCTCCGAGGCCTGCTCGCCCAGCCACTGGTCGGTCCGGGCGAAGCTCGGCTGGCGGCCCAGGCGGCCGGCGAAGCAGACCACGCCGCGCAGGGCGGCCACCCGGAGCGCGAAGGACGCCAGCGCTTCACCGGCGGTCTGACCGACGGCGAACCCCGACGGTTCCTCCCACGCCGCCCTCTGCGTCGCGGTCAGCGCGGGGCGGACCGCGCGCGCCACCGCGGCATCCAGCGCGCACTTCCCCACGATCACGCGTCCATCCAGCACCGAACTCGCGGCCTCGCTCACCGCATCCGCCAGCCCGGGCGCCGACAGTCCGACCATCTCCAGCAGCGCCGAGGCGCCCGGGAGGAAGGCGCGCAGGCTCTCCGCATCCGGAGGTTCGAGTTCGCGGGTGAAGGCGTGGGCCTGCGCGCTGGGGAACACCAGCGGGGAGCCGCGCAGGCTCCAGGTCCGCAGCAGGGAGCGTGCCACCACGAGTTCTTGATCGAAGGTGCCGGGCCGCACCGCGTCCAGCCGCGCCGCCAGCGAAGCTACAGCCGACGCCGGCGGCGAGTCCCCGATCCCGCAGGCGCCGGCGACCTCCGTCAGCCCGTCCACGGGGAGCCGCCGGTCGAGATGCTGGCCCGCGAGCCTGAAGGCCAGCACCTGATCGAGATCCACCCGGAGAGGGCGTCCTCCAGGTGCCGGACGGTCAGTCATCGTGGCGTTTGACGAACCGGGCCAGGCACAGGCTCGGCTGGACCCACGGATCCAACGTGGTCATCTCGTAGGGTGAGCCGCCTGCGTCCAGGTAGCCGCGCATCATCCCGGCATGCAGGCCGCCCACCACGTCCTGCTCGGCAAGCGCCAGTTCGCGGTAGGGGCACCGCGTGATCTCCAGGGTCGTGGTGGCCTCTCCGGCGACCATGCGGGAGGAGAACCCCATCGCGTTGACGGTGTCCTCCAGATCTTCCAGACCGTCGCCGGAGGGCGGTTGGGCCTCCGCGATCCGACGGCCCCAGGCCGTGCCCGCCTGGAGGGCCGCCTGCGGCGGATTCGGCAGGGTAGTGGCGACGAAGCTGGTGAGCGCCATCGCCAGGTCGCGGTAGTGGTCGCCGAATACCGTCGGGGCCTCAGGGACGGCGGAATACAGGTCGCGCGGCCGACCTTGGACGGACCGGGTCTCGGTGACCCGTGCGATCAGGCCATCAGCGCGCAGCGCACCGAGATGGAAGCGCACCGTGTTGGCATGCAACTCCAAGGCGGAGGCCACCTCCTCCACGCTCGCAGGGGCCGCTGACTGCTGCAGGAACGCCAGCACGCGGCGCCGGGACGGACCGAGCTGATCGGCGCTGGCGGTCGGCTCGCTCGGCTCGGGCGTCATCTTCTCAGCATGCCACCCGCCCGGCGGCCGGCAGGCACACGCGGAGCAGCCCGTGACCGGAGACGCACAACTTCTTTGGGAATAAGTCCTGGTGTCGTAGCCTGTCGCCATGCTCGCCGAGCCCGTCATCGTCCGGTCTCGCCTCGCCGACGCGTTCGGACGGGTCGCTCGCGACCTGCGTGTGTCGCTCACCGACCGCTGCAACCTGCGCTGCACGTACTGCATGCCCGCCGAGGGGCTCGCCTGGTTCCCCAGCGCTGAGATCCTCACCGACGATGAAGTGCTCACCCTGATCCGGGTCGCGGTCACCCGGTTGGGCGTGGAGAAGATCCGGTTCACCGGGGGTGAGCCCCTGCTGCGGCCGGGGTTGGAGGGGCTGGTCGCCGAGGTGAAGCGGCTCACCACTGTCGCAGGACGCGCGCCCGAGGTCTCGCTGACCACGAACGGCATCGGGCTGGCCCGCCGCGCTCCGGGGCTGGCTGCGGCAGGGCTCGACCGGGTCAACGTGTCCCTGGATTCCCTCGACCGGGACCGGTATGCGCGGCTGGCGCGCCGTGACCGGCTGGGCGACGTGCTGGCCGGGCTGGACGCGGCTGAGGCCGCCGGGTTGCTTCCGGTGAAGGTGAACAGCGTGGTGATGAGTGGGGTCAACGAAGCCGACGTGGTGCCGCTGGCCGCGTTCTGCTTGACGCGTGGGTTCGAACTGCGGTTCATCGAGCAGATGCCGCTCGGCCCGGGGCACGAATGGGATCGGTCCTCGATGGTGACGGCGGGGGAGATCCTCGGCCTCTTGGGCGCGCGTTACTCCTTGTCGGAGGCGGCTTTGGCGCGTGGCTCGGCACCGGCCGAACTGTGGCGGGTGGCGCCGGACCACCAGCAGCCCGGCGGTGTCGTGGGGATCATCGCGTCGGTCACCGCACCATTCTGCGCGGCGTGCGACCGAACCCGGATCACCGCAGACGGCCAACTGCGAACCTGCCTGTTCTCCACCTCCGAGACCGATCTGCGGGGCTCGCTCCGTGCTGGGGCCGACGAGGATTCGCTGGCGGCCCAGTGGGCGGGCGCGCACCTGCGCAAGGCCGCGGGCCACGGCATCGGCGAGCCAGGGTTCACCCCTCCCACCCGAACCATGAGCGCCATCGGAGGTTGATCGTGCAGATCCGCTACTTCGCCGGTGCCGCGGAAGCGGCCGGAGTCACCGAGGAGACGCTCGACGACGCAGCGCTGTCGATCGCCGACCTCTCCGCTCGGCTCGCACAAGGACGCGAGCGGCTGGCCCGGGTGTTGGCGGTGAGCGCCTTCCTGGTCGACGGACGGATCGCCGGCCTTGACGACATCGTCCCCGCCGAGGCGCGGGTGGACGTGCTGCCGCCGTTCGCCGGAGGCTGAGCGGGCGGTCCGTGAAGGATCGTGTGACGTTGGCGACGCTCGCCGTCGGGGCTGGACGCACGCGGAGCGGGTGGCCGCGCACCGGCCCGGAGATCGAGTGTCGCCTCCGTCACGGCGTGGCGGGACTCGGCTCAGCGCGCCGGTGGTTGGAAGCCCGCGATCGCCCGGGTGGCCACCGTGACCGCGTCGGCGAACGCGGCTTCGGCGTTGGCGCCGGAGTCGATCCGCGCCCGGGTGGCCAAGCCGACGAGGCAGGCCGTCAACGGGACGGCCGGACGGGCGACCCCGGACGCGCTGGCCTTGGCCAGCGCCAGCACGGCTTCGATGTCGACCATGGCCGCGTCGATGCCCAAGGCTGCGGACAGTTCTGAGCGCCAGTGGCCCAGAAGTGCCAGCTCGTCCATCACCGGGTCCCTTCCAGCGCGATCCCGAGGGCGGCGGCCTGTTCGGGGGTGTCCACGTCGTCGGTGATCCCCTCCGGGCCGACCAACGAGGTCAAGTCCAGGCCGCGTACCAAGCGCTGCACTGACACATCACGGACGGTGTCGAGGCGCCCCAGCGCAGCGGCGAGGGCCTCGCGGCGATACAGGGCGGCCATGCCCTGTCGCCATCCTTCCGCGTCGACCAGGGCGATTCCGTCGGCCCAGTCTCCCTCGCCGGCCCTTGCCAGCAGCGCGGCGACGACTTCGCGCGGCCTGGCCAGGTCGACCGACAGGACCAGCACGGTCGCCTCGGCAGGAACCGACGGCAACGCGGCCAGCCCGGCGTCCACCCCCGCGACCGGCCCGCCCAGGGGGGGATCCTCGCAGGTGGTCAGGACCTCGGCAGTCGCGCTCGCCGCCAGGGCGGCCACCTCAGCGGGGGCGACGACAACCACCGTTCGGCACTCCGCGCAGGCATCGATCGCGCGTTGCAGCAGGGTGGTGTCGGCGATTTTCAAGGCGGCCTTCTCGGTGCCCATCCGGGCGGACCGGCCGCCGGCCAGGATCACGGCGTAATCGGCGTTCACGGGTCCGAGTCTAGGGGTCGGCCTCTCCTGATTGTTTGCACAGATTGTTGGTGTTAATGCCTGCGTGCTGGCAGTGCCGGTGGTTGGCTGGCCCCATGACGATCGAACCCGTGCGCCTTGACGGTCCAGCCGCGGACGCCCTGCTGAAACTCGGCCGTTTCTTCACCAAGTGGGACGAAACCGATGACGGCCGGGCGGTCTTCCGAGACGGGGGCCGCCAGGGCGATGTCTTCTACCGCGATCGGTGGAGCCATGACAAGGTGGTCCGCTCCACTCACGGGGTGAACTGCACCGGCAGTTGTTCGTGGAAGGTCTACGTCAAGGACGGGATCATCACCTGGGAATCGCAGCAGACCGACTACCCCTCGACCGGGCCGGACCGGCCCGAGTACGAGCCCCGCGGCTGTCCGCGCGGCGCCGCGTTCTCCTGGTACACCTATTCGCCCACCCGGGTGCGCTACCCCTACGGGCGCGGCGTGCTGGTCGAGGCCTATCGTGCGGCGAAACAGCGGCTCGGCGACCCCGTACTGGCGTTCGCCGAGATCACCGGCAACCCCGAGACGCGGCGGCGCTACCAGCAGGCCCGCGGCAAGGGC
>CAZPCM010000016.1:0-39015 GCA_964585085.1 uncultured Propionibacteriaceae bacterium
CTAGCCAAAGCAACAATCAACCCAGCAAGTGCGCAAACGTGGCCCAAGTCAGGTCAATCAGTGCCGGCCGGCCGAGGCCATTCAGACCTCAGCTACACCCTGGATTGTGATGAGCCGCTAATGGCCGCCACTGAGGAAGCTTCTCGAGCGAGTCGATAGAGACTGGTGAATGCTGGACTGGAGATGGGGATCTACAGCGAGAAGGTCTGCAATCTCCGGCCACGCGTCCAGCGCCTTGGTAATGACGTCTCGCGACGCATCGACCACCATGGATGCATCTACACCCAGGCGCATGGCCATCAAGGCAAGATGGCTAATGCGCGCATCCTCGAACTGACGATTCCTTGCGAGCTTGAGCCCAAGGTCCTCCTTGCCTGGCGGGAAGTAGGGAGACGTGGACACAATGTCGTAGGCAGGCGAAAGAGTCGGTAGCTCTGGATTGCGGTAGATGAGCGACCAGTTCTTGTAATGAGCATCGCCGTTGCCAATGAGGATGTTGAACGTCAGTCGGCGCGTGAATTCTGTCACCGCATCAATGTCCACGCCGCGGAAGGCAAGCGCTGCCACTGTTTCGAAAGATCCAGCATATTTCGTGCCCGGGTATCGATCCAGTATCTGAAGGAAATCCTCGATGTGCACTCTCGTTCCATCGGCGAGTCGATCAAACCGCTCCACCAGGAATGCCTGACTCTCGTCCCGGCGCCACACATTCGCCGGCAATGCATCTACATCATCCCGCTCAACCAGCCGAACCCTCGGGACATCGATCCCGGCCATTGAGGCGAGCCGCATCATCGCATACTCGTTCAACGGCACATTCTTGAACGTTGGATCCGGGGTTTTCAGTATCCATTGGCCCCCCTCGTTCCTCGTCGACAAGGTGAGCCTGTCGCCGGTTTGGAGCATCGAGAATTTCAACGCGACTCCAGCCAGAGAGAAGTCCCAGGGCTGACTTCCGTCAACCAAGTCGTCCTTCATGGTGGAAGGCTGAAGCCCAGAATCCTCCTCCAGTTCGACCGCGACAGCACCGGGAAGGTCCCTGCCTACCTGTGCAAGGATCTCCATCTCACGGTCAACCGATACCCCGCGCCCTGTGGCAATCCACTCCCGCATCGGGCTCTCAGGTAGCAGGTTTGAAAACCAAGGTGGGAGTCTCATCGCGCTGCTATACGGACGATCTGCACGTTGTTCGAATCTCAGGCCAAGTATTGGGTGGCGCCGATCCTCCAAGTACGCGTGATCGAGCTCAAACGAAGTCCAGTCACCCTTTTGGTAGAGCGTGCCCACACGAGTGCTGTGCAGAGAGACGGCATAACGCTTCAGGGGCCGAGGATCCATCATCTTGCCGTCGGGTCCTCATCCATGATCAGGGTCTCGATCGGCGGGGTTCGGTCTCGGCCGATTTGTGCCCTCTCGGACACGAACTCCTCTAGGTACTTGGCTATGGCACGATCGCGTTCACGAACGGCGCTGTCTAGATCTCCGGTGGCAAGGAATCGACTGCTTTCTGCGGACATGAGATGGGACTCCAGGAACGCGTTCCACCGTTCCTCGTCCCAGTCGCGCGGCTGAGCGGCGAACGGCCAGGAAGCATCCGTGCGCTGTAAGTCGGCGTCAGGGACGAGCAGTCGATTCGCTGCCCAGCCGCGGAGATCATTGCTCAACTGAGACCGGGGCACTAGATAGCTGATTGCCTGACTTGCCGTTTGCTCGCCGATCGCCTCGGCCAAATCAGCCTGCGTGTAAGCAGCGCCCGTGAGCGGGCTCTGAGGATTCAAGGCCCACATCGCTGTCAGCAGGATCTTGGTGGATGAGTGCGGAACGACGAAGCGGTGAGGATCGACTGGTTGAATCCGTTCTTGCCTTACAGCGTCCAGCAGTTGCTGGACGCTCTTGCTGGGGCTGTCCATGTCAATGCGATTACAGAGAAGGTACGCCGCATTTGCGGCGCCCCCACGGAAATTCTCCGGACCGACCAAGGCGGCCTGCCAGTACCATCGAGCGAGGAGGCTGCGATCTCTTTCAGAGACTTCCCTATCGGTCGAGAAGAACCGAGTGAGTACAACGAGAAGGTACTGGTAGGCAAGGAATGAGACGTGAGGGACGCCCACATCTCTCTGCAGGAACTCGACCGCACGCCGCATGGCGGCGGCTCCGCGAGTATAGGCCTCGTCCCGTCCTTCATCATCCTTGGCGGAGAACTCATTGCGAATCTCACGACGCACATCAGGGCCGCGACGCGCCAGGATACAGGCTAGGACAGTATTGCCCTCGATGCTCCCAAATGAGAATTCTGCGTCAAGTTGTGAAGCGATAATATCAAGAGTGAGAGGCTCCGTGCCCTCGCTACCCTCTGGGGGTGCGGTAAGAGCGGCGAAGACCTCTGCTCGCTTGAGCCTCTTTCCATAGTTGTTCATCCGGTCGAAGATGTCTTGAAGCACTTCGACATCATCCTCTTCAACGAGGTAGGCGGGAATCTCAAATTGCCGCAGGGTTCTCGTCACTGCAGTGGCGTCGTCCAGGTAATCGCTGAGCGTCGGGTCGGCGGCAAACCATTTCAGGATCTGCTGGAGGTTGAACATCACCGGCAAGGGCACCACGTGTGAGTCGCGCGACTGAGGCGTCTTGACGAGTTCCCTCGTCCTAAGACTGTATGCGAGCGCAAACCTGGGGTCGCCTTTTCCGTCTGGGGATAGCACGTTGGCTAGGGCCGTTAACCGCTGTTGGCCATCTACCACCCAATAGGCGCGCTCCGATGCGGGAGCGTCTATGTCCAGCGCCCCGAGGTGGAGATGGGCGGCAGGAGCGCTCCTCGTCCAAAGCAGCAGGCTACCGACTGGGTAGCCGCGAAGGATGCTGTCGAAGAGCCGCCGAACGTCCTCCCACGCCCACCTGAAGTCACGCTGGAAATGAGGGATTCTGATCGTCCCGCGCCAAACTAGGTTAACCAAGTCCTCGACGTCGAACGTCCTGGCGCTTGGCCTCGAACCGAGTAGTGAAGCCACAGCTAGCTCCTGAGTACGGTGGATTCCTGAGTTCCTAGACTACTGAAGTGATCCGTCATCTCCGCCAAGGGCGCACGGGAGGGCCCTTCCAAGACTGGGGACGAAGCGCGCTGCCTTGGACACATCGCCCGACTAGCCAGGTCCAGTTTTCGACCATGGAT
Source organism: uncultured Propionibacteriaceae bacterium (assembly GCA_964585085.1). Lineage (GTDB taxonomy): Bacteria > Actinomycetota > Actinomycetes > Propionibacteriales > Propionibacteriaceae > Propionicimonas. Next base: position 3,167 of record CAZPCM010000016.1, read on the forward strand.
CACCTACGCACGCGCAGCTCGCTCAAGTCGGCATGGGCGGAGAGATTCGCTGGTGTTGTTGCGACGCATCGTGGAGACGGCAAGACAGCCGAGACAACCGCGGTCGAGCACGTCGCCCGGGCCTTGGCCGCCCGCCATGACCGCATAGAGCGGGGCCGTCCCCGTCTGATTGGGGGTACCGGCAGGATCGGGTTGCGCGTCCCCGCGACGCCTCGACGGCTCCGTCAGATGGCCCTCAACACGGGCATCAGCGAATCCCAACTGGCTCGCGAGGCCATCAACGACGACTACCTCGCAAGGGGTCCTGACGCGGAGTCTGATCCTGCGGATGCCGGTGCGCCGCAATAGGCAGGGCCTCACCAGTTGCCTGTGGAGGGGACGCGGCGGAGCATCTTCTCCAGGTCGGTGACCTTGATGCGGATGATGCGCCGTCCGCTACGGAAGGCGGGGAGTTCGCCAGCCGCGATGCGGCGGCGAAGGGTGGAGACACTGATGTTGAGCATGTCGGCGGCCCCGCTGAGGGAAATGAAGGTGCCGGGCTTGGTGGAGTCGATGGCGGCCATGGTGTTGTCCTTTCGGGTGGGGTGTGAGTTCAGATACCGAGGCTGGGGCCGCCGCGGCCAGGATCGCGCCAGGGGCGCGGGTCGTGTTCGGGCCGTCTCTTCGGTGGCGCTTTGATGACTTCCCACCCCCAGTCGGAGGGTGGTGTGGGCGGGGCCGGTGATCGGTGGGCGAGGCCGGCGACGCGCCACCAGAGGGCGGCTGCGGCGTGGTCGTCGGGGAGGTCGCCTTGGGTGAGCGCGTTCTTGACCAGGGCTCGGACGTCGGTGCCGTCAGCTTCGAGTTGGCGGAGGCGGCGGGCGATGGTGTGGCGTGCTGGGTCGCGGGCGAGGGCGGGGTTGAGGGTGGGCAGGATGCGGGCCCAGGTGCCTGCCTGGCTGCCGATGGCGTGGTCGATGCGGGCGTTGAGTGCCTGTTGCCAGGCGGCGGCGGGTCCGCCGATCACGGGTTCGCCGGTGGGGCGGTCATCGGTGTCGAGCACGTTCCTGGCTGCCCGCCAGATGGCGGTGTCTGCGGCGAGGGCCGTGATCTGTGCGTCGGTGAGGGGTGTGTCCCCCAGCCAGGTTGGGAGAGCGTCGGCGATCGCGGTGATGGACCGGATCGTGTCAGCGAGCCCGTCGATCCGGGTGGCTCGGGCGTGGAGGTAGGGGCCCCAGAGGGGGTCGGCGGCGATCCGGGAAGGGATCGCGGGTAGCCAGGGAAGCGGGCCGCTGGGCCCGGCGGGCATGAGGGTGTCGAGGCGCTGGTCGATGACCGCGGCGGGGTCGCGTGCAGCGTCGAGGTCGCCGAGGTTCGCTGCCAGCCGGAGCAGAATGAGGGGGTCGTGGCCGTCGGCGGCGTGGCTCATCAGGTTGGCGCGCAGGGTGGGCCACGCGGGGCTTTCGGTGATCCACAAGACGACTTGGTCGGCGGCATCCTCGAGCGCGTGAACGGTGTCCGCACCGAGGATCTGTTCAGCGGCCACCCCGAGTGCGTCGGTGTAGCGGGAGACGGCCGGGCCGAGGAGTCGGGTGGGGTCGTCCTGGTCGCGTAGCTGGGTCGTCGCCGATTCGGGCGCATCGTCGCGGGCCAGCATGTGCTCGAGCCGCTCGACGGCGGTGGGCAGGTACACCGTGTCGGTGTGGGCCAGGGCGTGCGAGTCGCCGTCGCCGACGACCTGGAGGTAGAGGTGGTTGGCATGCCGGCCGCGGGTGAGCATCGTGTAGAGCTGTTGGCGGGATTCGTCGCCGGTGGCCAGGCCGTGCATGGTGTCGGCGGTCATGCCCTGGGCGCCGTGGACGGTGGTGGCATAGCCCAGGTCGACCCAGTCGCGGACGTAGTCGGCGGGCAGGGTCACGGTGTAGCGAGAGCGCAGGCTGTGGGCTTGCAGGCTGCCGTCGGGGGTGATCTGGGTGATCAGCCAGCGGTCGCCGTTCTTGACCCAGTCGAGTGCGCCGACTCTGAGGCGTCGGTTGTTGTGGCGGGTGATGATCACGTCCCCGACGGCGGCGGTGTTGCAGTCGGCCAGCACGACGCCGGGTCCCTGGCGGTGCTCGGGGTGGCGTGCATGTTGTGCGAGCCGGTTGAGGTCGCTGACGAGGTCGCGGGTGGGGGCGAGCATGAGCGCGTCCAGGCCCTGGGCCTTGTCGGCAGCCCACGCGTGGAGGACCTGCCCGGCGAGGGTGGGTAGGTCGCCGACGTGGATGCGGTGGTGGTCGAGATAGAAGCCGAGCGCCTGGCCGCGTCCCTCACGGAGGTCGAGGGTGGCGGCAGCTTCAGCCGGGTCGGCGAACCGGAGCACTTCGGTGAGGCGGCAGGCGCCGTGCGCGGCTTCGATGTCCCGCAGGACTCCGCCGGCGCCGACCGCTGACAGCTGGCGGTCGTCGCCGATCAGCCGGACGCTGCCACCGCGGCCGATGACGTGGTCGATTGCCCGGCCGAGGCTGAGGGTGTCGGCCAGGCCGGCCTCATCGAGGATGACCAGGGTGTCGGGTCCGATCCGGTCCAGCCACGCGGGTGGGGGCTGGTCGGGGTGATCGAGGGTCCAGGTGAGCTTGGCCAGGGTGTCACAGGGCGCCTCCAGCTGGTCGGCAAGTGCGTGGGTGGCGGCAGCGGACGGCGCGAGTCCGACGACGGTGCCCCCGCTCTCGAGCCATGCCGCGGCGAGGGTGCGCATGGCGGTGGTCTTGCCCGTGCCGGCCGGTGCGATCGCCAACTGGACGCGGCGTCCCGAACCGGCCATGCTCCGCACAAGGTCGCTTTGTCCTGGGGTGAGCCGGGTTCCGTTGGCCAGAGCCTCCAGCATGGCGAGCCCGACCGCGTCCGCACCCGCGACGCGTCCGTCGCAACGGCCGGCGTGGCTGAGGAGGCGCCGCTCGGCCTCCAGGATGCGGCTGGAGGTGTAGCGGGCAGTCCCGGCTACGGTGTAGACGCTCTCGCCGCTGGTCCGGCGTAGCGACTGCGGTTCGGTGATCGGGTCGGCCACGGTCAGCGGCACCGACCGGGTCTCGACGGCGAGGTCGACCAGAGTGTCCACGACGCGTTCAACCAGGGCCGGCGCGATCCCCGCAGTCCGGGTCTGGCGTTGGGCTTCGGCGCGCACGTGCGAGGCCTGCCAGGTGGAACGCTCATGCTCCACCACGTCGATGATGCGGGCGGAGGTGTCGATGAGCCAGCTGATGCTGGGCGGTTGCGGCCCAACGCTCGGGTTGGTGAAGACGGCGGCCAGCATGGGCTGGACGCCTGCGGCCCCCAGTACCTCCTCGGCTTGGGTGCGCCACGCCGCGCGTTGCTCGGCCAGGGATCGGGGCGGGTGCTTGCCGTCGCGGGTTTCCAGGTTGGCCTGCTGGGCCAGGGCGATCATCTCGGCCTCGGTGGGCGGGCGTCCGTGATCAGCCAGGAATGTGGCGGCGAGCTCGTCGCGTCGTTGTTCGATCTGGCCGCGGCGGGTCGACCAGCGCACGTTCAGCGTCTAGTCCACCCCGGCGATCTCCCGCACCGGCCGTCTGCCTTCCCTGGTGGTGCGGTCGACGAACCGGACACCGAGGCGCTGGCGGAGCCCGGCTTCCAGCGCGGTGTTGTAGGTCTCCGAGGCCGCGACCTTGGCCTGGTACAGCATCCTGGCGTCGATCGCGAGCCAGCGGCCGTCGTGAGTCTGGACCTTGTTCGCGACCGCGACGTGGGTGTGCAGGTCCGGGTCACCGGCGCGGGAGTCACGGTGGGTGAACGTGGTGGCGACCATGCCCCGCACGTCGACCTGACGTACCCCCTGCGCACCAACCCGGGTGAACAGCTGCGTCTCCAGATACCCCAACGCCGCGGCCACCGCGGCGCGATGGACCTCCTCGATTGCCCGCGAAGTGTCCAGGTCCGAGACCGCCCAGAGAGTCGAAACCGACTTGACCGGAGAGAACGTCAGGTCGAACCCGGCCACGGTCGCCGCCGCCGGACGCGACCACCGCGTCACCGCCCCGTGCAACTCCCGCGGCGAGGCCGGCGGCCGCCCGAACTCCGCAACGAAGAACGCGGCCGCCACGTCCGTGCGGATTCGAGCCCGCACCTCAGCATCAAGGCTGGCCGTGGGCCTGCGTCCAGCCGCCACGTTCGCGGCGGCGTAGCGGCGTCGCAATTCCTGCTGGAAGGCTGCCGACCCGCCCGGCCGGTCGGCGAACGGCTTACCCAGCCGGGTCAACTGCTCCGCCTCCCGCTCCGCAAGGCCGGCGAGCAGGGCCGCATGGTGAATCTCCTCAGCCAGCGGATGCCGCCCGGCACCGAACAGCGCCCGCATCTGGGCCTCGGTCACCTGCTCGCCGGCAGTGATCCGATCCAAGCCGGCCAGGCCGGAGCCGACCCACTCACCCGGCGCTTCGCCCTTCTGCTCGTAGTAGGCGGCCAGCCCCGTGCCGACGGTGGTGTCCTGCGCGGCGACCTGCCGGATCAGGTAGTCATATCCAGACCCGGCGGTGATCTTCTTCATGCTCATCACCAGTGCTCACCTCCTCTCCGATCCGAACTGGCCACCCCTACTACTCAGAAGGCACACGCGAACCGCCTTGGGGGTCACCCAGCCCTCAGAAGTTGCCGCGACTCCTTCGAACTGCTCACCCCCATAAGCCCTCAGATGGGCTCAATCCGGACACCTGAACATCGCGAACTTCTATTTCGGGGCAGGGTGGCGTTGGCTTCAACTAGCCCGGGGCGTACACTTTTCTGTACGGAAGGAGGTGGGGGTGTGAAGACGCTCAGCTACACCGAGTCCCGCGCCCGCTACGCCGAGGTGCTCGACTCGGTCGTCAACGACCGCGAAGAGGTCGTGATCACGCGCGCCGGGCATGACCCGGTCGTGATCGTTTCCCTGGAGGACTACGAGGCGCTCCGCGAGACCGCCTATCTCATGCGCTCCCCGGCGAACGCCCGCCGCCTGCTCGACGCTATGGAACGCCTGGAGGCCGGCCAAGGCCACGAGCACCCCCTGGTGGACGCCGACTGACATGCGCCTGGTCTGGGACGAGAACGCCTGGGAGGACTACCTGTGGTGGCAGTTCCAGGACCGCCGCGTCCTCAAGCGCATCAATACCCTGATCCACGACATCGCTCGCAACGGCAACGAGGGCATCGGCAAACCCGAAGCGCTCAAACACGACTTCGCCGGCTACTGGTCACGCCGCATCACCGACGAACACCGCCTCGTCTACAAAGTCACCAACGACGAGATTCGCATCGCCGCCTGCCGCTACCACTACGGCCGCTGACCCCGCCGAACGCGCTGAACACGCCGCGACGCTCGCGGGGGACCGTCAGTGCAGTGGGTGTGTTCGGCCTGAAAGGACTAGCGGTTCTGGGAAAGGGACACGTCCTCGGCTGAGTGGAGACGTGCGCGCAGCCGCATCTTGGAACTCGTCGCGAAGCGCTTGCTGAGCGTCGGTTGGCAGCGCGCGAGTCAGTTCTCAGAGCCCGCGCAGTACTCCTCGAAGATGCGCTCGAACGCGGCCTCAGTGATGATCGGGATGCCGTAGTCCCGGGCCTTGGTGGCCTTCCCGGACAGCGAGTCGGGATCGGCGGCGACCAGAACCCGGGTCGCTTTCGTGACTCCGCCATGGGTCAGGCCGGCATCGAGAAGACGATGTATCCACTCCTCCCGGGTCCGCGCAGTGTCACCGGTGATCACCTGAGTATTCGGTCTTCTGAGCGCCATCGGTATTGCGGTTGGGCGCCATGTGCTCGTGGTCGCGTTCGCATCCGTGGGCGCCAGTCATTATTCGGGGTGAGCGCCATCGTTCTTAGGCTCCTCCTGCCGTGTGGCCTATCACGCGGCAGGAGGAGTGATTTCGGATGGTACGCAAGATCAGGGCGAAGCTGGTGCTTCGGCTCCGGGCGGAGGGGTTCTCGGGGCGGCAGATCGCCGCGCAGGGCATGTCCCGTCATTCGGTGGCCGGGGTCATCGAGGCCGCCGACCGGGAGGGCGTCGGCTGGGACGACATCGCTGACCTGGACGAGGCGGCCGTGTATGCGCGGTTGTTCCCTGGCCGGGGCGAGCATGAGAGCGTGCACGCCCAACCCGACTGGCGGGTGGTGCATCGCGAGCTCGCGAAGGTTGGGGTGACGTTGAAGCTGCTGCATGGCGAGTACGTCGACCGTTGCCGGGCCGAGGGGGCGACGGCGATGGGCTATGACCGGTTCTGCAAGAACTACCAGCAGCACGTCCTCGTCGCGGGGGCGGCGTCGCGGGTCGGGCACAAGGCCGGCCAGTCGGTCGAGGTGGACTGGTCCGGGCCGACGATGGCGCTGGCCGACCCGGTGAGCGGGCAGGTCCGGCGGGTGTTCTTGTTCGTGGGGTGTCTACCGTTTTCGAGGTTCGCGTTCGTTGAGCCTGCCCTGGATATGCGGCAGGACACTTGGCTGCGGGCGCATGTGGCGATGTTCGACTGGCTGGGTGGCAGTGTGCCCCGGATCGTGCCGGACAATCTGAAGACCGGCGTCATCAAGCACCCTGCCGAAGGCGAGGTGGTCCTCAACGACGCGTATCGGGAGTTGGCGGCGCACTATTCGGCGGCGGTGTTGCCGGGCCGGGTGAGGAAGCCGAAGGACAAGGCCAGCGTTGAGAACACCGTCGGGAACATCGCGACGTGGGTGATCGCGGGGCTACGGGATCGGCTGTTCGCCACTCTGCCCGAGTTGCGGTCGGCGGTCTATGAACGCGTCGACGCCTACAACCGGGAGCCGTTCCAGAAACGATCCGGCTCCCGACTGGGGGTATTCGAAGCAGAGGAGAAGCCGCTGCTGCGGCCCCTGCCGGCGGCGCCGTTCGAGATCAGTCGGTGGACCTATGGGCGGCGGGTGCAGAAGAACGGGCATGTGGTGTGGGAGAAGAACTTCTACTCCGTCCCGTACCCGCACACCGGGCGTGGCGTCGACCTGCGGGTCACCGACACGACCCTGGAGGTGTTCGTCGGCCAGCAGCGGCTGACCAGCCACCTGCTGGCCCCACCCGGGGTCGTCAACGAGTACCGCACCCACGACGCGGACCTGCCGGAGGGGCCCCGCTACCGGCAGTGGGACGCGACACGGGTCAGGGAATGGGCCAGCCGGGTCGGGGAGCACACGCTCATTGTCGTCAACCGGATCTTCGAGTCGGTGCCCATGGACGAGCAGGGTCTGGACGCGGCGTTGGCGGTGTTGCGCCTGACGAGGCGTTACTCGGCCGCCCGGGTCGATGCCGCCTGCCAGATCGCGTTGGCGTCCCGGGTCCGTTCGCCCCGCTACGCGCACCTGCGCCCGATCCTGGAAACCGGCCAGGACCAGACCGGCAGTAGTCGCACCAGGTTCGAACAGCCGCAGACTTCATCGCCGGTGGGGTACGTGCGGGGCGCCGACTACTACGGGGGTGCGCGATGACCCGGATCGACACCGAGACCAAACGCAAGCTCCGTGAGATGGGAGTGCCCGCCCTGATCGACGCCCTCGAGACCCAAGACGACACGCTCACCTTGGGGATGGTGTTCGAGGAACGGATCAAGCTCGCCGTCGACGACGCCCACGCCACGTTCACCCACAGCAAGGTCGAAGGACTGATCCGCCGAGCGGGGCTGCGGTACCCGAACGCGGACCTGCGCAGGCTCGACCTGATCGAACAACGCGGCATCGACCGGGGGGTGATCGCCCAACTGGGCACCTGCACCTTCGTCGCCCGACAGCAGAACGTCGTCTTCCAAGGCTTCACCGGATCCGGGAAGTCCTACCTCGGCTCCGCGCTGGCCAAGCAGGCCTGCCAGCACCGCTACCGGGCCCACTACATCCGGATGCCCGACCTCGAGGAAGGCTGGGCCGCGACCCGCGACAAGCCCGGCGGGAAGGAGAAGTGGCTACGCAAGTACGCCGCGTTCACCCTCCTGGTGATCGACGAGTGGCTCCTCGACCCACCCGACGACGACATCCGCAGCATGCTGCTGGAACTCCTCGAACGCCGCTACGACACGACGTCGACGGTGTTCTGCACCCAGTACCCGAAGAAGGACTGGCATCAGCGACTGGGCTCCGGCGTCCACGCCGACGCCATCATGGACCGCATCGTGCACAACACCATCTGGATCGAGACCGGCGGCACCAACATGCGCGAACACACCGCCAACTCGGCCTGACCGAGCGTCGGTGAGCGCCACCCACCACGACGGCGCTCACCGACGCCACCAGCGGCGCTGAAACCCAATAACACCGGTGCCCAACCTCGATACCCAGCGGCGCTCAGCCGGTCAAATACTCAATCACCACCCGATCGCCGCGGTGGAGCTGGATGCAGTGGAGTTGGGTGCTTCCCTGGGTCGCAGGTGTTCGCAGGGCACTGGCTACATCGTCCGGACCCAGTCCGAGGCAGGTGGCGACTTGGTTGAGGTCTCGCCGCTCCTCGGCCGTGACGATGCCGTCCTGCATAGCGACCGCCGCCATGGCGTCGAGATAGCGCGCGTGAAGTTCCCGGACCTGTCCCTGGCACAAGCCCAGATCCGCAGCGAGGAGCACGAGCGCTGCCTCCTCGTGCGCCGACAGGTATCGATCAACGAGCGCCCGGCTGAGCACCTCAAGGTAGGAATCGGCGGCTAGGTCGTCCGCACGGGGAAGGCGGGACACGATGCGATCGAGCCAGGCATCGGGCCTCCGTTGCTGCGCGACGGACCGATGCACCATCCGCACGTTCGGCAACGCCCCCTGGTAGGTCGGCCACGCGTAGCAGGAGCACTCGTGTGAGACCTGGTGCCAGGGAATGGGTGTTCCGCAGCACATCAGGTAGACCGACAACAGGTGCGCGGTGGCGCGGGCATCACCCAGCGCCGAGTGGGCGTTCTCCAACCGGATGCCGGCGGCCGCGCAGCAGTCGACGAGGCGACGCGACTGCGCAGACAGGAACCTCGGCGCCCATTGCATCGTGCAGAGCGACGGCAGCGGCAAGGCGCCCAGCGGGACGCCAGCGCGAAGGAACTCCGCGGCCAGGAAGCCGGTGTCGAAGCGGGAGTTGTGGGCCACGATGGTCCGGCCGGTTACGGAACGAAGGACGTGGGGTGTGAGGTCGGCGAATCGCGGAGCGTCGAGGACGTCCTTCGCCGTGATCCCGTGGAGGTTGGTGGGACCGACGTCCCGGCTGGGGTTGACCAGCGTCGTCCACTCACCCTCTACCTGGCCCGTGTCGGACACGTACACCGCTGCGATCTCAACGATGCGGTCGTTTGGCGAGGCGAGAGCCCCGTCGTTTCGAGGTCGATGACTGTGTAGCCGCCCATGCTTGTCCCCCCGGATTGATGGCTTGCTGGCACGCTACTGAAGCTTCATTCGTCACACGGTGAAACCCGCCGGAATGCCCGCGGGATCTTGCGCTGTGCTTCGGTGGAACCTCTTGGGCTAGAGGACCGCGATCTCACTCGTTAACGCGCCCCCGATGAGTGACACGTGCCGTTCCGTCGGACTGCGAGCCAGCTGTCCCGTCCGGGCCGAGGACCCACGTCGCCGTGTTCGAGCTGTCCTGGGCTGTCGGCTTGGATCGGTACCGCGTGCTGCCCGTGCCGTCGATGGGGTTCCTGTCCCTGCGAATCTCGAATTGCCCGGATTCGCGGAGCACCTGTCGCCAACTCGAGCAGCCATACCGCCTTGGCGTGTGATCCGGGGCGTGGGCTCGTGCGAATGCAATCGCCTTGTCGAGTGACGTCCAGCCGTTCTCGGCCAGCTCAGTCTCAGCGGCCCGCAGCACCCCCACGATCGTTGCCGTCGGCCACCACACCCCTCCATCGGGAAGAATCCCGTGGAAGAACAACTCCCGGACCTCGGGCTGCTCGAAGATGGCAGCCGCCATTTGGCTGCTCTCTGAGGCCCTGGTCACCCAATCGCGGAGTTGGTCCAGCTGGGTCCCGATGAACGCGAAGGTCGTGTCCACGTACTCGTCTGCGGCTTGGCAGCCGTCAATGCTCCAGATGTCGTACCTCTCGATCAGGCCGTGGACTAGGAAGTTGCGCCGTTCCACCAACTCCTTCAGATCGGACAGAACCTGGTCTCGGGTTTCGTCAGGCACGCCGATCGTGAATCCTGCGCCGAGCATGGCGGGTGCGGACTCGTCGGACGCGCTGTGGGCGGGCTCCCAATCGGGGGGGACGATTACTTGCGTTGCCACCAGTTCCGACACAGAACCGAGTGTCTGGCCCGCGATACGCGCACGGCGCAGTTCGATTGCGGAGACGAACTCTTCGGTCGGCCGAGACATGTGGGATAGACCGGCGAGATGCTTCATGCCCACCTCGATCTGCTGCAACCTCACCAGGCACCGACCCAGCTTGACGTAGATGTGATCGCGGTTGGCCTGCACGTTGTGCTCCGGCGGTTCTTCAGGAGAGCTGTGCTCACGCGGTCCGCCGGAGGTGTCAGTCGGCGCCACGCGATCCTCCTGCCAACGGCTCAGCAGCGACGTCCTCAGGCTCAACGAAGGCCGGGGCGATCACGTGCCGCCCACCGGCCCAACAGGACACGCCGCCTCGAATCTGGATCACGCCTGTCCTCACTCGGTCGGCAGCATGCCGTCATCCGGGAAGGCCTCGTCAGGCAGAGCCTTCATGTAGGCGATGCGGGCGGCGATCGCTGCCTCGAAGTTCGCGAAGGACAGGTCAAAGATCGGTTCGTCGATCGTGTCCTGTCCGTTCGCCGTGGCGACCACGACCGCGGCGTCGTACTGCTTCTCTCTGACCAGGCGCTGCATCAGGATGCGGTAGCGGTCGAGATAGCCCGTGTTCTGGAAGATGGGGTCGGTGGGGAAGATCGCGTCGGAGTCGCCGAGCGGCGTGGTGGAGCCTTTGGCCTTTTCGAGGACCATGATGAACCCCAGCCACGGTCGGATGTGGCCGAAGAAGCCCTCCTCATAGGCACGCCAGACGTCGGCAGCGTTGCCGATCGCTTCCTCGGATCGGTTGTTGAAGTTGTTGCCGAAGCTGCCCACCTGGGACTTGAGTTCGATGGCGGCGACCAGAGTGCCGCGGTACAGCACGACGAGGTCCCAGTCCTTGGTGCGGCGGTAGTAGCCGGGCAGGCTGAGGCGGCGTCCGAAGCGGATATCGAAGGTGATCTCAGGGTCGGCCCGGAACAGGTCAGCGACCGCGACCGTGAGCCCGTCCATGTGCTTGCCACCCGTGACCGAGCCGCGCGTCCCGGCATCCTTGACCCCAGCCTCGATCTGCTTCTGGGTCTGCTGCCCGCGCACGTCCCAGAAGAGCTGGATCGGGACTCTCCAGAAGAACTCGGCGGGCATGCCCCGAACCTACAGGCGAGCATGCGGGGCCGCCGCCGGCGACTCGCTACCGGACGCCTTCGGGGAGCCCGTAGGCCACCTCTGCCGCCCTCGTGGCGGCGTCCCTGTCGTAGGCGCGGAACGCGTCGCGCAGCCGGGTTGCGACCTCGGCGGGGATCGTTTCCGGCGCGGGGACACGGATCTTCCGCAGGTACTGGGCCTGGAAGCGGAGCGTTCCCCCGCGCATCTTGACGCCGTACGCCGCGATGAACGCCTCGGCGATCCGCGACAGCAGCAGACCGCCGAGCACTTCCAGATCCCAACCGGTGGAGACGATGTAGTACAGGTTGTGGTGCGGGTAGAGCCCCCCGGGTTCGTAGACCGGGGTGATCTGGGCCTTCATGTCCTGAAGCAGGAGCTTCGGCTTTTCCGCCAGCCCCGGGTAGACCCTGTCGATCGTCCGGTACCAGTCGGCCGGGTTCCTCTTGGCCACGAATCGGGTGGCGACGCTCGGATGGCTCGCCAGGGCCCTGGCCATCCGCGGGTACCGCCTGATGTCGACCAGGCGGCCTTCGTCGTCCCAGGGATTGATGAGCACCTTTCGAGGCGGCGTGAGCCGACCAGATCGAATGTCGTCAACCATCACCAAGGGAGTGAGCCGGTCAGGTTCGACGTCAGCGTCTTCCGGTGTCACCACGTACGCCTTGTCGGCTCCGGTAGCGACTCCGATGCTGATTCGGGTGTTCCCGCCGGTCTGCTCCAGGGTCGGGAATCGCTCGTTGAGGTCCTCGAGCAGGCGGATCTCGTTCGGGCCGCCGGCCGGCCACAAGTCGGAACCTTCGAACCAGCTTGGAAGCCGAGCGGCCTTGAATCCCGGCCCTTCGGTCTCCTGAGCGCCAGACCAAACGAAGGAAACCGCAGCCTGGGCAGACTCTGGCCCGAAGTCCGCGGAGGTGTCCACGACAGTCACTTGGCCCTGTGCGCGATTGGCCAGCACGGTGATGGCGGGGTACGCGCTCACCTCGGCCTCGAAGGCGTCGACGTCGTGCATCTGCCACAGGGTCTCCATCGCATAACGTTCGGAGACGAGCGCGCGGAGCTTCGCGCCGTAGGCGTTGCGCATCCACCGATCCGCGCAGATGAACCCGAGCTTCCCCCCGGGCCTGAGCATGGCCAAGCCGCGTTCAAAGAAGCCGACATAGATGTCCCCGCGCCCAGCCATCGTCGACCACCGTCGCCGGTAGGCCGTCGCGATGGCCTCGCCCAGGTCGTCGAACCGGATGTAGGGCGGGTTGCCGACCACCACGTCGGCTTGGATGGGCGCGACGTCTGCGGTCAACAGGTCGTCGTCGTCCGGCAGGAGGAAGTCGCCCTCGATGATCCACTCGTGTGCGAGATGGCGGGCATCCAAGTCCGACGCGCCGGCGTCGAGAAGCAGCCGTCGCAACGCGGAGCGGAGCACCTGGACGTTCTCGGACTGGATCTCCCAAGCGCGAATCGCCCCGGCCAGCGAACACAGCTCACGGCCATGCCTCTCAGCGCTGGCGATCAACCGCTCGACCATGGGCAACAGGAACGCGCCGGAGCCTGCGGAGGGCTCGACGGCGGTCAGCGACCCGAGGTCGCGATCGGCGGTGTACCCAGTCAGGTCGAGCAGCGCGTCCACGACCCAGCGCCTGGTGAATACCTCACCGAAGTTCTGTGACGCCTCGTAGGGCGTGATCGCGCTCATCACCATCACGATAGACGGCGGATCCGACACTGCAACTCGTGGCACGCGATGCGGGGGCACTGGGGCTACACGGCGGCCCACCTGCCAGACCCCGGGGGTATGCCGGTGACCCCCACCCTTGCGTTTGACCCAGGGATTCTGCACGAGAATAGTTGCACGACGAGGTGGGCTGCCGCATTCACCCTTGTCGCGCAGTGTGAACCCAAGGACGTTTTGTCAGAGGGTCTGATTTGCCTACCTGAATCCCTGGGTCGTGGCTCGGCTTGCGACCACCGATGAACCGCGTGGGCGGCCAGGCCGATGGGCGAGCTTGGAGGCCTGGAAGGACTACAGTTCCACCTAGTCAAATGAGGTATGATTGTGGCGCTGGGTCACAAGTTGGCAATGCGCCACCCCCCAGATACCCCTATGGGTATCGCGTCAAACGGGCGGAAATCGCCACCGAGATGGCTGGCTAAGCGCACGTCGTGCAATAGGCCTGCAATATGGCCTAGTCAACGCCTGTATGGACCGACTCATAATCCCTGGGTCGCGGGTTCGAGCCCCGCCCGCCCCACTAGTGGTTTCGTGCTTCTTCACTAGGTAGTTTGGGCTTGATGTCCTTGCGCCGCAGTTCGGCGATCTCGCCGTGCCGGAGCGCGCACCAGGAGGCCAGCAGGACCATCAGCTTCCACTTGTCAGGCATGTGGTCGACGATCGTGTCCAGTTCCTCCAGGGAGGTCGGCTCCAGCCGGCGGGGCTTGAGTCGGTGGCCGGCCCCGCGGTTGTGGACTCGGCTGGCCTCGATCAGGTCGTCCTCTGCGGCGGTGTTCATGATCGCCCGCAGGAGGCCGTACGCCTTGGATTTGGCTGACCCTCGCGACCTCAGCCACACCAATGACGCAGTGGAGCGATCACCCCGCCGCCGGAGCGCATCCCAGACCGCGCAGAAGATCCAGGGGGAACGAGCGCACTGATCGGCAGTGTCGTCCATCACCGGTTCAGGCAGATCCGGATGTTCAAAGCACCCCGACGGCGGCAAGAAGCGGCTGTCAGGTTGCCCTGTCGCCGTCATGCCCGTCCCGGGAAGTGGCGGCGACCAGCGCTCCGGTGGCCACGGGGGCTCCGGTGGTTCGGTGTGGGTGCCGGGGGGTTCGTGCGTTCACCTGCTGTCGCGTTCGCGGGGAAGGGGTCAAACTCGGGTCCGGAGCCGCTATTACTGCCACGCCGGTCGTAGAATCGATCCCAGAAGTTCCGCCAGGTCGTTCCGGTTCAATGTTGAGAAGGAGATGAGGACCATGGCGCGGAAATCGACGCGCAGCGTCACGATCAATGCCCCCGTCGAGACAGTGTTCGCCTTTCTGGTCGATCCAACCCATTGGATGCTGGCCATCCCGAACACCGAAGTGACCGACACCAAGCTGACCTCCCAGGGGGTTGGGACCACGGCCCGATGGGCGGCCAGAATCCTCGGAACCACCATGTCGGTAGTCCACGAGTACATCGAATTCGTCCCGAACCAGCGCATCGTGTCGAAAGCCAACTCCGGATTCATGCTCACGTTCACAGTTGCGGCCGAGGACGATGGGACGCGGTTGACCCTCGACGGGGAATGGGCGGTGCATGTCCCGCTCGTCGATGCCCCGCTGCAGGCGGTCGCTATGGCGGTGATGGGAGACACCCCCGACGAGATCCTGACCAATCTCAAGGCGGCCCTGGAAAGCGAGGCGGACTGGCGCGACACCTACGCCACCCGCCAGGAGAAGCACCGGGAAGGACCCCAGTTCACCAGAACCGTCACCATTGATGCACCCGTGGAGAAGGTGTTCGCCAACACCAAGGATCCCGAGCTGTGGATGGGCGCCTTCCCCGGACGGATCGAGATCTCGGACGTGAAGACGACGCCCGAGGGCGTCGGCACCACCTTCCGGTTCACCGAGACCACCTTCGGAATGACGTCCACCGGGACGCACGAGTACCTCGAGTACGTCCCCGATCGGCGCCTCGTCACGAAATCCTCCAAAGGCCCGGTCTTCACCTGGACCTTCGAACCCGTCGACGGCGCGACGACGCTGAGGCTGCACGTCGTGGAGACCGGCCTCAGCCGGGCCGAAACTACGATCGAAAGCGTCTTCCGCACGTTCTTCGAGGGCCTGATGGACACCTGGCTGGCCAACCTCAAGGCAGTGCTTGAGAGCGATGAAGACTGGCGCACCGTTCTGAACGAGCGACGCAAGCACCCGAAGGCCTTCGAGTACACCAGGAGCATCACCATCAACGCCCCCGTGGCAACGGTGTTCGCGATCACGAAGGACCCGCAGAAGTGGATGGGGACGTATCCGGGAATGGAAGTCTGGGACGTGAAGGCGACGCCCGAGGGCGTCGGCACCACCTTCCGCTGGGCTGGGAAGCTCCTCGGAGTCATCCCCTTCACAGGGACCCATGAGTGCCTCGAATACATCCCCGATCAGCGCTTCGTGTCGAAGTCGTCCGCCGGCCCCGTCTTCGCCTGGACGTTCAAACCCGTCGACGCCGGGACCGAATTGACCATGCATGTCTCGGACGCCCCGCACAACCGGCTCGAGGCGGCGATCGATGCCGCGGCCGCCAAGCTCTATCAGGGAGCGGATGAAACCTGGCTCAACAACATCAAGGCCGCCATCGAGGCCGAGGCCTAGACCGGCACACCGCGAGCGGCGGAGGCGGTGCGCACACGGGCGTCCCGGGAACAAGGGGGGGACGTCCGCGCACCGTGCGGCGCTGCTGGTCTGCGACAAGTGTGGGGACTTGGAATGCGGAGCCATCACCGCCGCGTTCGTCTGGTCAGGCCGGTTGGGCGGTGGTGATTGTGCGTGAGCAGGGACTCACGCTCCTGGGCGGCTGTCGTCGCTATGTCTCGATTTGGGCTAGCACGGCCTTCAACTCGGCGACGAAAGGCGGCAGGTCGTCGCTTGCTGTGGCGTGGAGGACTTCCAGATCGATCGACCAAGGTCCTCGATAGCCCAACCCAAACGAGCACCCGGGGCGAGCGTGTACAGCAGGTCGATATCGCTGTCTCGATGCGCCGCCCCTCGCGCCGCGGATCCGAAAACCTCCAGACGGATAACGCCGTACCGCTCGCACACCTGACGCAAGCGCTCCCCGTCAACCGCCATCGGAAGCATGCCTCCACTCTACGAAGCCGCCCCTCAGCAGGCGACCCGGCCGCGGGTCAGGTTCCGGCCCTCGTCGTTGATCCGCACCTGACCACGCACGGGACGGTCGATCAGCCCGGCCTGGGACAGGAACGTCAGCGCCCAGCCGACCCGGTTGTCGATGATGCGCTGACGACCACTCGGCAGCAGCTCTGCGCGCTCCGCCTCGGTCAGGTGGAACAGGTCGGCCAGCGCCAGCTTTACCTCCCGCGAGCGGTGCAGTTCGCCGTCGGCCAAGTGCGCGAGTGCGGGACGCATGCAACTCTGGAAGTCGGGAATCATGCGCACTCCTGTTCAGCGAGGCCTGCACCAACCAGCCGGCCGCCGCCAACTGGTTGTCGATCAGGACGCGGGCGCGTCCTCAGCGGTCAGGGAGGACCCTGGGGCTGCAGGTTTATCGTGACTATGAACGGGGTCCGTCCACGCAGCTCCGCCGGGAGTCGCTGGTGCTGAGCTTGCAGGGAAGCGCTGGCCGGTTTGGCCGCAGTGAACTGTTCCCTCGGGTCTCCCGTGGTTCAGGCCAGGGCCTTGGCCTTGAGCTGCTCGTACTCGGACGCAGAGATGGCGCCGCTGTCCAGCAGAGCCTTGGCCCGGGCGATCTGGTCGGCCGGATCGCTGCCTCCGGCGACCGTGCGGATGTAGTCCTCAGCGGCGGCGCGAGACTCGGCCACTTGGGCGACCTGCCGCTGGGTCATCCCTCGCCCACGGGCGATGATGTAGACCAGCGCAGTGATCGGCGGGGCGATGAGTAGAGCAAGGATCCACACCGCACGCGCCCAGCCGTTCAAGTCCC
The DNA here is from genome assembly GCA_964585085.1 of uncultured Propionibacteriaceae bacterium. GTDB lineage: Bacteria > Actinomycetota > Actinomycetes > Propionibacteriales > Propionibacteriaceae > Propionicimonas. The sequence goes on from CAZPCM010000016.1 coordinate 20,158, forward strand.
GGTCGCGGAAGATGTCGACGACCACCTGGAACAGCACCATCAGGTAGCTGACGAAGATGAAAGCCCACAACAGCAGCCAGAAGAACTCCCAGAAACTCATCGATCGGTCCCTTCGCGTGAATTGTCTTTGAATGCACCGGTAAGCCGCCCAGAAGCGCGGCTCCCATATGCTGCACCACAACGCACGCGAGCGCATCACCCGCGGAGGGTGATTCAGCGAGGAGGCCGCTCACCGGCTTCTGCGCGTCCGGTCTGGAGGTGACGACTAGATTCTGCTCATGCAGCCTGCGCGTGTGGCAGTCGCCCCCGGCGCCCCGGCGTTCCTGGTCACCAGGCCGGCCCTGGGTAGGCACCTCATCGCCCGGCCCGAGTTGCTGCTACGGATCAGCCGGGAGGTGCTGACGCATCCAGTGTGCCTGGTGGTCGCGCCGGCCGGGTACGGCAAGACGATGGCGCTCAGCGCTTGGGCAGAGCAGTGTGGACGGCCGGTCGCCTGGTTGTCCCTGACCCCCGCAGACCGGCACCCGGAGCACCTAGCCCACGGCCTGGCAACGGCCTTGGCGCAGCAGACGCCGGGCAGCAACGGGACCGACTCCCCCCAGGGACAGGTACTGGTGATCGATGACGTCCACCACGCCGACGGGGAGTCGGCCCAAGGGGTGCTGACCGGCTTCCTCGAACATCCGCCCCCTGGGCAACGCGTCGTGATCGCAGGGCGGAGCGTACCGAGGTTGGGCCTCTCTCGACTTCAGGCTCGGGGAGAGTTGGGGACGATCCCGGCCTCGGAGCTGTCTTTCACCGCCGCCGAGGTCGAGTTGGCGGCACGCGCCGTGGGTCGCCCACTGGAAGGCGACGCGGTGGAGGAATTGCGTGCCGAGACGGGAGGCTGGCCAGTCGCCGTGCGGCTGGCGTTGATCGCCAATAGCGCCCGCGGTGCCCGACCGGCCCTCGACGACACGGGTATCCCCCAGTTGCCCGAGTACCTGATCGAGAACGTTCTGGACGGCCTGCCGCCGGAATTGCGCGACTTCGTCCTGCGGACCAGCACTTGCGACTGGCTCACCAGTGCGGTGGCGAGCGCCCTGTCGGCTAGCCCGCAGGGTTCCGAACTGCTGGAGCGCGCGGTGGCGGCTGGGCTGCCTCTGGAGAGGCGAGGAACCTTCGGCGGGGAGCCCGTCTATCGTTGGCATCCGCTCATGGCCCAGGCGGGTCGGGCCATCCTGCTGCGCCGCGACCCCGAGTTGGCCCGTGACCTCCATCGCCGAGCCGCTCGAGCCCTGGCCGGCCTGCACACCTTCGAGGCCGCCACCCACGCCCTGCGCGGCCGCGACCCTGAACTGGCGGCGACCTTGATGCGCTCCCAGTGGCTGGCCGCCGTCCTGCGTGGCGACTCCGAACTCATCGAGGAACTGTGCGGCCTGCTTCCTGCGCCGTGGTCGGAGGACCCGGAGATCCTGGCGATTCGTGCTGCGTCCCTGCGCAACTCAGGCGACGCCGAAGCGGCTGGCCGGATGGAACGCCGCGCCCTGGCGGCCTCCGCCCGACTCGACGCGCAACGCCGCGGGAGCTTCGACCTCACGCTGCTGCTGGCACGACTCTTCGTGATCGACGACGCCGTGGGCCTGGAGGCGGCGTCCGAGCGCGCCCAACAGGTGCTGGCCGACCTGGTGGGACCCGACGGTGCGACGAGGGCATGTGCGCTCCTGCTCATCGGCTGGACCGAACTCCGGCTCAGGCACGTCCGAGTCGCCCTGGCCGTGCTCCGCGAAGCCGCCCAGCGCTGCCAGGCCGAGGGCCTTGACGACCTCGCCGAACGCGCGAGGGCGAACTTCGGTTTCGGGCTGGCCTTCGCCGGGGACTTCACTGGCGCGAAAGCCCTGGTGGCGTCCAGCAAGCCCGAGGCCAGGACTGCCGGCTGGAGGCGCGGGGACGGGGCCATCGAGTGGTTCACCCTCGGGTGGATCCGCTACTGGTCCGGGGACGCCGACGGCGCGATCGACGCCTTGTGGCGCGTGGTGGACCAGGGTGGCGGTCTCATCTCGTACGGCCAACTGGCCCGCTGCTGGATCGTCGACGCAGCCGTCGACGCCGGGAATCCCGAGACGATCTCGCGCATCGAGCCGCTCCTGGCAGAGGTGCCTGACCAGACGATCCAAGGGTTGCCGTGGCGGCTCTACAAGTGGGTCGCGCGCGCCGGTGTCGCCCTGACCAGGGGAGATACCGCAGCGGCCGCGGCGCTGCTGGACGAGGTGCGCGCCCAAGAACCGTCCACCCCGGCTGCGAACGCCCAGATGGCCGACCTCTACTGGCGTTGCGGCCGCGTCGAGTCCGCACGAGCCCAGGCGGCGCTCGTCCTCGGCGACCTGCCAGGCTATCTGCGCATCGGCGGGTTGGTGATCACGGCCCTGTGCGTCCAGCGCGAGGGCGACGACGCCCTCGCCCACCGTCTGATCGAGGAGTCGCTCGCCCTCGGCGCTGCCCAAGGACTCTGGCGGCCCTTCAACCGGCCGGACGCCGAACTGACCGGCCTGCTCACCGAGCACGCAGCCCGTGGGACCGCGCACGAGATCTTCCTCGCGGAGGCGCTGGCCCGGCAAAGGCGCGTCAGCAACGCCGGACCGGGGCGGACGCTCACCGATCGTGAGCGCGCCATCGCCGGTCACCTTCAGACCACGATGAGCGCGGCCGAGATCGCCGCTGCTCTGCACATCAGCCAGAACACGCTCAAGACCCACCTGAAGTCGGTCTACCGCAAACTCGGAGTCGCGAACCGGCGCCAGGCCGTCCGCGTGCTCCGGAGCCTCGGATCCTCATCAGCCTGAGAGGAGGCGCTCAATCGACCGGATCACGCACCGGGAGACCTCGGTGCGTGCCCCTTCCGCCTTGGCGGAACCGATGCTGTTGGTTCCTGGACCGCTCGCCGGGCTAGTTTGAAGGAAGCCGTGACAAGGAGGACACATGCGGGGCGCACTCAAAGTCGTGACCATCGGCGGCGGATCCAGCTACACCCCCGAACTCGTCGAGGGCTTCATCAAGAGATACGACCAGGTCCCCATCGCCGAGCACTGGTTCGTCGACATCGAGGAGGGACGCGACAAGGTCGAGACGGTGACCCGCATGGCGCAGCGGATGTGGGACGCCACCGGGAACGACGTGAAGGTGAAGGTGACCTACGACCGGCGCGAGGCCCTTCCCGGCGCCGACTTCGTCACCACGCAGTTCCGGGTCGGGCTTCTCTACGCCCGCATCAAGGACGAGCGGATCCCCTTGTCCTACGGCATTCTCGGGCAGGAGACCAACGGTGCCGGCGGAATCTTCAAGGCGCTGCGCACGATCCCCGTCATGAAGGGGCTCGTCGACGACATGCGCGAACTCTGCCCGGACGCGTGGCTCATCAACTTCACCAACCCCTCCGGGATGGTCACCGAGGCGGTGATCCGCAACTTCGGGTGGAAGAGGACGATCGGGCTGTGCAACGTCCCGATCAGGGCCGAGATCATCGAAGGGCCGAGCATCGGGCACGATCCCGCGAAGCTGGTCTACCAGTGCGCCGGGCTCAACCACTTCCACTGGCACCGCGTCTTCGACGAGACCGGCAAGGAGCGGACCGCCGAACTGATCGAGAAGATCAATGGACCAGACAGCCCCATCCCGGCAAACATCGAGGGGGCTGACGTCCCGCTGGACCTGCTCCACACCGCGAACCTGCTTCCCTGCGGCTACCACCGCTACTACTTCATGACGCAGGAGATGTTGGAACACCAGCTTGTCGACTACGACAATCACACGACCCGCGCGGAGACGGTCAAGCGCATCGAGGACGAGCTTTTCGCCCTGTACGCAGACCCCGCCCTCGACCACAAGCCTGAGCAGCTGGCACTGCGCGGCGGCGCTCACTACTCCGACGCCGCGTGCGGAACGATCGCCGCCATCTACAACAACTCCCAGGTCCGGATGACCGTCAGCACCGAGAACCGTGGCGCCATCAAGTACCTGCCTGATGACTGCGTCGTCGAGGTGTCGAGCATCATTTCCGCTGTGGGCGCCGAGCCGCTCGTCTGGGGCGACCTGCGTCCGCACGAACGCGGCTGGCTCCAGGTCATGAAGGCCATGGAGGAATGCGCGATCAAGGCCGCGATCGAGGGCGACTACGGCGCCCTCCTGGAGGCCTTCGACCTCAACCCCGTCATCCCGAACGGGCACGACGCCCGCCGGGTGATGCACGAACTGCTGCTCGCCCACGAGCGCTACCTGCCCCAGTTCGCCGACGTCATTGCCCAGCTCAAGGCCGACGGCGTGACCATTCGGGACGAGACCTCGCGTCAGCTCGTGGCGGAGGGCCGCTGACTTCCACAGCGACGCACACGGCGGTGGCCGCGCGCTCGTCAGCGGTGCGCAGGGCGAACCCTGCACAGCGAACCCCGCACACCCGTGCCGTCATGATGTCGTGAGCAGGGGCCTCGCCGACCGAACGGGCGATCTGGCGGGGACGCGAGCGCCCGTCCTTGTGGAGGTGCGCCGCTGTTCACCCGCCGAGGTAGGCCTCTTTCACCTTGGGGTGCCCGAGGAGCAACTCACCGCTCCCCTCGAAGGCCACCGTCCCCGTTTCGAGGACGTAACCGCGTTGGGCGATCTGCAGCGCCATGTTGGCGTTCTGTTCGACCAGCAGGATCGTGGACCCGCTCTGGTTGATCTCGGTCACGATGCGGAAGATCTCGCGGACGAGGACGGGTGCCAGGCCCATGGACGGTTCATCGAGCAGGAGCACCTCGCCGCGACTCATCAGCGCACGCCCGACGGCCAGCATCTGCTGTTCCCCGCCCGACAACGTGCCGGCGTACTGCTTGATGCGCTCGGCCAGCCGCGGGAACAGTCCGAGCACCCGGTCGAAATCCTTGCTCACTTCGGCCTTGTCCCGGCGCTGCCACGTGGCCAGCTTCAAGTTCTCCGCCACCGTCAGGTTGCCGAAGATGCCGCGTCCCTCTGGGACCTGGGCCAGGCCCGCCGCCACGATCTTGTGCGCTGGGGTGCGGCGGAGGTCCTGCCCCCGGAAGGTGATCTGACCGGTGTAACTCGCGATGCCGGAGATCGCTCGCAGGGTCGACGACTTCCCGGCGCCGTTCGCCCCGATCAGCGTGACGATCTCCCCCTCCGCCACGTCGAAGGAGATGCCCCGGACGGCCTCGATGTTGCCGTACTTCACGTGCAGGTCACGCACCGCCAGCACGGTCCTGTTCTCGCTCATCCCACCGCCTCACTGCCGAGATAGGCCTCCAGAACCCGGGGGTCATTCTGGATCTGGTGAGGCAGTCCCTCAGCGATCGTGGCTCCGAAGTCCAGCACCATGAGCCGTTCACAGATCCCCATCACCAACCGCATCTGATGTTCGATCAGCAGGATGGTCAGGTGGAACTCGCCGCGCACCCACTGGATGAACTCCATCAGGGCCTCGATCTCCTTGGGATTCATGCCCGCCGCCGGCTCGTCGAGGAGGAGGAGGCGGGGCCTCGTCGCCAGGGCGCGCGCGATCTCCAAGCGTCGCTGGGAACCGTACGGGAGGTTCTTGGCGGGCTCGTCGGCAAGGCGGTCGAGGTTGAACGCCGACAGCAAGTCCATGGAGTTGTCGGTGATCCGACGCTCCTCGGCTCGGTGGCGTCCGCTGTGGAACAGCGCCTCGAACGGTCCGTACTGGACCAGGGAGTAGTGCGCGGTACGGACATTGTCGAGAACCGTCATCTCCTTGAACAGCCGGATGTTCTGGAAGGTGCGCGCCACGCCGAGACGCGTGATCTGGTTGGGAGTCCTGCCGACGAGGTCCACGCCCTTGCCCGGGCCGTCGCTCAGGACGATGCTTCCCTGCGTCGCACGATAGACACCGGTGATCAGGTTGAAGATGGTCGTCTTGCCGGCGCCGTTGGGCCCGATGATGCCGACGAGTTCGCCGGACCGAAGTTCAAGGTCGAGTTGGGAGACCGCGCACAACCCGCCGAAGTAGTGGGTGACGTTCTTGGCTTCGAGGAGGGGCACGACGTTATCGGACATCAGTCGCCTCCGATCCGGCCGAAATGCTGTCGGAGTGCGCCCGCCGCCAGTCCTGAGCGGCCGTCCGGTGGCGACGGGGTATGAACCAGGAGAACTCGCGCAGGCCCATGATCCCGCGCGGTCTGAAGAGCATCATGAACACCAGCGCCAACGGCATGATCACCATGCGCCAGACGCCAAACGGCCGCAACAGCTCCAGGAGCAACGTGACGACGATCGCTCCCAGGGCCGATCCGGCCAGAGAACCGATTCCGCCGAGGTAGACCATGATGAGGATGTCGGTGGACTTGTTCAGGTCGAACGAGCGCGGGTTGATGAAGAGCAGGACGTGGGCGTAGAGCCCGCCCGCGACGCCGGTGAAGAAGGCGGACAGCGTGAAAGCGAACAGCTTGACCCGCCGCGTGTCCACGCCCATCAGATCGCTGGCTATCTCGTCCTCGCGGATGGAGATCACGCCCCGTCCGTAGGTGGAGTACACGAAGTTGCGTAGACACCACATCGCGAACACGACCCAGACGAACGTCCACGACAAGGTGGTGAGCTTGGCCATGCCCAGGAAGCCGCGCGGCCCACCGACTGCCTCGATGTTCTCCAGTACCGACTTGACGATCATCAGGAAGGCCAGGGTCACGATGGCGAGGTAATCCCCGCGTGTTCTGAACGACGGGATGGCGACGATCAGGCCAGTGATGGCCGCGACGGCACCGCCGGCGATCAGCGCAAGAGGGAACAACCACTCCTGGGCTTCGGACGGGAAGACCCGGACGGTGAGGATCGAGGCGACGTAGGCCCCGACCGCCATGAATCCGGCGTGGCCCACGGAGAATTCACCCATGTAGCCGTTCACCAGGTTGAGGCTGGCGGCAAGGATGATGTTGATCCCCACGTAGATCAGCACGAGTTGCAGATACTGGTCAACCAGACCCAGCGCGGGGATGGCGAAGGACAGGACCAGCCCCCCGAGGAGCAGGATGGTCGGCAGTTGACGGTTCGCCAGGAGCGCATACCAGCGGGCGCTCCAGGTTGCACGCATCGAGGTGGATTCTGTCGTCACGGTCACACCTTCTGGATCTGCGGCTTGCCCAGGATCCCGTACGGACGGAAGATCAGCAGGACCAGCAGGAGGGCGAAGGCGACGAAGTCGCGGAAGCTCGATTGGCCGTACGCGGCCACGAAGACCTCCACCGCAGCCAGGATGAACCCGCCGATCATCGCCCCGCGAATGTTGCCGATACCACCGACCACCGCGGAGATGAACGCCTTCCAGCCGACCATGATGCCCATGTAGGGATCGATCACCGGGAAGGCAAGGCTGTACAGGGTCCCGGCGGCGGCCCCCAGCCCGGCGCCGATCGCAAACGTGACCGAGATGATCAGGTTGAGCGGAACCCCGAGCAGGGGCACGGTGTTCTTGTCCCAGGAGATCGCGCGCATCGCCATACCCACCATCGTTCTTCGCACGATGAAGTCCAGCAGCAGCATCAGGACCACCGACACGCAGACGATGATGACCTGCAGCAGAGACACCGACACGCCTCCCACGGTCCAGACGGTGTTGGGAATGAGCGGCGGGATGCTCTCCGGGTAGGGATCAATGGCCAGGATCACGTTCTCCTGCAGGATGCCGACCCCGAGTGCGGTGATGATGGCCGAGACCCGAGGCGCTTGGCGCAGCGGCTTGTAGGCCGCACGTTCGATCAGGACGCCGAGCAGCGCCACCGAGACCATGGAGACCAGCAGCGTCGGGACGAAGGGAAGCCCGAACACCACCGCGGCCACGAAGGTGGCGAAGGCACCGACCATGAACAGGTCGCCGTGCGCGAAGTTGATCATGGTGAGGATGCCGTAGACCATCGTGTAGCCCAGCGCGATGAGCGCGTAGATGCTGCCCAATTGCAGGGTGTTCAGCGACTGCTGGAGGAAGTAGGTCATGGACAGCCTTCGTCGTGGGCGGGACAGGCGGGAGTGGCGGCCGCTTGAGGACAGGGTGACCGGAGGGGTCGGCCCTGTCCTCAAGCAGTCGGGTTCTGGCTCACCGGCTCACGGCCGCGCCGGTGAGCCGATCATCGCGATCACGGGGTCGCATTCGTCACGTAGACGAACTTGCCGTCCTTGATTTGAAGGATGACCGCGCTCTTGACCGGATCGCCTGAGCCTTCGGTGAACTTCATCGTGCCGGTCACGCCGGCGAAGTTGGAGATCTTGGCCATCCCGTCCCGCACGGCCTGGCGATCCACCTTGCCGGCGCTCTTCAGCGCGGTGAACAGCAGCCCGAACGAGTCGTAGGTCAGGGCCGCGACGTCGTCCGGCGTGGCGCCGTACTTCGCCGAGTACGCGTCGATGAACTTCTTGGCCGTCGGGGTGGCGTTGTCAGGTGCGTAGTGCGTCGAGAAGTAGTAGCCCTCGCAGTCGGTGCCGCACAGCTTCAACAACTCGGCGCTGCCCCAGGAGTCGCTGCCCAGGAACGGCACGCTGATGCCCAGTTGCTTGGCCTGCTTGATCTGCAGCGGGACCTCGCTGTAGTAGTTCGGCAGGAACACGACGTCCGGCGCGGCCGCCTTGATCTTGGTGAGCTGGGCGGTGAAGTCCTTGTCATTGGTGGTGTAGGTCTCGAAGGCGACCACCTGCCCGCCGATCTGGGCGAACGTGCTCTTGAACACCTCGGCGATGCCCTTGTTGTACTCCGACGCGACGTCGTAGAGGACGGCCGCCTTCATGGCCTTCAGCGTGCTGTAGGCGTACTTGGCAACCACCTGGCCCTGGAAGTCGTCGATGAAGGCTGCGCGGAACACGTACTTCTTCGGCTGGTTGGTCTTGGCGTCCAGTGTCAGCTTGGGGTTGGTGGACCACGGGCTGATCAACATGACCTTGCTGCTCTCGGCGATCTCCGAGGCGGGGATGGCGTAACGACTGGCGTTCGGGCCGACGATGGCGACGACGTTCTGCTGGGTGATCAGTTTCGTGGTGACAGCAGCGGACTGATCAGCCTTGCCGGCGTTGTCCTCGATGGTGAGATTGATCGGGTACTTCTTGCCACCGACCTCGAGGCCGCCGGCGTCGTTGACCTCTTTCACAGCCATTGCGGCTGCGTTCTTGTACGACGCCCCGACCGCGGGGATATCGCCGGTCAGTTCGCCCACGCCGCCGATCTCGATCGTGTTCGAAGTCGAAGCGCAGCCGGTGAGGGCCACGCCGAAGAACGTCAGTGCAGCCAGGGCGAGAGATGCTCGTCGCATCAGCAACCTCCGTTTGTTGGGTATGAGTGCGGCGAGCCTAGGGGCCCGCGTTTCAGCCCGTTCGCCGACACGCTGGGCGTCGAACAGTTGTCACAGGCGGCCCTCGCGGCCCGGTCAGGTGATTCGCTGAAGGATCATGTCCACCAGCTGCTTCGCCCGGTTGAAGACCTCCCCGGCTTCACAACTGGTGGCGGCGAAGGTTTGGCTCACCCGTCCTGCGGCCTTCGCTGTGATCTCGATCGTCTGCGCGTCGGCGCACGGCTGTCCTTCGCGCTGGCCGAGCGCTCGGACGGCGGTCACCGCTGCGTCCCACGTGCCCTGTGGGAGTTCGGTGGTTTGACGCCTCCCGCCGACGGAGTAGCTGGCTTCGGCGGGCGTCAAGGTGAGCGTGTAACCGCCGTCGGGGTCCGAGGCCGCAGCCGAATAGGTGACCTCGATCCGGTCCCAGTTCGACGTGCCCATCAGTTGCGCGCAGCCGCTGAGCAGCATGGCCACCGGCAGCAGCAGGAGGAGGATTCGGTTCACCTTGTGGAGGCTAGCCGGAGCCTGGTAACGCGAGCTCGGCAAGACTTGGGGGGACGCTGGGCAATCGCGCCGAACGACCACTGAGAGGACTCCCACGTGAACTCGCACCGAGTTGGGGCCACGCTGCCCGTACCCCGGACTCCAGATCCGAGGGAGGCTCCGACGATCCGTTGGGGTGTCCTCGCACCCGGCGGGATCGCGGCGTCCTTCGCGACAGCGGCCCTCACGCACACACGCCAGCGCTTGACGGCGGTCGCCTCACGCAGCCGACCACGTGCTGAGGAGTTCGCGCACCGACACCAGATCCCGACAGTGCACGACAGCTACGCACGCCTCGTGGCCGACCCCGCCGTCCAGGCGGTCTATATCGCCTCTCCGCACAGTGAGCACTACGCCCAGGCACTCCTGGCGATCCAAGCCGGGAAGCACGTGCTGGTCGAGAAGCCCATGACCCGCAACGCCGCCGAGGCCCGAGACCTCATGGCCGCGGCGCGAACCAACAACGTGGCGCTGATGGAGGCCATGAAGACACGCTTCCTGCCGCGAACCGATGTTGTGCGGCAACTCCTCGCCGACGGAGCGCTGGGCGAATTGGAGTCGTTCACCGCCGACCACGGACGCCGCCTGGTCCAGGTGCCACGGCTGACAGACCCGGAGTTGGCCGGTGGTGCACTGCTCGACCTCGGCTCCTACGCGGTCTCCTACGCGGTCTTCGTGCTGGGGACGCCAGGATCGATCCATGCCCATGGCACCCTGACCGAGACCGGCGTGGATCGCCAGGCCGTCCTCACCCTGGGGGGCTTTCCCCAGCACGTGCATGCCCAGGCGCTGGTGCACACCACCCTGGCCGCTGAAACCCGAAGGGCGGCCGACATCGTCGGGACGCAGGCCCGCATCGAGTTGGACGACGGGTTCTACGGACCGGGGCACGTGCGCCTGGTTGCCGCCGATGGCGCTGTGACGGCAAGCCCGCCCCAAGGCCTGGCCGGCCATGCCGCCATGGCCTACGAGATCGGCCACTTCGCCCAGATGGTGGCAGATTCGGGCCTCGAGTCGCCGCTTATGCCCTGGGACGACTCGCTCACGGTGCTGGAGATCATGGACGACTCCCGCCGGCAGCTCGGGGTCCGCTACCCCGGTGAAAGCGATGCCGACAAGGCGACTGGGTAGCGGATACCGGCGAGTCTCATGGTCCCGCTTCCGGCCATCGAAACGCCGTCGGGCGTGCACCAGGCAACGTCCGATAGCCACCTCGACCACGCTGCCTCGTCCAGGTGTCACGCAAGCTGAGCCGGCCGATTTCTCCTCCGCCCAGCAAAGAGCGCCCTGACTGGTGTTTCACCTTGTCAGAGCGCTCTTGTTGGGAGCTCCCCCGCCTGGACTCGAACCAGGAACCTACGGATTAACAGTCCGACGCTCTGCCAATTGAGCTACAGGGGATCGCGGCTTGCGCGATCCGCAACGTTACCAGAACTTCACGAGATGTCGTATTCGGATCGTAGCCGGTCAAGCTCCGCCGTCAGGGCCTGCTGCACCGACGGATCGTCGAGCCGCACGCGCCCCCGGGGCTGCACACGCCAGATCAATGGTGCGTCAGGAGTTCCCAGATCGCGACGCAAGGTGGCCAGCACAGATCCGCCGCCAGGAAGGTCCACCGCCTTCTGCAACACGATGCTGGCGCCGACCCGTTCGTTGAACAGTTCCGGCAGACGGCCCGGCTCGGTGAGTCGCACCCACTCGTGGGCGCCGTCGTCTCGGGTCCAGCGCAACGTGCCCGAGGGCTGGTCCCAGCTGCCGCGAACCACCAGATGCCACAACTGCTCACGCCATTGGGCCTGTCCCCCGAAGACCAGCCGATCGGCCAGCCCCACGGCAACTCCGTCATCGGTCCTGGCCCAGGCCAGGATTCGAGGGCGTCGGCCCAGGTGACGCGTCAACGAGTCCATGACACCACGATCGGGTTCGCGGGTGAATCGAGCCATGCGGACCATTGTGGGTCCCTTCGACATCAGGAGGCGAGCGCACTGCCCCGGAGGCGGGCCAAGGCGCGGCGCTCGAGACGACGGACGGTGCTCTGGCTCATCCGCAGTCTGTCCGCCACCTCCGCGCAGGCCTGCGGCTGGCCGGTACGGAAGCCGAACCGCAGCATGATGACCTCGCGCTGATCCACCGGAAGCCGAAGAACCTCGGTCCTGACCGACTCGCAGGCATCGGCGTCATCGGACGAGGAGGGGAACACCAGTGAGGCCGCGAGCACCGAGGCGTCCGCATCGTCCAAACGGGCGGGCGGGCAGTCGTAACTGAGCAGCTCGGCCGTCCAGGCCTCGCTTCGGCCGAGCGCAGCGGCGATCTCGTGTACTCCGACCGTGCGTCCGTGATCCTGCGACAAGGCCGCACCCAGACCCAACGCCCGTCGCATCATCAGCGCCCGCTTCCGCGGCAGCGGAACCTCGCCTAGTCGCCCGGCAGCGACCTCCGCCACGTGCTGGCGGATCCGCGGCAGCGCATACGTGGAGAACCGGGCACGACGGCAGTCGTATCTCTGCAGCGAGTCGGCGAGTGCGACGAACCCTTCCTGAAAGAGGTCCTCGGCCGGCAACCTGGTGCGTCGCGCTTCTCGTCGGGCAACCATCCAGACCAGGCGCAGGTTCGCCAGCAGGAAGCGCTGCCACGCCTCCCGGCCCTGGAATTCGAGCCGAAGGAGCTCCGAGGTCGTCGCGTCGCACGGATGCAGTCCGCGCCGAAGGGCGTCCCCGGCGAGCACACCGGCCTCGATCGTCAGGGCCAGGCGGGTCTCTTCCGCGGCGGTCAGGAGGGTGAGATCGTGCGAATCAGCCATGGCTCAACAGTGGCCCGGTTGAGGCGCAGCAACGGCCGCCGGCGGCTCATCTGTGGAGCAACATCAGGACAACACCGAGGCTGTGGACGATGTCACAACGCAGGCCCCATGGCGACCGCCAGCAACTCCTTGCGGGCCTTTTCCAGTTCCACCAGGCGTGCGAACATCCTGTTGTACTCAGGTTGTTCGTCAACGGGGTTGGTGCGCTGCAACCGCGACTTCAGTGCGGCGATCCGTCGCGCCACGGTCAGCAGTCGCAGCTGTGCGGCGTACTCGGCGGCGTAGGCGGCACTCGGTTCACGCAGGGTCGGTTCCACGGCAAGGGCAAGGATCACCTGGTCGATGACGGGGTCACCACTGTTGGCTGGGGTTTGCGCACCTGAGGCGTTCCCGGCACCGGCAGCGACGGTTTCGAAGACCGCACGGTAGGCGGGGTGGGTGAAGTCCTCGACGCTGAGCTCATTCCAGTCGTGAGTGAAGCACTGCGGTGCCCGGACCATCAGCCGCAGGGTGCCGCGCTCGGCCTCCAGCCTCCGGTCACGAGGATCCGGCAGATCCACCGCCGGAAGCACCGGCTCTGTCTCTGGCGGAGGCGGACGCTCGCCCCGAGGCGAGGCTGTCGGGACGGGACGACGACGGCCGACCCGCTTGACCTCAGCCCGCACCTCGTCGGGATCCATGCCGATCAGCTGGGCGAGTTCACGGAGGTAGCCCGACACGAGGGAGGAGTCGCGGATGCTGCTGACCAACGGAACTGCAGCGCGCAGCGCTGCCAGCCGTCCGTCCGCGCGGTCGAGGTCGAATTGCGCGATGGTGTTCTTCATCACGAAGCGGTACAAAGGCACCCGCCGCGAGACCAACTCACGAACGGCCGCCTCGCCGTGCTGCAACCGGAGGTCGCAGGGGTCCAGGCCGGTCGGCTCGACCGCCACGTAGGTCTGGGCGATGAAGTTCTGGTCCCCCTTGAAGACCTTCAGCGCCGCGGCCTGTCCGGCGGCGTCGCCGTCGAAGGTGAAGATCACCTCTCCACCGGCGACTCCCCCAGCGCCGATCAGCCTCTGCAGCAGGCGCGCGTGCTCCTCGCCGAAGGCGGTGCCGCAGGAGGCCACCGCCGTGTCCACCCCGGACAGGTGGGCAGCCATCACGTCGGTGTAGCCCTCCACCACCACGGCCTGGCTCTTGCGCGCGATGTTCCCGCGGGCCAGATCGAGCCCGTAGAGCACGTTCGACTTCTTGTAGACCAGCGTTTCGGGCGTGTTGAGGTACTTGGCGGGCATCCGATCGGACTCAAACAGCCGCCTCGCCCCGAACCCGAGCACGGACCGTCCGGCGTCCCGGATCGGCCAGACCAGCCGTCCCTGGAAGAAGTCCCACCCCGCCTCACGGATCAGCCCCGCCTTGACCAGTTCCGCTTCACTGAAGCCGCGCCCTTTCAAGAAGCCGCCCAACTCGCGTCCTCCGGTCGGTGCGAAGCCGATCCCGAAGCGCTCGGCGACGTCGCGGTCGAAGCCGCGTTCGGCGAGGAACTGGCGTCCGACCAGTGCTTCGGCAGAGGTCATCCGGGACGCGAAGAATTCCGCGGCCACCCGGTTAGCCTCCAGGATCCGTACGCGCAGTCCGGGTTCGGGGCGCTGACCGGAGCCTTCGCTGTAGCGCAACTGCACTCCGACTCGGTCGGCCAGGAATTCAACAGCTTCGCTGAAGGAGACCGTGCTGATCTTCTGCACGAAGCTGATCACGTCGCCGCCCTCACCGCAGCCGAAGCAGTAGTAGTAGCCGCGTGCCGGGGTCACGTGGAACGAGGGGGTCTTCTCGTCGTGGAACGGGCACAGCCCCGACAGTGAACCTCCCCCGGCCGGACGGAGGGTGACGTAGGAGCCCACGACGTCCTCGATCCGGGAGCGTTCCCGGACGGTCGCCAGGTCCTCCTCGTTGATCAGCCCCGCCACGGTCACGCAGTCTACGCAGTGTCACACTGGAGGGGATCCACGAGAGGAGTGGGCATGCACCGACCAGACAAGACCCTCCTGTACGCCGTCCTCGCGGCGGTCCTGCTCGCCGGATGTGCGGGCCCGACGGCTTCTCCGTCGGTCAGCCCCACGCCGAGCCCGTCAGTCTCCTCCAGCAGCCCGCCGACCACCACGGCGACGGCGACCCCGACCTCTGCGTCCGCCCTTGTCGGGGTCTATTTCCTAACTGACACCGGGACCGACCTCAAGCTGGCCCGGGAGTTTCGTCCGGTGACCGGGGACCCCTTGGTGGGGGCGATCCGGACCATGATCGCCGGGCCCGAGGATCCCGACTACGCCACCACCTGGAATCCGGAGACAAAGGTGATCTCGGCCACCCTGGCGAACGGTCAGATCACGGTCGACCTGTCCGCCGAGGCGAGACGGGCCAATGTCGGGTCTCCCGGCGCGGCACTGATGATCCAGCAGCTGGTCTACACCGCTACCGCCGCGGCACAACGCAGCGTCCCGGTGCAGTTGCTGATCGAGGGCAAGCCGGCCGGTGAGCTGTGGGGAGCTGTGAGCTGGGACAAGCCGGTCGGGCGCGCGGACCCCTTGGACGTCCGCCTGCTGGTGCAGATCAACGACCCCGCCGAAGGGGCGCGCCTGTCCTCGCCGGTGACGGTGACCGGTGAGGCTGCGGTCTTCGAAGCCACCCTGCCCTGGCGCGTCCTCGACAGTACTGGCGCCGTGGTCAAGGAGGGCACCGCGATGACCGCCGAGGGCCAGACGTTCGCCCCGTTCAGCTTCCAGATCCCGCTGGGGCCGGGCACGTACGTGATCGAGATCCGTGAGGACGACCCGTCGGGGGGCGAGGGTGGACCGGTGGACGTCGATACCCGGACAGTGATCGTTAGCTGATCAGGCGTCCCGTCCGATGCCCCGGGGCAAGCGGCCCGGATCCCAGCCCAGCAGGGCCGTGGCGGTGTCGAAGGCGAAGCGGTCGGTCATCCCGGCGACGTAGCTGACCGCGGCCGGGATCAGTTCCACCTCGGACAGGCCCCGCGCTCCCACCGCCAGCGGGAGCGCGTCGGGGTTGTCGAGATAGTGTTCGACGAGTGCCCGCAGAACCTTGACGACTGCGTGGGACTGGGCGACCGACTCCGGCCTGGTGTAGATCCTCTCGTAGTTGAACGAACGCAGGGCGGCCAGTGCACCCGCGGTCCGCGGGTCCATCCCCACCTGGCCGGTCTCGGTGACGGCACCGACGACCGCCCTCACGAAGGTGCCCAGCTGCTCGGGACGGGTGCGCCCGCACACCTCGACCACCAGCGGCGGGACATCCGCCAAGTCGACGATGCCGGCTCCCGCCGCGTCCTCCAGATCATGGGCGCAGTAGGCGATCCGATCCGCCCAGCTCACGATCTCGCCCTCCACGGTGGCCGGCGCCGGTCGCGACCACGAGTGGTTCCGGACGCCGTCAAGCGTTTGAGCGCACAGGTTCAGGCCGGCCAGCACCACGTCGGCACCCCAGGGCCCGTGGTCATAGCCGCCGGGCAGGAACACATCGAAGGCGTCCTCGCACGCGTGCCCGCCCGGGCCGTGGCCACAGTCATGAGCCAGCGCGATCGCCTCAGCCAACGTGGTATTGGCCCCGACCCCACGAGCGATCGACGTTGCGATCTGGGCGACCTCGAGCGCGTGGGTGAGTCGGGTCCGCTGGTGGTCGGTCGGGAAGACGACGACCTGCGTCTTGCCTGCGAGCCGACGGAACGCGGTGGAGTGGACGATCCGGTCCCGATCCCGCTCGAAGCAGGTTCGTTCCGGGTCGGGATCCTCCGGCCTGGCCCGGTGGCCGGCACCGCGAGCCAGGCTCGCCCCCGGCCGCAGGTGTTCGGCCTCCCACGACTCCCGCTGTTCCCGGAAGATCGGACGGCCGGTCGCCACGACCGCAGCCGAGTCCCGATGGGCTCGAACCAGCGACCCTTCGACATGACCTGACATGGTGTGCGCCCACGCGATGGCGCGCGGCATGAGTTCCGCCATGAGTCCCATCTTGGCCGGTCTACCATGACCTCCTGACCGATGAGAGGATCCGGGATGTCGCAGGACCCGCAGAACAGCCAACAACCGCTTCCCTGGGGTAGCCAGGCTCCATCGGGGGCAGCGCAGTCCGGGGCCGGGCAGGGCAGCTTCCCCCCGCCCCAGCAGGGGTACCCGCAGCAGCCGTATCAGCAGCCCTACCCCACCCAGGACCGCCCGACCCAGCCCTACGCTCCGCAGGGCTATCCCCAGCCGCCCTATCCACAGGCCTACCCGCCCGCGGCCTACCCGACTCCGGCACATGCGCTGCCGACCCCGCCGCAATACCCCGGCCAGAAGAAGTCCCCCATCGTGGGCATCATCAGCGCGGGTCTGGTCGTGCTTGCACTGGTCGGCAGCCTGGCGATGGCCTACCCCCTCGGCCAGCTGTACGGGGACCTGGTCACCTACGCGGGCACCACCCAGATCGACGCTCAGGACATCCCGCCGGCCATGATGGAAGCCATCGTGGGTCCGACGATGGGCCTGCTGGCCCTGGCGCTGCTCGGGTTCGTCGGCTGGATCCTCGGCATCGTCGCCGCCGCCGGCAACCGTGGTCGACTCTGGGGCGTGATCGCGATCGTCGCGGGGCTCGCCGCCCCGTTCCTCATCCTTGCCGTGATGGTCGCCGGGATGAGCCCGGCGCTCCAGTAGACCCGGTCCCGTCCGGCTCAGCCGCCGGAGACGTCGCACTCGGCGGCCGAGAGGTCGTCCTCACCCAGGCTCCGGGACTCCAACCAGCCGTACGGCAGCACCACCTTGGCGCGAGGCGTGCCCTGTCGTCCCCGCGGGCTGCCCAGTTCGGCGCCCGGGAAGGGGATCGAAGGATCAAGCTCGCCCAGCAGCCCGTCCAGCTCGGTCAGCGAGGAGACCATGGCCAGGGACCGTCGCAGGTCGCCTCCGAGCGGGAATCCCTTGAAGTACCAGGCCATGTGCTTTCGAAGGTCGGTCAAGCCGTGCTTCTCCCCGTACAGGACGGCCAGCAGTTCCCCGTGCCGGCGCACCATCGCAGCCACCTCGCCCAGCGCCGGCAGTTGCCGCCTCGGATGACCTGCGAAGGCGTCGGCCAGGTCACGGAAAAGCCAGGGCCGCCCCAGGCACCCCCGGCCGATCACGACCCCGGCGCAACCGGTCCGTTCGACCATTCGCACGGCGTCGGCGGCCTCCCAGATGTCACCGTTACCCAGGACGGGAATCGTCAGGTCCTCGACCAGGGCGCCGATCGCGTCCCAGTCCGCGTGATCGGCGTAGGCCTGCTGCACCGTGCGGGCGTGCAGCGCCACCGCCGCCACGCCGCTGTCCTGGGCGATCCGTCCGGCGTCACGATAGGTGAGATGGTCGGCGTCGATCCCCAACCGGGTCTTGATCGTGACCGGGACGCCGAACGGCGCGGCAGCGTTGACCGTCGCGGCCAGGATCGCGCCCAACCGGTCCCGCTTCCAGGGCAGCGCTCCCCCACCCCCGCGCCTGGTCACCTTCGGGACCGGGCAGCCGAAGTTGAGGTCGACATGGGCGACCCCCAACTCTCCGCAGAGGATCCGGGTGGCCTCGGCCATCACGGTGGGATCCACCCCGTACAGCTGGACGGAGCGGACGGTCTCCCCCGGGTCGAAACGGAGCATGTCGAACGTCTTCGGATTGCGCTCCACCACCCCTCGCGAGGTGATCATCTCGCAGACGTACAACCCCGCGCCCTGTTCACGGCACAGTTGCCGGTAGGCGGCGTTGGTGATCCCGGCCATCGGAGCCAGGACCACCGGCGGGTCGACGACCAGGCCGCCGATCCGCAGCGGTTCAGCAGCCGACAAGACGCGCGGCCAGGTAGCCCCTGACCTGGTCCAGGGCCACCCGCTCCTGCGACATCGTGTCCCGGTCGCGGATGGTCACCGCCTGGTCGTCGAGGGTGTCGAAGTCGACAGTGATGCAGTACGGAGTACCGATTTCGTCCTGCCGGCGGTAGCGCCTTCCGATCGCCTGGGCGTCGTCGAAGTCGACGTTCCAGTGTCTCCGGAGTTCGGCGGCCAGGTCGCGGGCCTTCGGCGACAGCGCCTCGTTGCGCGACAGCGGCAGCACCGCCACCTTGACCGGCGCCAGCCGCGGATCCAGCTTGAGCACCGTCCGGGTGTCCATGCCGCCCTTGGTGTTGGGCGCCTGGTCCTCGGTGTACGCCTCGACCATGAACGCC